>CADAQX010000013.1 GCA_902790215.1 uncultured Bacteroidota bacterium | reverse complement strand
TGAAACGGAAAACGAGTGGAAAACGATCGAATAACGATCGAATAAATGACGGCGCTTGATGGTTTCTACATACTGGGTAGAGCCTATTAAGAGCGCGTGCTCCTCAGTGGCGAGGGGATAGACTTCCTCGGCCACGTTATATCAAGTGGCAATTAGGTATGAAACCTTAATGACCGATTTGGGACAATACGTCATAAAAATTCCAAATTGGAATGGCGCGCAATACAATAATAATCCTTTTTGCACGTTATAGTAAATTGCATGAAAAAAGGTGTCATCATATCGCTGATTCTGCTATTGACCGTGCTGCCTGCGCGGGCGGCCTACCTGCTCATCCCCATGGACGAGGTGCAGAAAAACCACCTCAAGGCCTACGGGGTGGCCTACTATGCGCTGCAGCGCGACGTAGAGGTGACGTGGCTGCTCAACTACCGTGGCGGCAGCTTTATGATGAAGTATGCCGACCTGCTCGACAAGGAGTGCCGTCTGCGCGGCGTCACCGCCGAGGTGATTGCCGACGGGCAGTCGAGCGCCATCCTCTCCGAGATTGCCGACCCATCGGTGAACATGGATGCCGTGAAGCTGCAGAAGGCACCCAAGATTGCAGTGTATTCGCCGAAAAACAAGCTCCCCTGGGACGATGCAGTGACGCTGGTGCTCACCTATGCCGACATACCCTACGACGTGGTTTATGACGAGGAGGTGATAGCCGGTGTGCTGCCAATGTACGACTGGCTGCACCTGCACCACGAAGACTTCACCGGCCAATATGGCAAGTTCTGGGGCAACTACCGCAACCAGCAATGGTATATCGAGGATGTACGCGCCCAGGAAGCCACGGCGACCAAACTGGGATTTGCCAAGGTGAGCCAGCTGAAACTGGCCGTGGCACAAAAGATTCGCGATTTTGTCATGGGCGGCGGATTCCTCTTTGCCATGTGCTCGGCACCCGACAGCTACGACGTGGCCCTGGCCGCCGAGAATGTGGACATCTGCGATGTGATGTTCGACGGCGACCCCATGCAGCCCGATGCACAGGAGCAGCTGGACTACGACAAGACTTTTGCCTTCAAGAACTTCCGACTCAGCACCAACCCGCGAGAATATGAAATATCCACCATTGACGTCGACGACCGCACACGCCAACGGGTAGTGAACGAGAAGAATGATTTCTTCACGCTCTTTGACTTCTCCGCCAAATGGGACTGGGTGCCCACCATGCTGACACAGAACCATACGCGCATCATCCACGGCTTCATGGGACAGACCACGGCCTTCCGGCGCGAGTGCGTCAAGTCGTCGGCGGTCATCCTGGCCGAAAACAAGGCTCTGGGCGAGGTGCGCTACCTGCACGGCGAGTACGGCAAAGGCACTTGGACATTCCTCGGCGGCCACGACCCGGAGGACTACCGCCACTTTGTGGGCGACCCGCCTACGGATTTGTCGCTCTTCCCCAACTCACCCGGCTACCGGCTGATACTGAACAACATCCTCTTCCCCGCCGCCAAGAAAGAGAAACACAAAACCTGAACAATTATTGAACCCATATACACCTGCAACACTTGAAATGAAACGCATCCTGACCATATTGTCCGTTGTTCTGCTGGCCGTGCCCGCCACAGCGCAGAAATGGACCAACTACACCACCAAAAACTCGGAGCTGACAGGCAACAACATCCTGGCCGTGGCTGCCGACAACCGCGGCACCCTGTGGGTAGGCACCACCCAAGGGCTCAACAGCTTCCGCGACGGCAAGTGGACCGACTATTCCGACTTCAACGAGAAGCTGAAAAACCAGTTTGTCAACTGTCTCGTGCCGGAGGGCAACACGCTGTGGATAGGCACCGACGACTACGGCGTGATAGAGTTCAACGGCAACCGCTGGTTCGAGCACAGTGAGGAGACACGACGGCTGAACATGAAATACATCCGCGACATAGCCGTTGACCACGCGGGCGAGAAATGGATTGGCGTGACGCTGAGCGGCTTTGTGGAATACGACGGGGTGAATTGGAACAAGTTCACCGCATCGGAAAGCGGACTGCTGAGCGACTTTATCCTGTGTGTGGTGGTTGACAACCGCGACCGCAAATGGATTGGCACGAATGACGGTCTCTGCGTCTATGACGGGGGCCGCTGGATTTCCTACACCACCAAGACATCGAAGATAGCACACAATATCGTCCTCTCCATAGCCATCGACAAGAGCAATGTCAAGTGGATTGGCACCCTCGAGGGGTTGTGCCGCTTCGACGGCGAGACGTGGAAGATATTCAACACCGACAACTGCCCTATTCCGGGCAATCAGGTGAACGACCTCGTGTTTGACAAGGAAGGACACCTGTGGATGGCCACCGACGGGGGCGTGGCGGTATTCGACTGCGCCGAGCGGTGGGAGACCTTCCGTGCCGGCGACAAACTGCCGAGGTGCATGTTTCAGAATGTGGCCATCGACAGGTTTGACAACATCTGGTTCGGCACCGACGAGAAAGGCCTTTTCTGCCTGAGCGGCTTTAAGATGATGGAGCCCGAGGTGGCAGAGAACACCGAGACAGCAACGGAAGAGGAGAGCAGCGAGAACGCCGCAGCCGCGGGTGACAAACCCGGCAAGCACGCCGCAGCGGAAGACCCGGAAGAACGCATCAAACTGACGCCCTATCTGGAAGAAGGCTACATCACCATCACCATGAACGCCGCAGAGGCCGAGGTCGTCTTCCTCAACTCCAAAGGTGAGAAAGTGCGCACCGTGCCCAAATACCGCAACGGAGCCCACATCAACATCGCCAAGATGAAAAAGGGTTCGTACACCGTCAAAGTGAAGACCGGAAAAGGCACCCGTACAGCCAAGTTTACACTGAAATAACATCTGTTAAACAAGAACCAATAATACCGTTATGAAAAGATTTCTATCTTTATTCCTGTTTGTCGGTCTGGCCTGGGCCAGCATGGCACAGATAATGGATCCCGTCAAATGGTCATTCCAAGTAAAAGAACTCAACGGGAATGAGTCGGAACTGATTTTCACCGCCCAGCTCGACGAGGGCTGGCATCTCTATTCCCAGCACACCGACCCGATGGGTCCCATCGGCATTTCCTTTGAGTTCACCCCCTCGAAAGACTACGCCCTGAAAGGCAAAGTGAGCGAGCCGAAACCCCATGAGGAGTTTGACAAAGACTTCAACTGCACCGTCCGCTCTTTCAGTGGGCGCGTGGTATTCCGTCAGAAGATTGAACGCCTTTCGCAAAAGGATTTCAAGGTCAAGGGCACCTATAGCTACCAGCTTTGCAACAACGGCTCGTGCATTGCGCCGGACGACCGCGATTTTTCCTTCAGTGTAAAAGGTGCGCTGCAGGATCTCAAAAACGAGCTGGATGACCTCGAAATGCCGGTGACCGATACCGCAACGGAGACGTTGCAGGAAAACGAAGCCATTGTTGACACCATTGCCCCTGCCGTGGCCGACACCGAAGGGCAACCCGAAGGTAAGAAACAGTCGCTCATCGTGGTATTCCTGTTTGCTCTGCTGGGCGGCATACTGACGATGTTCACGCCCTGCGTGTTCCCCATGATTCCGATGACAGTGAATTTCTTCATGAACTCGACCGACAACAAACGTGCCTCGCGCCGCCAAGCCTGGTTCTTTGGGTTCTCCATCGTCTTCCTGTTTGCCGTGCTGGGTGCCATCCTCACCCTCATATTCGGTCCCGAAGCACTGTACTTTATCGGCACCCACTGGGTTCCCAACCTGCTTTTCTTCATCATCTTCCTCATCTTCTCTCTCAGTTTCTTCGGCCTGTTTGAGATTAAAATGCCCGAGAAGTGGATTAACAAATCGGACGAACAGGCTGACAAAGGCGGTCTGCTGGCTCCGTTCTTTATCGCCCTCACCACCGTGCTGGTGTCGTTCAGCTGCACCGGTCCTATCCTCGGTGCCGCATTGGTGAGCCTTTCCACCAGCACCACAGACCGCTGGGTGAGCCTCATCACCATGCTGGGCTTTGGCATCGGCTTTGCCGCCCCCTTCACCCTGCTGGCCATGTTCCCCTCCGTGCTGAAGAACATGAAGTCGGGTGGCTGGCTCAACACCGTCAAGGTGGTGTTTGCCTTCCTGGAGTTGGCATTCGGTCTCAAGTTCCTCTCCATGGCTGACCTCTACTGCAACTGGGGTCTGCTTGATCGCGAGACCTACTTGGCTTTGTGGATTGTCATTTTCGGCCTCATGGGTATCTACCTGCTGGGCAAACTCAAGTTCAAAGGCGACGAGGACTTGCAGCACATCGGTGTCGTCCGCCTGTTCTTGGCCATCATTGACCTCGCCTTTGTAGTGTATATGATCCCCGGCCTGTGGGGTGCTCCGCTCAAGGCCATTTCGGGCTTCCTGCCCCCCATGGAGACGCAAGACTTTAATATCGAGCGCAGCATCGAAGAGCATGGCTCAACCATTGCCTATACTCCCGGAGCTGCCACGGAAGACCTCGGCACCCGCAAATATGCTGACAAACTGCACATGCCCTCCGGCTTCAACGGTTTCTTCGACCTGAACGAGGCCAAGGCCTATGCCAAGCAAGTGGGCAAGCCCATCTTCATCGACTTCACGGGAAAGACCTGCGCCAACTGCCGCGAGATGGAGCACTATGTGTGGGCCGACAAAGAGGTGAAGGAGTTGCTCACCACCAAGTTCGTCATGTGTGGCCTGTATGTGGATGAGAACACCATCGACCTGCCCGAGGAGGAATGGGTTACAGACGACAACGGACGGGTGCTGAAAACCCTCGGCCGCCGCAATCTGTATTATGAGAAGAGCATGTACAACATGAATGCCCAGCCCTACTATGTCATCATCGACGCCGACGGGAAGGTTCTGACCAAAGAGAACTACAAGTATGACCGCGACGTGCAGAAATTTGTCAACTACCTGAACGAGGGTCTCAGTAATTACAACAAGTAATTGTAACGTGTGGATGCCCGGTCTTACGGCCTCACGCCGTCGGGCATCCACATTCTTTTATCTTCAAAATGAAGCACGCACTAGCACTGTCGGTGATAATCCTTCTTCTGAGCCCCACGGCATGGGCACAGAAAGGGAACAAGGTGGAGAAGTTCATCAACAACTACGAAGCCTTTGTCACCGAGGTTGTGTCCACCCCCTATGCCGACTTCCACGGCGACACGCTGACGAAGGTGAAACGGCAGCAGCGCTGCTATATGAGGCGGTACCGTTGGTTTTACCGCAAACGCATGTCAGAAGAACAGTTGGAGCGGTTCAACCAGTTGTGCGGGCGATACCATAAGAAGATGAGTTCGTTGAAAAACCGCCGCCGTTGGGCGATAGTCAAAGGACGAATGAAAGGACGCTTTGAGGATCTATTCAAGCGCAACGAAAAGCCGACCACCGACACAATTGCCTTTGACACCATCCCCTACTTGGACGAATGACCCATGAACAAGCCTACATTTCAGAAAGCCAGACCCTTCAACGTTATTTGAGCAAAAACAAATGAAATGTAGCCTCTGACATCTTGAAATTAACATTTCGCACCAGTAAAAACTTCTTTCATTTTACGAAGAGAGACGATTTTCTTATGTTAAATACCTCTTGTAAACATTTGAAAACTATCATGGGAATTGTTAATTTTAGAGAATGTTTTGGAATAAGTCTTGATTATTCAAAAAAAAGTAGTACCTTTGCAGCCGATTTCCACAGGGAAATAACAGAGTGCGGGGTAGAGCAGAGGTAGCTCGTCGGGCTCATAACCCGGAGGTCGTTGGTTCGAATCCAGCCCCCGCTACCAAACCACAAGACAGGATGCTGCGACATCCTGTTTTGTTTTTTATTACCCGTCGGCATACAGCCTTAACCACAGATTGCACCTTCTTGCTTTTTATCGTAGAGAGAAAATTTATTATCGTTTTTCAATAAAGATTATCAATTATTCAAGAAAATGTAGTATCTTTGCAATCTCTATTCCGGCAGGGAAGAATATGCCCGCATGCCGAATAAACTGATAATGAAATATAAGAAACACAATTGCTTTTACTGTAATATGAAGAAATACCTCTATTTTGTATTATGTGCAGGGCTTTTAGCCGCCTGTTCGGGTTCTGCCAGCGACACAAGCAACACGTCGGACAATGAGATTTCAGTGCAGGGCGATACTATCACGGTGGCCTCCACCTCCACTATCGGGACACGCCTGGTGTGCGACACCGTAGGTGTATCGAAGTACTCTTTCAATCTCACCACCACCGGTGTGGTGACGGCCATACCCTCTAATTACGCCGAAGTGGCGGCACCCTTTTCCGGCCGTGTGGTACGCTCGCTGGTACGCATAGGCCAAGTGGTGAAAGCCGGCACCCCGCTGTTTGAGATTTCCGCCTCGGAATACGGCGAGGTGGTGAAACGGCTCATACAGACCAAATCGGAGATGGACATGGCCAAAAGGGCTCTTGACCGCACACAGGATTTGCACGACAACCGTGTGGCGTCGACCAAAGACCTTGACGAGGCCAAGACTGCCTATTCTCTGGCAGTAGAGGAATACCGCCATGCCGTAGCCGTGGCAAAGGAGTATCAAATTGACCTGAACAAGGCCGAAGTGGGGCAGCCCATGATTGTCCGCTCGCCCATCTCGGGACGAGTGCTGAGCAACGACCTGGTCATTGGCGAATATCTGAAAGAGGACGCCGCTGCGAAAGTGGTGGTGGCAGACCTGAACAAAGTGTGGGTGAAGGCCAATGTCAGCGAAATGGACGCCCCCTATGTGGACGGGATAGAGCGTGTGGAGGTAAGTCTTGTGGCCCGGCCCGACAGCGTTTTCCACGGACAAGTAAACTATGTAGGCGGCATCCTCGACCCCGAGACCCGCACTGTGCAGACAATCATCGAGTGTGACAATCCTCGCCACCAGATGCTCCCCAACATGTATGCCCGCGTGAACATGCACATACAGAACCTCAACAGCATTGTGATACCCAAGGATGCCGTACTGCAGGGCGAGAAAGGAAGGTATGTGCTGCGCAAGGTTGGCGAAGGCACCTACCTACGCACACCCGTAGAGGTCGTATCGATAGACGAGCATACGCTCCGGATCATCAAAGGTCTGACTCCCGGAGACATAATCATCACCGAAGGAGCCTTCTACCTGATTGACAAGCACTAACCTCCCTCCATTACTTTTCCAATATTCACCCATCACACTTCTGAACCATGATAGAGAAAATTGTAGGTTGGGCCATTGACCACAAAGCCATTGCCGCTGCCATCTTCGGTCTGCTCTGCATCGCCGGAGTCATTTCGTGGAATGCCCTGTCAATCGATGCTTACCCCGACATATCCGACACCACAGTGCAAGTGGTCACCCAGGTGCCCGGCCTTGCCACCGAAGAGATAGAGCAGCAGATTTCCATTCCTGTGGAACGGGCTGTGAGCGGCATCCCCAATCTGGTGACCATGCGAAGCAAGAACAGCTTCGGCATCTCCACTGTAATACTGGTCTTTGACGATGGTGTGGACGACTACTGGGCAAGGCAGCGCGTCACCGAGCGGCTGGTGGGGATAGACCTCCCCTACGGCGCCGTGCCGGAGCTCAACCCCCTCACCGCCCCCACCGGCGAGATTTACCGCTACATTGTGGAAAGCCCCGACGGCAGCCACGACCTCCGCAGCCTCACCGACATCCACAAATGGACCATCATCCCTTATCTCAGGCAGATTTCAGGCGTGGCCGACGTAAGCAACTACGGCGGCATCACCACACAGTACCAGATAGAGCTCTCGCCCGACAGGCTGACCGAATACGGCATTTCGCTGAGCGATATAACCGAGAAGATTGAACAGAACAACATCAATGCCGGCGGCAGTATCCTCTCCGAGGGCAGTCTCAGCTACGTCGTCCGTGGCATCGGCCTCATCAGCGACTTGGATGGACTGGGCGACATCGTGGTGAAAACCGTCAACGGCACACCCGTCTATCTGAAAGACCTGGGCGAGCTGAAATATGGCACCCTGGAGCGCAAAGGCGTGCTGGGCTACAGCGACGACGAGCACGACTACGACGATGCTGTGGAAGGCATCGTACAGATGCTGCGCGGCGAGAACCCCTCGGAAGTTCTGGACCGCATACACACCTCCATCGACGAGCTGAACAACGAGATTCTGCCCAAGGGCGTGGAGATACATCCTTTCCTCGACCGCACCAACCTGGTGGGCGAAACCCTGAAGACCGTCTCCCACACCCTGCTGATTGGCATGCTGCTGGTCATCGTGGTGCTGATGATATTCCTGGGCAACTTCCGTGGCTCGCTTGTGGTTGCCATCACCATTCCCATTGCCCTGCTGGTGGCCTTTGTGCTCATGAAACTCACCGGCATCCCGGCCAACCTGCTCTCCTTGGGAGCCATCGACTTCGGAATACTGGTCGATGGCGCCATTGTCATGATGGAGAACATCCTGAAAAAGCGCGAGCGACACCCGGAACTGGAACTGTCTGCCGGCGACGTAAAGCAGCGCGCCAGCGAGGTTGCCCGCTCCATCTTCTTCTCCACCATCATTATCATCACCGCCTACCTGCCGCTCTTCGCCTTCGAGCATGTCGAGCGCAAGCTCTTCACGCCCATGGCCTACACCGTGGGCTATGCACTGATAGGTGCCTTGCTCACCTCACTGCTCCTCACCCCCGGCCTGTCATATCTTGCCTACCACAAACCCCGCAAGCTCTACCACAACAAATGGCTGGAGAAACTCAACCAGTCCTACAACCGTGTCGTAGGCGTGCTGCTTGAGAAAACACGTGCCGTCATCGTTGTGCTGTTGATTATTCTGGGAGGCTCCATTGCCCTTTCCATCACTGTCGGCAAGGACTTCCTGCCGCCGCTGGACGAGGGTTCGATATGGGTGCAGGTGCAGTTGCCTTCAGGCCTCTCCATCGAGAAATCCAAAAAGATGGCCGACGACCTGCGACATGTGCTGAAAGAATTTGACGAGACATCATATGTCATGACCCAACTGGGCCGCGACGACGAGGGCGCCGAGTGCTTCTCCCTCTCGCACGTCGAAGTCGGTGTGGGGCTGAAGCCCTACAACACATGGAAATCCGGCCGCACAAAGGCCGAACTTGTCGAAGCCATGTCCAAGGCCATTGAAGAAATCCCCGGCTATTCGGCGGGATTCTCCCAGCCCATCATCGACATGGTGATGGACCAGATAGCCGGTACCCACAGCGACCTGGCCCTGAAGATCTACTCCGACGACATCGACGAAAGCCGACGGGTGGCTGAGCAGGTGGCCAAAGTGGTTTCGCAGGTCGAAGGAGCCACGGATGTGGCCGTCGACCAGGAACCGCCCACTCCCCAGCTACAGATATCGGTCAACCGCACCAGCATCGCCCAATACGGGCTCAACGTATCCGATGTGGCCGAGCTTATCGAACTGGCCATCGGCGGACGCGCCATCTCGCAGATTTACGTAGGCAGCAAAGTCTACGACATCACCTGCCGCTATGCCGAGCGCTACCGCAACACGCCCGAGGAAATCGGCAACCTCATGCTCACCACAGCCGATGGCATCAAGGTTCCCCTCTCTGCCGTGGCCGACATCAAGATGGCTCTCGGCGCCAGCACCATAATGCGCGAGATGAGCCGTCGCTACACACTTGTACGCATCAACCTGCGCGGTGCCGACCTCACCACCTTTGTGGCGCAGGCAAACAAGCTGATTAACGAACAGGTGAAATACGACTCCGAGAAAACCACCCTGCACTGGGCGGGACAGTTCGAGAACCGCAACCGAGCCTTCAACCGTCTGGGACTGGTGGTCCCGCTGGCGCTCATGGTCATGTTCATCCTGCTCATCTTCGCCTTCGGCAAGGTGCGCCAGGCCGGACTGCTCATGTTCGTCGTGCCGCTGGCACTCTTCGGCGGCATGCTGGCGCTCAACGTGCGCGGCATGACACTCAATGTCTCCTCTGCCGTAGGCTTCATAGCACTGATAGGCGTAGCCATCCAGAACGGGATTATCATGATATCCCACATCAACCATCTGCGAGCCCGGGGCAACAACCTGCGACGGGCGGTCATCGAGGGTGCCTCCCACCGCATGCGTCCCGTCCTGCTCACGGCCTCCGTCGCCGTGCTGGGTCTCTTCCCGGCCTCCATCTCCACGGGCATAGGCAGCGACGTGCAGCGCCCCCTGGCCACAGTAATCGTTTACGGCCTTATCTTCGCCACCATCGTCACCCTCTTCATCCTGCCCACACTCTACTACCTTGTAGAAAAACGGGCTGAGCGGAAAGCAGCCCAAAGCAGCAAACCCATCACCACCGACACCCAAAACACCTCCGAGCAATGAAAACAGTCCACACAATATCCAAAGCAGCCGCCCTCGCGGCCCTCCTACTCCTGACAACCCTGCACCTCAGCGCGCAGGAGCTGGACTACAACACATTCATCAGCCGCGTCATGCAGAGCAACCTGAACTACGCCGTTGCCAAACTCGACCACTCTGTTGCCCAGGCCGACCTCTCCGCCGCCAAGAAGTTCAACGACCCCGCCCTCGCGGCAGAGTACGGCAACAACAGCGACTGGGACATTGCCATGGGCCAGTCCTTCTCCTTCGGCATAGAAAAGACCATCTCCTTTGGCAAACGCTCCGCACGCATCTCCACCGCGCTCCACAACCTCGACGCCTCCCATGCCAGGCTGCAGCAGTTTGCCTTCACCCTGCGGGCCGAGGCGACACTTGCCTTCATCGATGCCCTCCTGGCCCGCACACTGGTGACGATAGGCCGGCAGAACATGCAGAACATGCAAGAGCTCTACCTCAGCGACAGCCTGCGTTTTGCCACCGGCGACATGTCGGAAATCGATGTCATGCAGACACGTCTCGAGGCCAACATTGCCAAACAGGATTACCAAGCCCTGCTGGCCGACTACCGCAACGCTCTCGTCGAACTCGACCAACTGATGGGCAACCCCACGCTAGCCACACAGAGCATCGTCGGCAACCTCGACTCCCCCATGCGGAACTACAACCTCAGCGACATGCTGAAAGCCGCCGACAGCCTGCGTCTCGACATCGTGCAGCAACGCCACCTGACCCTTGCCTCCGAGAGCGAACTGACCCAGGTGCGACGTGAGCGCATCCCCGACATCGACCTCTCCCTCGGCGTGAGCTACAGCACCCGCGTGCGCAACGAGGAAGCCCCTGCCCCCGAATTCTACGGCTACACCGTAGGCATCAGCATACCCCTGCCCGTATCCAACCTCTACTGGGGCGACATCCGTGCCGGCCAGTACAAAGCCCAGCAGGCACATATCGAAACCGACATCCTGCGGCAGCAGGCCCAAACCGAAATCATCAAAGCCTACAATAACTACCGCTCAGCCCTCGACCGTCTGGCCAACTACAACACCGTCATTGCCGGCAATGCCCGCCAAGTGCTCGAAGGCAAGACCTACGCCTATATGAGAGGGGAAACCTCACTCCTCGAAGTCATCAATGCACAGCACACCTACAACGAGCTGCAGCAAGCCTATGCCGAATGCCTCCACGAATGCATGACCGCATGGGTCGAGCTGGAACGCGCCGCCGGCATCTGGGACATCTCGCTTTGAATGATTGTTTGAATGTGTTAATGCGTGAATGTGTTAATGCGTGAATTAATGTTTGAATGCTTGAATGTGTAAATGCTTGAGTGATAAAATACTCAAACAATTAAACAATCAGACAATCAAGCAATCACTATTCACTCAAACAATCAAGCAATCAAACAATGAAGCAATCACTAAAGCAATCAAGCAATCAAACAATCAAGCAATCACCAAAACTTTCATTCATTCAAAAAAAATTCGTATTTTTGCAGCGTGAAAGCGGCGCACCGCCGCAGGTATAATAAAAATACTACAGATATGAAACGAATCATTATCATCATGGCTGCGATGCTGTTATGCACCTGCGTCTCAGCCCAGACAACTCCCCAACAGAAAAAGGATTCCGACCAAGGTTATAAGTTCACCATAACCAAGGAACTCCCCGTCACCTCCGTCAAAAACCAAGGCAAAGCCGGCACCTGCTGGGACTACAGCGGCATGGCCTTCATCGAGGCCGAACTCCTCCGCATGGGCAAAGGCACCTACGACTTCAGCGAGATGTACACCGCCTACTGGGACTACTACGACCGCGCCATGGCCTCCATACGCACTCACGGCGACATCGGTTTCTCCCAAGGCGGATGCTTCGGCGACCTCCTGCACTGCATGGAACGTTACGGCCTCGTGCCTGAAGAGTTGATGCGTCCCGGCGCCATGTACCGCGACACCATCTCCAACCACAGCGAACTCAGCTCCATGGTCAACCCCATGGTCAAGGCCGCTGCCGGCAACAACAGTCTGCAGAGCGACAACGACTACCAGCTCCTCTGCATGAAAGCCATCCGCGCCGTGCACGACGTATATCTCGGTGTGCCGCCCGAGCAGTTCACCTATCAGGGCAAGAAGTACACTCCCCTGTCGTTCTATGCCTCCACAGGGCTAAAAGCCGACGACTACATCCAGATAACCGCCTTCATCCACCAACCCCTCTACAGTCGCTTTGCCGTCGAAAGCCCCGACAACTGGCGTCACGACCTGTCGTACAACGTCACCCTCGACGAGCTGCTTGCCATAACCGACTACGCCATTGCCCATGGCTACCCCGTGGGTTGGGACAGCGACGTGAGCGAACCCGGTTTCCGCCAGAACTCGCGCAACGGATTCTGCGTCCTCCCCGCCACCGACACGAAAGCCCCCGACCTCAAAGGCAGCGACCTCGCCCACTGGACCGGCATGACCGCCAAGGAAATACAGGACGAGTCCGCCACCCGTCCCACACCCCAGCGCTGGGTCACCCCGCAGGAACGCCAGCTGGCATGGGACAACCACGAGACCAACGACGACCACCTCATGCTCATCTACGGCACCGCCACCGACCAGATAGGCAACGAATACTATATGGTCAAAAACAGCTGGGGTGCCTACAACGGCGACTACAAGGGCATGTTCTTCGCTTCCAAGGCCTTTTTCCGCTACAAGACCGTCACCATCCTCATCCACAAGGATGCCCTCTCGCCCGAAATGAAAAAGAAACTGTCAATAAAATAACAGCACTATCGCCATGAAAAACATCATACTGTTCGGCGCGCCCGGCGCGGGCAAAGGCACCCAGGCCTCCCTTCTGGCCGAGAAATTCGACCTCATACACCTCTCCACCGGCGAGATGCTGCGCCGCGAAGTGGCATTGGAGACCCCGCTGGGCCTCCGCGTCCGCAACATCATGAACCGGGGCGACCTGGTGGGCGACGACGTGGTGGTAAGCCTCATAGCCAAAGCCCTCGACCACGGCCGCAACGAGATGCTCGACGAGTGGGACGAACTGCGCCTGCGCCGCGCCTGCGGCATCGGCCCCGACGACCCGCTGCCGGAGAAGCCCCAGCCCTCCATCATCTACGACGGTTTCCCACGCACCGTGCAACAGTGCCAGATGCTCGAATTCCTTTTCCAAAAGAAACAAAGGCGCTTGGATGCCGTCATCTCCATCGACGTGCCGCAGGAGGAACTGGTGCACCGCATCCACGAGCGCGCCCTCTCCTCAAACCGCAGCGACGACACCGAGGAGGTCATCCGCCACCGCCTGGAGGAATACGAGGCCAAAACCCGCCCGGTGCTCGACTACTACAAGGTCTCCGGCCGCCTCGTCTCCATCGACGGCAGCGGCGAGATACCGGAAACCAACACCCGTCTGTGCCAGGTGATGGAATACATCATGGCCCGATAGCCCCTCACACCCCCGAAACCACATGTCCGGGGCGCGCAACCTGCCGGTTCCGCCCACGACTATGTCCCCTGACGGCCGCCCCAGTGCGGCCGTTCTCTATTCCTTCGCCACCGGGGGACACGTGCTGATTGCTTGATTGTCTGATTGCTTGATTGTTTGAGTGATTAGTGATTGCTTGATTGTCTGATTGTTTAATTGTTTGAGTATTTTATCACTCAAGCATTTACACATTCAAGCATTCAGGCATTAATTCACGCATTAACACATTCAAGCAATCACTCAAGCGTCGTCATTTATTCTATCGTTATTCGATCGTTTTCCACTCGTTTTCCCTTTGTGAAAGGGAAAACGAGTGGAAACATATCGAAAAACGATAGGATAAAGAACGACGCAACATCGAGTCCTGAAGGCACGCAGAGGTACGTTGGGAACAAATATGCGACATTATCGGAACGCTGACGTAAGTTGGCGTAACCCCTCACAGAATAAAAAGTAAATTACGCGCGAAGCGGCAAGCGTCTCGCCGTAGCCCGCTATGTCTTCGCCAGCAATGCGGCCAATCTGCTTGAATCTAACATAAACCTTAATGACCAGTTTGGGTTTACGGCAACGAAGAAAGGGTGTCCCGGTTTATCCGGAGCACCCTTTTCTCTGGGGCAAACAATCCTTTGCCTTTATTTATTTCTCCATCCGGCCACGCGGGCAGCCCATTCTTCCTCGGTGTCGGTCAGCCAGATGATGCCCTCGACAATACCGATGATGGCGGGGATGCCGGTCCAGCAGAAGATAATGTCCAGCACACCGCGCAGGGTCTGACCCGTGTAGAAGTGACCCACGCCGAAGTCACCGAGCAGGATGTTCAGGATGGCGGCGGTAGTCTGCTTGGGGTTGTCCACATAGTCGGCGAGCAAAGTCTGCACTGCCTGTTCGTCGGCGAAGGAGGCGTCGGTAATCTGCATGGGCTGGCTCATGTCGACGGGCACGGCCTCGGCCATCTCGACGGTTTCGGTTCCCATGGTCTCGTTGGCCACAGGGGTGTTGAAGGAGTTCTGCGCATTGGCTACGGCGACGCCCATGGCAAGTGCGACAATCATTGTCAGTGTTTTTTTCATTTTCAGCTGCCCTGATACGTGCCGGGCGCAACCTTTAATTAACATTTAACAATTTGACATTAAACTTGTCAAGTAGTCACAGCGCGTATCCCGCATGCTATGGTCTACTGTCTAATGAAAGTACAAAATTACATTTTTTTTCTCACATGCAAAGAAAAAAACGAAAGCACAGGTTAGCTATTTCTTGTGGAAGACAATGCTGCTTATGGTCATTTCCTCCACTTCTTCGGGGTTAAGGTACACGGTGATGGTACTGTTTTCCGCACTGTAGTGGAACGTGTCGGCTATATCTTCATCTATATTCAACACACCGGTTTCTTTGCCATCGAAGGTATAGGTAAACGGCTGCGTGAAGTCCTCGTCTTCGCCACCGCCCCTCAACGAAACATCCATTTTTCCAGTCGAGTCGGTAAGGAACGACATATAGTAGGAGCCATTGAATTCTCCAATGGTCACCTTACCCACCCATTGGGTGCCGGTGAGTTTAACGGTGGTGTCTTTTTTGCATGACACTGCCAGCAGTGAAGTGGCAACAAACAGCATTACAATAAGTTTTTTCATGTTAGTATCCCTTGTACGTGTCGGGCGCAACCTTTTAGTTTTGTTATTATTATATATGAATTAAAGTCTGATACTGATGCCGGTGCGCACCTGGAAACGAAATTTCTGCACATCGAGGAAACCGTAGGGAAATCCTGCCGACCCGGTGCCGACATTGCCATAAATGCAGCCCCATTTCCACGGCCAATAGGCGAAACCGAGACCGAGGGTAACGTCGAGGTCTTGCGTGGTGGAGCCTATGCGCCCGATGGCGTAGATGTCGTACCAAGGGCTGTCCGCCCCAATGAGGGGCAGCAGGTGTAGGTCGGCCTCGATGCCGAACATGGCTTGGGGTTCGTTGACATAAACTGTACGGTTGACATAGCCTTCGTAGTTGGTTGCATATACGTGGTGTTCCCCTCGTGAAGACACATGGCAGAATCGGGAACCTGCATACACCCCCAGTGTCCAGTAGTGGCTAAGATCATACGTCACGCGGATATCGACGCTGTTGTTGGGATGGTCGAGCAGGATGGAGTTGTTGCCGAAATAGTATCCCTTGGTGATGTTGTGGACAAATTCAGTGCCCACTGTCATTTTCTTCCAGTCAAAACCTTTCTTCTCCTTTGCCTGGGCAGCAACGGCCAGCACAAGCATCAGCAATATTGTTATCAAGAATCTCTTTTTCATGATGAGTTGTATGATTGTGTTTAAATTGACGATGTTTCTTGGTTCTAATTCCTTCATCTTTTGCTCCCTATAGTTGTATCTTGAGCCCCAGTTTCATTGGGTAGAGTCCCAATGTGCGCTCATCGGCCAGCACGGGCATGGTGGAGAGTTGCAGAAACACGCTCCAGTTGGCCCAACCTACGGTCAGCCGCACATCGACCTTGGCGTTGACCTTGACAGACTGCTCGTCGTGGGCATCGTAGCGAATGAAGCCCCACGTGGTATCGCCTGTGACAGGGTCATAGCTGGACCTTGCTTTTCCGCCGTAGCCACTGAAGTGGCGTGTCAGCGTTCCCTTTGAGATTGCCATGCCCGGTATCACCGCCACGCCGGCATGGAAGCCCTTGGTGTGGCGACGGTCGGCATGGTAGGTGAACTGGATGGGCATTGCAAGATAGTTGGTGGTGAATCGCGTACTCCACGAGCCGGGGACTTGTTCGCGTCCCCTGTACATCACGCCTATCTCGGGCAGGATGGTGAAGCCGGTGTAGTCGAAGAGGGTTGTGTTGATTTTGTTGGTCTGCACGGGTATGTCGGTAGCCTCGACCCACGACACGAAGGGGTGGCGCAGACTATAGCTGTTCCGCTCATAGCCGAGACCAAGGCCGATGGTGTAGTGTTCGCGGGCGACAATGTCATACGACAGCTCCAGTTGCAGGTTGCCGAGGGTGGTGCGTGCCGAGGCGGCATCCTCCCAGGCGTTTCGCTCCCAGTAGGCCACGTCGCGATAGTCGAAAACGTACTCCGTTCCAGCAAGGCCATTGAGTTGGCTAGTTCCCCAGTTGTGGAAACCGGCTAGGAGGCTGAGGTGCACCCGCTCGATGGGTTTGTATCGAACCATCGACACGCGAGTATTGCCCAGTGTGGTCATTTCCATTGCCGTATTATGGTCATATTCTCCATTGCGGACTCCGACACGGATGATTCCATTGCCCCAATGGGTCTCTTCGTGCAAGGGGCTTGTATAGCTATAGCAACGCACGAGACCGAAGTAGGAGGCTCTCAGCTTGATTGTCTCGGCGTGGACATGCCTTTCCGTCATTGTGGTGGCATGGTCGTCGGCCTGCAGCGTCAGACTGTTATAGACAAGGGAGTCCCTGTTGTTTGCCGAGGTGAGATTGACGGTGCTGTAGTCGCACGCCGTAATATAGAGGTTGTCGGCTTTCAGATGCAGCTCGACATTGAGGACTGTAGGATAGCTTGTTATCCCTATATTTCCATATCCAAAGTCGGAGTCCCACACTTTCATTATCCCGTCGGGAAGGGTGGCAGTGTCGTCTGCCGTACAGAGATGAAAGACCACATAGTCGTCAACGTCCTGCACTACATTGACTCGCCCGTTGCCAAACACATTGACAATAAGGCTTCGGTAGTGCGACACTTCGAGCGGCTGCACCATTCTCACAGGCTGATATTGCGCCATGACAGTGAGCCCGGCTATTGCAAGCATGATTAATAAGAGTGTCTTTTTCATTGCTTTGTATGTATTGATTCTGTTCAATTATTTTCTATAGGCTGGCCAGGACTGGCTCGAAGAGGGTTTCGGTGAGCGACTTGCGCTTGGGGGTGTCGTATTGCACCAGCCGCGAGGTATAGACCGTGAGGGTGTCGGTGGCTGCCTGCCGGTTGGGCCACACGGTTTTCTGTGGGGCGGAAGCCTGGGCCAGAAGGGTTTCGTCGGCGGACACTTCCTCCACCACCGTGGGAGCGACTAACTTTGGCAGCTCCTCCATCTGCGACGCCACAAGGACCTCGAAATTCTTTTGAGCCGGGGGTTCGGCTATTAGGGCTGGGGCTTTCGGAGTATTCGGAATATTCTGATTATTCGGAATATTCTGAGTTTTCTGAGGGAGTTGGGTTGCTTCGGCGAGCTGCGGGGTGGCGGGTTGTCCTGGCCATTGCCACACTGCCACGGCGGCCACTATGAGCACGGCGGCCACGGCGGCGACACGGCGCCATAGATACATCGGGCGCACAACCGGGCGGCTGTCGGTGGTCATGGCTCGGCGTATCTCGTCATCACTGATGAGGTCACGGCCTTCCAACGCGCGGCTTTGCTTGTTCCACAGCCGCTTCATTTCTTCCATGTCAAATTCAGTCTTTTTCATTTTGCGCCATCTTTTTTAGTTTTTCTTTGATTCGGAACAGCTTCAACCTTACATTGCCGGGTGTTGTTCCCAATATCTTTGCCGTTTCTTTGCCGCTGACATCGTCGATATAGAGGTATATCAGCTTCTGCTCTTCGTCGTCGAGACGGTGTATCAGTTCGTACATCCTGCCGAGTTGCTGCTGGTCGTCCTCGTCGGTGTAGGTCTCGGCCATTCGGGGTGTCAGTTCATCAAACTGGGGTGTCCGTTGCTGCTTGCGGTAGTACTGCAGGGCCGTGTTCAGCGCCACCTTATATATCCACGTGGTCTCGCGGCTCTCGTTTTTGAATGTGCCAAACCCGCGCCACAGATTGCACAGTACCTCCTGCTTGAGATCCTGAACTTCGTCGCGTTGCTGGCGGGTGAAAGCCAGGCACACCTTATAGATAAGTGCCTCGTTGCGCTTCACCATGGCCGTAAACGCCTCTTCTATGGATTGTGTTTTTTGCATCATTCACCCTTATTAGATGCAAAAATACGAAAAATGTTACACCTAATTGAAAAAATATTTTTTGGTATCAATAAAAAAGGGTGTTTGACGTTATTGTGATAAAAAATCATATCATGTTACAGATCGGAACCAAGGCTCCTTATTTCGAGGGCAGCGACGAGAACGGGAACAGGATTTCCCTGAATGATTTTGCCGGCAAAAAGCTGGTGCTTTATTTCTACCCCAAGGACAGCACGCCGGGCTGCACCGCCGAGGCCTGTGACCTGCGCGACAATTACGAGCGATTCCTTGCGCTGGGGTATGCAGTAGTGGGCGTAAGCCGCGACTCAGCGGCATCGCACAAGCGTTTCAAGGAGAAATACCAGCTGCCTTTCCCCCTTATTGCCGACACCGACTTGTCCATTCTAAAGGCTTACGAGGCCTGGGGCGTGAAAAAGATGTACGGCCGCGAGACCGAAGGGACGCTGCGCACCACATACGTCATCGACGAGCAGGGCGTGATAGTGGATGCCATCGGCAAGGTGGACACCAAGAACCATACAGCCCAGCTGCTGAAGTAAAGATTAGGAGTTTACTCTATGTCACAGGTATGGTTGAGCGCCGCCGGGCTGAGCATTGCCACCGTGATAGGCGCACTGATAGGATTTGGCATCAAGGAGCTGCCGCACAAATGGAATGACGCCGTGCTGGGTTTCTGTGCCGGCATCATGCTGGCCGCAGCCTCACTGGGTTTGATTGTTCCCGCCCTGGAACAAGCTGGTGGCGGATGGTGGCTACCTGTTACCGGTGTGGTGGCGGGAGTCCTGTTCCTGAACGTGTTGGACTGGGTGACGCCACACATGCACAAGATTACAGGTCTTGACCAGGAGGAGCACCGCAACAATGCCTCTATCGACCGCATACTGCTGTTTGTTATGGCAATTGCCCTGCATAAACTGCCCGAGGGCATGGCGGCAGGTGTAGGATTCAACGCCGAGGAGACCAGCGATGCCTGGGCTGTGACTTTGGGCATAGCCCTGCAGAACATTCCTGAAGGCATGGTGGTGATTGCCCCGCTGCTGCTGGCCGGAGTGAAGAAGTGGCGCGCCTTTGTCATTTCATTGGCCATCGCACTATTAGAGGTGGTGGGCGTATGGCTTGGCTACGGCATGGGTGCCATATCCGAGATGCTGTTGCCTGTGATGCTGGCCTTTGCAGGGGGTGCCATGCTGTATGTGGTGAGCGACGAGATGATTCCCGAGACCCATGCCCACGGCTATCAGAAGCTGGCCACGTATTCGTTGATTGCAGGGTTTATGGTTTTGGCATTAATGATGAATTGATACAGGTTATGTACACTGAGGTTTTATCGGTAGTTATTATTCTGGGTGTGTGTTGGGTGGCATTGGCTGTGCTTGACGTGGCAGTGGCCGGGCTGCTGGCGTGGATTCTTGGTTTGTCGTTCAAGCGATGCTTTGCATGGGGACTGCTTTCGCTGGCGGTGCCTGTGCTGCTGATGGGCTACGGCATTTTGATTGAGAGAAACTGCGTGCGTGTCAATACTGTCGAGGTGGCCTTCGACAATCTGCCCAAGGCATTCGACGGCTACAGCATCGTGCAGTTGAGCGACATTCACTCGCGCTCGTTCCGCTACCGGACAGGCACCCTGCAGCGGATGGTAGAGAAGGTCAACAGCCTTGATGCTGACTTGATAGCCTTTACTGGGGACATTGTCACCATTTCGCCCGACGAGCTGGATGCCACAGAGGAAGCCCTGCGCGGGTTGAAAGCACACGACGGGGTGGTGTCGATTCTGGGCAACCACGACTACTGCCCTTATATCAAGGGGGACAAAAGCGGCAAGAGTCCGGCACAGGGGCTTGCCGAAGTAATGGCACGCGAGCGCGCCATGGGATGGCGGCTGCTTGTCAACGAGCACTGGGTGATGCACCACGGCAGCGACTCAATTGCCATTGTGGGTGTGGAGAACACCAGCACTTCGCCTCATTTCCCCTCACGGGGTGACTTGGGCAATGCCACGAAAGGCACCGAGGGCATGTTCCGCATACTGCTGAGCCACGACCCTACCCACTGGGACATGGAGGTAGTAGGCAAGGATATTCCCCTCACCCTGTCAGGACACACCCATGCCATGCAGTTCTCGCTGCTGGGTTGGAGCCCCATAGGGCACTTCTATAAACAATCAAAGGGACTTTACCGCAAAGGCAAGCAATGCCTGTACATTAATATAGGGCTTGGCGAGACTATCTTCCCCGCCCGCATCGGGGCCATGCCGGAGATAACCCGCATTATTCTGAAGAAAGGCACCCCACCTGCTGCATCATAGACCGGTAATAGCGGGCTTTCTCTTCTATCTTCATTGGGAATGCCCTGGAAGACGAGGGCATGCGCCAGAGGTGCATTTCGCGACCCGCAATAGAGAACGCGCTGGCCTCACCCATAGGCGGCACCGTGGCGGCATAGTCTTCGCAGAGTGTCTGGGCTGATTTCTGCCCGGTACAGACAATATCATGGCAAAACGGGATTTGGGATAGCAGCGCGGGGATGTCGGTTTTTTCCACCACTTCGAGATATTTGTCGGATGCGTTGCCCTGCAGTCGGCGCACTGCCGTGGCCGTGTCGAAGATGGCTATACCCCGCTCGTTGAGAAGACGGACAATCTCCTTCTGGCGGAAGGTCTTGTGTTCGGCATCCACCAGGCGGGAGGCATCATTGAAGAAGACAATCCCGAATATCTCCCACATCATGTTGGTGCGGTTGGGATAAAAGAAGTCCATGCACCACCGCGCACGGGGTGGCGGAAAACTGCCCAGCATCAACAGCCGCGCCTGCTGCGGTAGGAACGGCTGAAGGGGATGCACCTCGATATCCGGCATTGCCAAGTGTCAATACTCGTAGCGGCTGGCCACGTAGCTGATTTCGGAAAGATCAAGGTCGATTTCGTCCTCGTCGTTGTTGGTAATAAAGGAGTCTATGGGATAGGTGTCGAACTCCTTGGTGAGCGACGCAGGCGCGGCAATGACCACTTCGTGAGTCTTTCTGTTGATAGCCAGTACACAATCAAGATAAGCCTCAGGCTCGTCAAGCACATCGCACAGTTCTCTGGCAATGATGTCTTCTAATTCGTTATCTTCCATAGTAGCGGGTATTAGTTGTTTATTTTCCGTCTGCAAAGATACGACTTTTTTTGCAATTCTCAATTTTCAATTCTCAATTTTCATTTTTCTTCGTATCTTTGCAATACAAAAAAAATATAGAATGTTTAGAAAACTCCCTGTCATATTGTTCTTTGTCATGGTTTTCGCCGGAGCCATGGCACAGGATGCGCCCCTATACGAGTCCGAAGTGTTCACCCTATACCCCCGCAAAGTGGTGGAGGGGAAGAACCATGCCGACATAGTCGCCGACAATGCACTGACCAGCACCATCGGGCAGCGCAAATGGCTACAGCGGTCCCCGGCCAACAACTATCCCTCCCTGTCGAGCGACATGGGGGTGAGCACCACCATCCATAACATGGCCATTGAAGAGCTGTCCAACATTCCGGGACACGACAGCACCTGGTGCATCAGCACCGACAAGGACGGCATAGGAACCCGCGACATTGCCTATGCCACGACTCTTTCGTTAGCCAGCATCGACCCGGTCACGGCCCAGCGCAGCCTGATGAAAAGGGTGCGGCAAGGCCAAATTGTGCAGGATGCCGGCACTGGCGGGGCATGGCCTGTGGGCACCGACCGCATAGTGTGGGTGACAGCCGCCTGGGAGGTGTATCTTGCCACCGGTGACAGGCAATGGCTGAAACGCTGCTATGAGATTGTACGCCACAGCCTGTCGCAAGACGAGGACATGATATTCGACCCCGAGACAGGCCTGGTGCGCGGCGAGACCTCGCTGGCCGACTGCCGCAAGGAGGTATATCCTTACTGGATGCAGCCAGCCGACATATCGCAGTCGGAGTGTCTCAGCACCAATGCACTCTTTTTCCGCGCCTACGAGATTGCCGCGCGCATGGCCAAACTCTGCGGCGACGCCACCAGCGCAACACAGTACCAGCAGCGCGCCAACCGCATCAAAGAGGCCATCAACGCCCGCCTGTGGATTGAAAGCAAAGGGTGCTACAGCCAATACCTTTATGGCCGCACAAGTCTTGTGGCCTCATCCCGCAGCGACGCTCTGGGGCAAGCGCTCTGCATCATCTTCGGCATCGCAGACCCAGTGCGTGCACGCCGCATTGTTACCACCTCATACGCCTCGCCCTATGGTGTACCGTGCTTCAGCCCACAGATTCCCAACATATACAGTTATCACAATTCCGCTGTATGGCCCTACATTCAGGCCTACTGGCTATGGGCAGCCACTGTGGCCGGGAATCCGCAAGCCGTGACACACAGCATGGCCTCAATATACCGCCCTGTTGCCTTGAATGCATCCCACACCGATCTCTTTTCCGCCACCGACGGCGAACCCATCGCTGCCGCCAATTCTTCCTCCCCCCTGCTCAGCATTGCAGCAACACTCAGCATCGCCCAACGGACAATAGCCGGCATCGCACTTGAGGAAGACGGCATTGCATTCCACCCGGTAATACCCCGCATATGGTCGGGCAAGAACCAAGTGAACAACTTCCGCTACCGTAAAGCCATATTGGATATCAGCATACAAGGATTCGGCGACCAGGTGCGGGCATGCTACATTGACGGAAAGAAACAAAACAAAGCTTTCCTGCCCGCATCCTTGACCGGACGCCACAGCGTGCGCCTTGTAATGAACGGGGAGTTTGCCTACAACGACCTCTCCAAGCCCCAGCCACTGACCTTCTCGCCCGAGACACCAAGGGTGTGGTTCGACGGTGCCAGCCGCATTGCATGGCAACAAGTCCATGGCAGCAAAGAATACAAGATTCTGCGAAACGGCAATACCGTGGCCATCCAACCGGAAGGGTTTATCAATGGCAACCACTTCGACATTCCCGACGAGGAAGGCTATGCCGACTATCAGGTCGTTGCCGTCAGCGAAGACGGTACAGAGAGTTTCGCCAGCCAACCCCTCGCCCACTACGACCTTGCCAACATGCAGCAATACGACATGACCCGTTTTGCTCCCGCCACCTCGTTTGCCGCCTGCAAAGGGTATAGTGGCAACGGAGCAGTGGAGATTACCACTTCCGATAACACTCGCATAGACATCACCCTCGACATACCGACAGAGGGCGATTACCTGATTGATTTCCGCTATGCCAACGGCAGTGGAAGCCCCGTGAGAGGCGACATGTGTGCCACCCGTATGTTGTGGCATAACAACAAATGCATGGGGAGCATCGTTTTCCCGCAAAGAGGCAAAGACATCTGGAACGATTGGGGCTACAGCACCCCTATCCGCCTACATCTGGAGAAAGGGTCCCAAACCATTGTGCTTATCTATGAGCTGGCCAACGAGAACATGAACGCACAAGGTGTCAACCGCGCCATGCTCGACCATGTTCGGCTGATTCGCCTCCAATAAAACAGGACTAGTAAAGCGGACGGTACCTGCAGCTTCGCGCCGCTCCTCAAGTATATCTTTTTTCTTTCCGCCTTAATGAATACCCTCACCACCCAGGCAGTCGAAAAACTCTTGCAAAGGCCCGATGTCAAAGTCATTCGCAACCCACTGCACAACGAGGCAGTAAACATCACTATTATTGCTATCACGTTGATTTGGTTGGGACTTCTACTGATGATAATCATGGAATCCATTGAGACACCCGACTTATGGAAATCCTATTGGACACTCTTGGTGATTCTGATTGCTCATATTGCAGCCTGTGTGGCCGTCTTCATCGGCGGACGACGCACCGTACTGGCACTGAACAAAGAGGGAATGTACCTCTCAACGGTGAACACCGAGGACTTCCGCGGCCCGTTTTCGTTGCGCCGGCACTTCTTCCGTTGGGATGAAATCACCGAATTGACACTCTCCAGCGGCCCCACCCTGTCATTCAGAATAAAGGGGCGACCCTATGGCTTTACCCTGACCCCCAACATAATGACAAATGGAGGCTTCCGCGCCAAGAGATACAAACTACTTATAGAGGACATTAGCACCTATAGTGGTTTTCCTCATCACTTCCACCAAGACAGCTGGAACAACTGGAAATATATCTTTGCAACGCCTTTCCGGCCAGCCAATACCGAGGTGGATGAATGGGACTGGGACAGTCTGCAGCCCGTCAAACCATGATGCTCTCGTCATCCTCTACACGGAGATTGCGCATAATAAACGCACGGCGCTCAGATGTGTTCTTGTCCATGTAGAAAGTCAACACACCCTGCGTGTCAAAATCCTTGTGAAGAATCACGGGGTCGAGACGCATGTCCTGGTTGATGAACCCCTTGAACTCGTCAGGCGAGATCTCACCGAGACCTTTAAAGCGAGTAATCTCGGGATTGCTGATGCTGTTGATGGCTTCAATACGCTCCTCATCGCTGTAGCAGTACTTTGTCTTCTGTTTGTTGCGGACACGGAACAGCGGCGTCTGCAGGATATAGACATGGCCCTGCCGCACCAACTCGGGATAGAACTTCAGGAAGAAAGTGAGCAGCAGCAGACGGATGTGCATGCCGTCCACATCGGCATCGGTGGCAATCACCACATTGTTGTAGCGAAGGTTCTCCATCCCCTCATCGATGTCGAGGGCGTTATGCAGCAGATTCAACTCCTCGTTCTGGTATATGTCGGCCTTATTCGACTTCACGGTGTTCAGCGGCTTTCCCCGCAGGCTAAACACCGCCTGTGTCTCCACATCACGGCTCTTGGTAATGCTGCCGCTGGCCGAAAGACCCTCGGTAATGAAGATAGTGCTTTCAAGCCTGCGCTCGTGATTGCTGTTGTAATGCACATGGCAGTCGCGCAACTTGCTGTTGTTGAGGCTTGCCTTCTTGCTGCTCTCCTTGGCCAGCTTCTTGATGCCAGCAATGCTCTTGCGCTCTCTCTCGTTGCGCTGGATTTTCTCAAGCAGGATGTCGGCGGTGTCGCTATGCATGTGGAGGTAGTTGTCGAGGTGGCGTTTGAGAATGTCATGCACATAAGTTTTGAGGTATGGACTATCGTTGCTGCCGTCTTTATTATTGGGGGCCAAATGGGTGGAGCCGAGTTTGGTTTTGGTCTGCGCTTCAAACACCGGCTCCTGGATACGCACACACAGGGCGCATACCAACCCCTGACGTATATCCTCAGGTGCGAACTCTTTCTTGTTGTAGAACTCCTTCACCACACGGGCATATCCTTCGCGGAAGGCACTCTGGTGCGTGCCGCCCTCCGTAGTGTGCTGACCATTGACAAAGCTGTAGTAATAGTCGCTATTTTGCCCGTTGACATGTGTAAATGCCGCCTCGAAATCCTCATCCTTGATATGGATGACGGGATACAGCGGCTCGCCCTCCATGTTGTGTTCCAGCAGGTCGAGCAAGCCGTTCTTGGAATAGTAGCGGTTGCCATTGTAATAGAACGTCAGCCCCCGATTCAAATAACAATAGTTCCACACCCGACGTTCTACATATTCGCTGATGAAATGGTAATTGCCAAAAAGCTTGCTGTCGGGCACAAATTCCACCAGTGTGCCGGTTGCCTCCAGCTCGCTGTCGGGACGATAATCGATAATGTCGCTGTCGGACGTCAGCTCACCCTCGCAAAACTCCGCACAACGAGTCTTGCCGTCACGGAATGACTGGACCTTGAACCAACTTGACAAAGCGTTCACCGCCTTGGTACCCACACCGTTCAAGCCCACCGATTTCTGAAACACCTTGCTGTCGTACTTTGCACCCGTGTTGAGTTTGCTCACGGCCTCCACCATTTTAAGCAATGGGATACCGCGGCCGTAGTCGCGGATGCTCACTTTGCGCTCGCTAAAATTGATGGTCATATCTATACGCTTGCCGAATCCGGATGTGAACTCGTCGATAGCATTATCAATCACCTCTTTGATTAGGACATAAATGCCGTCGTCGTGCGACGAGCCATCGCCCAACTTGCCTATATACATACCCGGACGCAACCGGATATGTTCCATATCTTCGAGATGTACAATACTGTCGTCATCGTAACTGGCGGCAGGGTTCCCAATCTGGATGTTGTCGTCTTCCATTGCAGCAGAAAATTTGAAAATGCAAAAATACAAAAAAAACATAACACAGCACGCCTGCTCCGCATCTTTTTTCTCCACAACACCTGTTGAAAAAAAACTTCCCCGTTCCCCATACCTCCATTCCACTCTCATTCATCGCATCACCCTCACACCACTAAATTAACAGGCAGCCGATATTTAACAGCCTACCATCCACAACACAAAGAGAAGATTCCTCCTTTTATATGGCACAAACCATTTTCTTACTGATTATCAACAAACTGAAACCAATATATCATTTTACTGACAAAGTCTTTTTCCCCCATATGAAATACAACAGAGCGACAGCATAAGCATTTAAATAAACTTTTATTTTCTTGTATGAAAAAAAAGTTGTATCTTTGCAAAATGGAAAAATGAGACTTCATTACAACAATTATTAATCACATAAATCTAATATTATGGCATTTAAAGGACAAATCGTAATCGATACCGAGCATTGTAAAGGCTGCGGCGTATGCCTCGCTGCCTGCCCGATGCAGTGTCTCGAGCTGTCGAAAAATGTAAACGGCAAAGGTTACAACTACACCCAAGTCGTAAATGACAAGTGCATCGGCTGCGCCAGCTGCGCAATGGTATGCCCCGACGGCGTTATCTCCGTCTACAAAATCAAGTGTTAAACAAGTAAAAGAGAAATAACATGGCAAAAGAACTGAAACTGATGAAGGGCAATGAAGCTATTGCCCGCGCTATGATTGCCAGTGGTACGGACGGCTACTTCGGCTATCCCATCACCCCGCAGTCGGAAGTTATGGAAACTCTTATGGCCGAGAAACCTTGGGAAGATACCGGTATGGTTGTCCTGCAGGCTGAATCGGAAGTAGCTTCCATCAATATGGTGTACGGCGGTGCTGCCACAGGCAAAAAGGTGGCCACCTCTTCCTCCTCTCCCGGAATCTCGCTGATGCAGGAAGGTCTCACCTACCTCGCCGGCGCCGAAATTCCCTGCTTGATTGTTAACGTAATGCGTGGCGGTCCCGGTCTTGGCACCATCCAGCCTTCGCAGAGCGACTATTTCCAGAGCGTAAAGGGCGGTGGTCACGGTGACTATCAGCTCTACACCCTCGCTCCCGCCAGCGTGCAGGAAATGTACGACTTCGTCTTCGACGCTTGGGATATCGCCTTCAAATATCGCAACCCCGTCCTCATCCTCTCCGACGGTGCTATCGGACAGTGCATGGAGAAACTCTACACCCGCGACTACATCCCCCGCTGGACGGAGGAAGAACGCCGCAAGAACGCTCCTTGGGGCACCTGGGGAAAACCCGCCAACCGTCCCCACAACATCATCACCTCGCTCGAACTTGAGTCCTCACGCCAGGAAGTGTTCAACCACAAACTGCAGGCCAAGTACGCTGAGATGAAAGAGAAAGAAGTCCGCTACGAGATGCTCAACTGCGAAGACGCCGACTATATCTTTGTAGCTTACGGTTCCAGCAGCCGTATTGCCATGAAGGCTATGCAGATGGCTCGCGAAAAAGGCATCAAGGTTGGTCTTTTCCGCCTCATCACCCTCTTCCCCTTCCCGACCAAACAGCTGGCCGAGGTTGCCAAACACGTAAAGGGTATCCTCTGCGTTGAAATGAGCGCCGGCCAGATGATCGAGGACGTGAAGATTGCCACCAGCTGCGGTGTGAAGACCGAGCACTTCGGTCGTTTCGGCGGTATCATCCCCACCCCGACAGAGGTTCTTGAAGCACTTGAAAACAAAATCATTAAATAAGAAATCAATATGGCAAATACAGATATAGAGGCTCGCAAACAAGAGCTGCTGAACCAAGGTTACACCGAGGTTTACACCAAGACCAAAGTTCTCACCGACGCAGTCATGCACTACTGCCCGGGTTGCGGTCACGGCACCACCCACCGTCTCATTGCCGAGGTTATCGACGAGATGGGTATTCAGGACAAGACCGTCGGCGTATCGCCCGTCGGATGCTCCGTTTTGGCTTACAACTATTTTGACGTGGACTTCCAGGAGGCTGCCCACGGCCGTGCTCCCGCACTGGCTACCGCTATCAAGCGTCTGAACCCCGACACCTTCGTGTTCACCTATCAGGGCGACGGCGACTTGGCCGCTATCGGTACCGCCGAAACCATCCACGCTTGCAACCGCGGTGAGAACATCACCATGATTTTCGTCAACAACGGTATCTACGGTATGACCGGTGGCCAGATGGCTCCCACCACCCTCATCGGCATGAAGAGTGCCACCACTCCCTATGGCCGCCGCGTTGACCTCAACGGCTATCCCCTGCGCATCACCGAGCTCATCTCCACACTGCCCGGCACCTACTACGTGACCCGCCAGAGCGTGCAGAACCCCGCCGCCGTGCGCAAAGCCAAAGCCGCTATCCGCAAGGCTTTCGAAAACCAGAAACTGAAAAAAGGCCTCAGCTTCGTCGAGATTCTGTCCAACTGCAACAGCGGCTGGAAGATGACCCCCGTACAGGCCAACAAGTGGATGGAAGACAACATGATGCCCAACTACCCCATCGGCGACATCAAGGTGGACGGCAAACTCGTCGAGAACGTCGACGTGAACCGTCTGGCTGTTGACCACCCCTTAACAGTAATGCAATAATAAAAACATCGTCCGACAAGTCCGACAAGTCCGACAAGTCCGACATCAAAAAACAATCAAAACAATGACAGAAGAAATCATCATCGCCGGATTCGGTGGACAAGGCGTCCTCTCAATGGGTAAGATTCTTGCCTATTCCGGAGTAATGCAAGATAAAGAGGTCAGCTGGATGCCCAGCTACGGCCCCGAGATGCGCGGTGGTACCGCCAACGTCTCCGTCATCATCAGCGACGAGCGCATCAGCTCTCCCATCATCAACACTTTCGACACTGCCATCATCCTCAACCAGCAGTCTCTCGACAAATTTGAGCACAGTGTCAAGCCCGGTGGTCTGCTGATTTATGACCCCAATGGCATCACCCACGAGCCCACCCGCAAGGACATCAACATCTACAAGATTGCCGCTACCGCCAAAGCTCAGGAACTCGGCATCAGCAAGGTGTTCAACATGGTTGTCCTCGGTGGCTTCCTGAAACTGAAACCCATCGTGGACAAACAGTACATCCACGAAGGTCTCGAGCACTCCCTGCCTCAGCGCCACTGGAACCTCATTCCCCAGAACGAGGAAGCCATTGAAATCGGCAAGGGTCTCATCGAACCCGTCCAAACCCTGTAAAACAACCAACTTTACAGTTTACAACACGAGGGTGACACACCATGTGCCACCCTCTTTTAAAATACATACAACTATGACCATTCATGAAGCCATCCTATCGCGGCACTCTGTGCGGCAATACAGCAACCGTCCTCTAACCGACATTCAAACGGCAGCGCTGCGCCAGCAGATTGCCGAAAGCAATACCGCCAAAAACCTGCACATGCAGTTGGTGGTAAACGAGCCTAAAGCCCTCTCCGGATTGCTATCCAAGTTTCTGCGTTTCAGCGGAGCCATGAACTACATTGCCATGGTTGGCATGCAATCCCCTCGCCTGCACGAAGACCTCGGCTATGAAGGCGAAAAACTTGTGCTATTAGCTCAAACCCTGGGGCTCAACACCTGCTGGGTGGGCGGTTCTTTTAGCCGGAACAGGAACGTGCAGGTAGGCCGCGACGAGATGTACGTCGCCGTCATCGCCATTGGCCACGGCCTGACCCAAGGCAAACAGCACCCCAGCAAGCCCATCACCTCCCTTGCCGACATCGACGGTACACCCGACTGGTTCCGCAAAGGAGTGGAATGCGCCATGCTGGCGCCCTCGGCCATGAACCGGCAAAACTTCCACTTTACTCTCCTGCCCGACAACAAAGTGAAGGCAACGACCAAACCAGCCCCATTCTCCGGCATGGATCTTGGCATTGCCAAGCTGCACTTCGAGTTGGGCGCAGGAAAAGAGAACTATGTTTTTGCATAATCTATGACAAAGAAGACCTGTCTTTTTCCCCTCTTGCTAGCAACCCTGCTCCTATCCGGATGCAACTCTCTCGTCGGAATGATTGTCGGTTACAGGGAACTCACTCAGTTCAACGAGGAGGAGTGCACCTCTTTCCTAAAAGAAAGCCAACAGGTCCTGTCTTGTTCTCAAATCATCAGCACCGTTGACCAAACCAATGCCCGCCTAAACCTTGACACCACCGAAGCCGTCTTCCACGACCTGTACCAGCCCGTGCAAGTGCTTTGCTTTGACGGCGACTCCCTTGTTTCATGGCTGGTACAATGCTATGCCACAAAACCCGGCAGCCTGAAAGTGGACTGGAACCACGATGGACGTTTCAACACCTTTCCTCCCCATGCCTCCGTACCCGTCCCCTTCGGACATCTGTCCCTCACACGTCACCAAGCCATCTACCCCACCCTGCAGCCCACCACACGCTATACCGTCCTCGTCATCTACACCAACATGATGCGCCGTGTCTCACAACGCGCTGTCGAAACCGTAGCCCAATGCCTCCACGGCCACGAGACAGAGGCCAACGTCATCCTCATCAACACCGACCCCTGGTGGGTGCACCTCCACAACTACCCTGACGACACACCTTTTCATCACACCAAAAACTAAAATACACTTTCACAAATTCACTCTTTTTCAAAAAAAAGCGTATCTTTGTACTTTAGAATTAATTTATAAGAATATTATAACATTTTACAACACAAACAATTATGTGCGGAATTGTAGGATACATCGGGGACCAGGAAGCCTACCCCATCTTGATTAAAGGCCTCCATCGTCTGGAATATCGCGGCTACGACAGTGCCGGAATATCCCTCATCAACAAAAAAGGCGAACTGAACGTATACAAAGCAAAAGGCAAAGTCGTCGCCCTTGAAAAGAGTGTCGAGGACAAGGACATCAGCGGCACCATCGGCATTGCCCACACTCGCTGGGCCACCCACGGCGAACCCAACGCAGCCAATGCTCACCCCCACTACTCCCAGTCCAAGAACCTCTCCCTTGTGCACAACGGCATTATCGAGAATTACAAGCCCCTGCGTGCCGAATTAGAGAAAAATGGCATGACCTTCTGCAGTGAAACCGACACCGAAGTACTGGTTCAACTGGTGGAATATATGATGAACTCCCACAAATGCGATCTCTACACGGCCGTCCAGCTAGCCCTGAAGAACGTGGTTGGAGCCTATGCCATCGCCATACTTGAAAAAAGCCACCCCGACCAGATAGTCTGTGCCCGCAAGGGAAGCCCTCTCATCATAGGTGTTGGTAAACACAAAACCACTGGCCGCCCGGAATTTTTTATCGGCTCCGATGCCACGCCCATCATTGAATACACCAACAAGGTCATCTATCTCAACGATGAAGAGATTGCCATCATGGACCGTACAGGCCGTCTTGACATCACCAACCTCAGCAACGTCAAGCAGACTCCCCAGCTGGTCACACTCCAGATGAACCTCGACCAACTCGAAAAAGGAGGCTACCCCCACTTCATGCTCAAGGAAATCTGGGAGCAGCCCGATGCTCTCCGCACCTGCATCCGTGGCCGTCTCAACATGGCCGACAAGGACGTGCTCCTCAGCGGCATCATCGACCACAAGGAAAAGTTCATCAACTGCAAGCGCATCATCATCTGCGCCTGTGGCACATCCTGGCACTCCGCCCTCATCGGCAAATATTTCATCGAAGAAGCCTGCCAGATACCTGTAGAAGTAGAGTACGCCTCCGAATTCCGCTACCGAAATCCCGTCATCCATCCCGATGACATTGTCATAGCCGTTTCTCAATCGGGTGAGACCGCCGACACCCTGGCCGCTATCCAACTGGCCAAGGAGAAAGGAGCCTTCCTCTATGGCATCTGTAACGTCATCGGCTCCTCCATCGCCCGCGCCACCGACTCTGGCACCTACCTCCACGTGGGCCCTGAAATCGGTGTAGCCTCCACCAAAGCTTTTACCGGACAGGTCATCACCCTCTGCCTGCTCGGCCTTGCCATCGCCAAAGAGAAGAAAACCCTGTCCGACGACATGTTCCACATGCTTGTCGAAGAACTGCAGAAAATCCCCGACAAGATACAGTGGACTCTGGAGAACAACAAAAACATCGACCAGTTCGCCCAGATGTTCACCTATTGCAAGAACTTCATCTACCTTGGCCGCGGCTACAACTATCCCGTGGCGCTTGAAGGAGCTCTCAAACTGAAAGAAATCTCCTACATCCATGCCGAAGGCTACCCCGCCGCCGAAATGAAGCACGGGCCCATTGCACTCATCGATGAAGAGATGCCCGTAGTGGTCATCGCTCCCAAGCACGGCATGTACGAGAAAGTGGTCAGCAACATCCAAGAAATCAAATCCCGCAAAGGCAAAATCATCGCCGTGGTCACCGAGGACGACACTGTAGTCAAGAACATGAGTGACTACTGCTTCGTCATCCCCGACACCCGCGACTGCTTTGTCCCCCTGCTGGCTGTCATCCCGCTGCAGCTCCTCTCCTACTATGTCGCTACAGCCAAAGGTCGCAACGTCGACCAACCCCGCAACCTGGCCAAGAGCGTCACCGTAGAATAACCCCGACATCACAAAACAAAGAATTAAGACACGACTTCCGCACATCTTAATTCCGAGTTCCACACGTATAAGCAACACCCATGTCACCCGACCCCGACCAGCAGGAAATCATCAGCCTCGACCGGGGTCGGCACTTGGTTTTAGCACCCCCAGGATGCGGCAAGACCTTCATCCTGGCCGAGCGTGTCATCCATGCCCACGCCCACGGTGTGGAATACAGCGACATGATCTGCCTCACCTTCACCAACCGGGCCAGCCGAGCCATGCGCGAGCGCATCGCCCATCATACCCACAACCCCGTGCCTCCCGACCTCTTCGTGGGCAACGTGCACCGGTTCTGCTCTAACTACCTCTTCGACCAAAAGAAAATACCGCAAAACAGCGCTGTGATTGACGACCTCGATGCCGAAAGCATCATTACATATCTGTCGCACCTCGACCCGCGCGACGACCATTCGCACTACACTGCCGACATCGTCAACCTCCAGCATGCCCTCAGCCAGCAAGCCGCCGGCATGCCCACTAAACTTATTGTCCACGCTGACCTACTCGAACTTCTCGACGACCCCCGCTGGCAACGCAAGGCCGAGATAGCAAAACTCTACGCCGAATACAAGGAGACCGACAACCTGCTCGACTTTGAAGACCTGCTGGAAAGGGCCTACCTCCACGCCATCCACGACACCGACCGCCACCGATACAACTGGATACAAGTCGACGAAGTGCAAGACCTCAATTTCCTCCAGCTGGCAATAATCGACCTTTTTGCCACCGACACGGCAACCATTGTTTTCCTCGGCGACGAGCAGCAAGCCATCTTCTCATTCGTTGGAGCTAAGCTCGATGCACTTGAAGAACTCAAAACCCAGTGCGCCGACAATCTGCACCACTTGGGACAGAACCACCGCTCACCACGCTACCTGCTCAACCTTTTCAACACCTACGCCACCCGGCAGTTAGGCATCGACCCTGGTCTGCTACCCGTCACCGGCGACAACACCGCCGCCCTACCGCAGGACTGCTGCATCTTCCGTGCCTGTTACCACGACCTCAGCCGCCTCTACCACAAAGAGACCCTTCGCTGCCCGCACGACGGCAGACCCTGCACCCTGTGCCAAAAGCCTGTAGTCGACGAATACCGCTTAGCCGTCAACCTCGCCAAACGCTATGCCGAACTCGAACCCGGCAGCCGCGTGGCCGTCGTCGTCCCCACCAATGCCAACGCCGACCGGCTCAGCGCAGCATTTGCCGACACCCCGCATTTCAAGATATCGGGACGCGACCTCTTCAGCACGCCGACCGTCCAGTTGCTGTTCTCTCACCTCAACATCGTGTCCAACGAAACCTGCTTCATCGCCTGGGCACGGCTCCTATACCACCTGCACGTCATACCCGAATACGCTGCCGCCCGCAACCTCATGCGACGCCTGCGCGCCAGCGCCGTCTCGCCCACCGACCTGCTGCTATACTCCGGCAGCACCTATCTGCAACACTTCGCCCAGACTCTCGACAGCGAAGAAGTGGTGCTCTTCGACACCGAGACTACTGGCCTCGACATCTTCAGCGACGACATCATCCAAATAGCCGCCGTCAAAGTCCGCCACGGGAAGTATGTAGAGCAGTCTGATTTCAACATCATCATCGAGACTACCAAAGAAATACCCCCAACCGTGGGTGGACACGACAACCCCATGCTCTCCGTCTATCTCAACAGCGAACGCGTCAGCCGGGCCGAAGGCTTGCAACGGTTCCTTCGTTACTGTGAAGGACACGTGCTGATTGGTCATAATGTGGAATTCGACTACAACATACTCGACCACAATGTCCGACGCACCCTAGGCCATCCCCTTGGACACCGCCAGCGCTTCGACACCCTCAAGCTCACCCGCCTCATCGAGCCACGCCTGCGTGTCTACAAACTCGAAAAACTCCTTGAAACACTCCACCTGCAAGGCACCAACTCGCACAATGCCATAGATGACGTCATGGCCACCCTCTCGTTGCTCACCTACTGCCGCCACCGTGCCGATGTCTACATCCCGCAGCAACGTGCTCTCCTTGCCGAGCCGGCCATGCGCCAGCTGTCCGTTCGCTTCTGCGAAGCCTACCGCGCCCTCTACCTCCACAGCATGCAACGACTCTGCCAGCCCGCCGACAACGGCCTCACTCCAGCCATCGTCGACGAAATGCAATATATCTACAACCACCTCACCTCCCACCGTGTTGCCGAACCCGTGGACAAATGGCAGCACATCATCAACTTCATCTCGCGTGACATCGTCGACTCTGTCGAGTCTCCCACCCTGCGCCAGCAACTCGACCGCTACCTGACCGAAATCAACACCGCACGTGAATCGGATCTTTGCGACAGCAGCAGCATGAAAGAACTGGCCGCAGAACGTTTCTTTATCGCCACAGCCCACAAAGCCAAGGGGCTGGAGTTCGACAGCGTCATTGTTTTCAACGCCACCGAGGGAGCCTATCCCTTTTTCAAGAACATCGAGAAAAACGACCCCTACCATATCCGCGAGGATGCACGCCGATTCTACGTGGCTGTCTCTCGCGCCAAACGCCACCTCTGCTTCACCTACTCCGAAGTCGGTCCCAACGGCAGCCCTGCCCGGCCCAGTCCGTTCCTCAAGTCGGTCGCCCATCTCCTCACCCACTTCTCCTTCAACCCAGCCTCTGGCCGCATCGAAGCTTCCTCCGAATAACACACCCCAAACCCTCTTACTCCAAAAAGATTGTATTGAAAAGAACAGCCCCTTCAGCGCAACAAACCCGTTGTGCGGTAGAGCAACTGGAGGTGAGACTGTGTTTTCTGCAGCCTGACGGGGTCGGATGGATATGCTCCGTCGGACTCGGAGAGAGACTGGCAATCGTAGGAGGTGACACCTGTCGAGTCGATGTAGTACAGTCCGTTTTTATATGCATTGACGGCAAAGCGATTCCTGTAGGAGGGCGCAAGGACATTGCGGCTGAAGGAGAAAGCGCCTACATCCATTCCCAGCTGGGCAAGGAGCGTGGCGGGCAGGTCGGACTGGTTCATCAACACATCGACAACACGCGGCTCCTTAACGGCTCCACCTGTCCACACGATGGGTATACGAGTGGACAGATGACGGCTGCCGGACGGAAGCCCGTCGACTGGTATGCCGTGGTCGGCCACTATCACGACCAACAAATTATCCCACGACGGAGTTCGGCTGAGGCTGTCAAGCAGGGCGCCCATACACGAGTCGGTGTAGGAAAAGGCGTTGCGGCGGGCATCATCAAGCCGCTTCATGGGTACGTCCCAGGGCTCGTGGCTGCTAAGGGTGAGCATGGCCATCAGCCACGGCGACGGCTCCTGGGCGGGAAAAGCCCGCAAAAAGGCTCCGTCGGTGACCCCCCAATTGCCCCTGTCAACGGACGAGGGGTAGTGCTCGCCACCGCAGACCAAGGAGAAACCCGATTCAGAGAGGTGTCCCCGCATATTAGTGAAATCAATGTCGCCGCCATAATAGAACGAAGTGGTGTAGCCCGCCTCCCGCAGCGTACGAGCCAACGAGGGCAGTTTACGCCCCATATCGGCCTTTTTCATGAGCGAGGTGGTGGGCAGTGCCGGCCAGCCGTTCACGACGGCCACAAGGCCGCGGTCTGTGCGGAAACTGTTGGCGTAGCAGTTGGAGAAATAGACTCCCTGCCGCTGCCAGCGGTGAAGGTTTGGCGCCACGCTGTCGGGAGCGGTTATCTCGCTTCCCGCCCCCTCCCATATCAGAAGTAGAATATCGGGGCGGGAAGTTGAAAGCAGGGTGTCGGATATGGCATTGTCGTGCGGATAGGCATCCTGTGTCAGCTGCGCAATGCGAGCCTCGTCATAGAACTGGAACTGGGCAGTGAGGTCCTCGGTCTTGAACAGTGAATGGGTGATGTTGAACAGCGGGTTGAGCGCGGCATGGTTGAGATAGGGCTTGGGGGAGAAATAGGCATAACTGGGGTTGGCGGTAGAGTCGCCCAAACCACCGCGTATGCCAAGGAACTGCAACGCCACGACAACCAGCATGACTGCCGACCAAGCCGGATGGACAGCTTCGAAACGTTCAGGCGTGGCATGGCGAAGACGGCGTATGTAGTGGAAGACCAGCAGGGCGATGACCAGCGCGCCCAGCAGTATGGCGGGCAGGGTAACACTGGCCAGCATGTCCTTGGGATTGGTGGCATAGATGAGGTCGGCAGCATCGACTTTGGCACCCCAGAAGCTGTACAGCACAGTGTCGGCGGCAAAGGCCAGCGCCATGGGCACCGCAGCCAAGACATAGTACCAGACAAGTATGCGCCGTACGGGAAGACGGGGGAAGAAATAGGTAGCCAATACTGTCACAACGGGCACTGCAAGAAGATAGCAGGCGGTGACCGAGTCGAGCGGAAGTCCATGCCATAGCACGGCAAGCCAGTCTGCAAAGCCCAGCCCTTTGCCATAGGCAAGGTTGAACAGCATAAACAGCAGCTTTTGTGTCACGAAAATGAGCACAATCGTAATATAGAGCCGCACGAGAAAAAAGATGCGCTTGGTCATATAAACCAGTAACCAAGAAAGGACTGTTTTATTGCCCCGGACAAGAAAAAACAGTGCAAAAACAATCTGTTGATAACTTTTTTATTGAAAAAAACTGTTTGTTTAAAATAAAGTTGTTATACTTGCACAAAAATTCACCTGCTATGAATGCTCACAGAACTCACAAGAAAAACCTGATAGTCAGTTACAAAAACCTTTCCGATAAACTCAAGGAATTGTTCATGGAACAGTATCCCGACGGTTATTCCGACCATCTTCAGCGTTTCGAGAAGCCTAACGGGGACGTTATTTTCGTTGTTCCAATGGAAACTGAGGACACGGTGTACATGATTAAATTCGATGTGAAGATAGACACCACCTATACCGATGACGAGAACGAGAAGGATTACTTTGACGAGGAGGTGGCCAAGGCCGACGCACAGTTCGCCCCGCTGCAGGAGGCTCTTGACAAAGAGGAGGAAGACACTTCGCACAAGGAACGAGAAGTGCGCCACGGCAACTATGGTGACGAAATGGATAGCGGCAAAAAGAAACGGAATGGCCACGGTTCTCTTGGCGAATTGGGTGCCGAGTTGCAAGAGGCATTCAGCGACGACATCAAAGAGGACGAATATAGCGACTACGAGGACAAAGATGAGGCAGAAGAGCCGGAAGACGACTATGAGCCCACCGACGAGGAACTGATGGATATAGACAACGAAATCTATGCCTATGCCGAGATTCCCCCGGAGGAGAAGGCCCGCATGGAGGCTGAGGAGCTAATAAAGCAGAACTCTACCTCCACCGAGGAACAGTCCAAACAATCCGGTAGGCCCCGCAAGAGCGAGGGTGCCACACTGGTGGCCTCGACAGCCGCCCCTAAGAAGAAGGGCCGCCCCCGGATAAAGAAAGACTGACCGCAGACTCATAGTCCCAAATCGGTCATTAGGCCGAATTTTATATCCTTTCTCGCTTTTTCATGTCTGCTTATGCCATATCAGCATTTCTTTTGGCATCTTGGCCACATCCCTGTCTCGCCGTAGCGGGCTACGGCTTCGCCAACGATGCGGCCAATCTGCTCGATGCAAATACTAATCTGGCATAAACCCTAACGACCGATTTGGGATAATTGAAGCGGAGCCCTCCGTGCAGGAGAGCTCCGCTTGTCTTTTGCATATGCAATGACCTTGTCCGGCACCATGCACGGAGCATGGGCCTCTACTTCTCGTAGAAATGCATTTCGGTGAGGTATTGATACACCGGCTCGGGCAGGAGATAGCGCACATCGTGTCCCTCCCTGATTTGCTCGCGTATATAGGTGGAGGATATGTCTATCTGCGGCACATCGACTATGGTCACATGGGGGTGAGAGGCCAATTTGCAATTGGTGTGTCCCGGCCGAGGGTAGACATAAATTTGATAGTGCTCGAGAATAAACTCCCAGTTACGCCAGCGTTCGAAGGTGTCAAGGTTGTCGGACCCCATGATGAGGCAGAACTGTTTGTCGCGGTACTTGTCACCGAGATGCGCCAAAGTAAGGACTGTGTAAGAAGGAATGGGCAGGTGGAATTCCACGTCACTGGCACGCATGCGGTAGTTGTCGTGCACGGCCAGACGCACCATCTCCAGCCGTTGTTGGTCGGCAAGGAGGCTTTTGCGCTCCTTGAGTGGGTTCTGGGGCGACACCACATACCACACCTCATCGAGGTCGCAGTGGGCCAGCATGGCGTTGCCGATGATGAGGTGGCCTATATGGACGGGATTAAACGAGCCGAAGAAAAGTCCGATTTTACGCATGGCGATGTGGGCAAGAATGTGGGGCACGAAAGGCATGCCTCGCGCTCTCTGCTAATAGTACTTGTAACGGCTGATGATTTGGATGTGGCGCAGTTTGTTGCCTTTGAAGGTGTAGATTTCACCCACTTCGGCAGCACCGGCGATGACCTTTAGCACATTGATGTCGGCAGTGTAGGATTTGGGGTAGCTCTTGAAGACGGTTTTGAAAACCTCTTCTTTTGACATGCCCACACGGATACCGTTGTCAAGCACCACGGCGGTGTCGGTGATTTTGGCGGCAATCATCTCCAGCTTGTCAGTCCAGATGCTACGGTAGAAATGGATATTGGTGCCGTCGAGCCGAGTGAGGCTGTTGACAGCGACCGTCATGGTGTCGTAGAACGACTTGTAGCCGCTCTCGCGGTACCAGAGAAGCTGGTTATTGGTGATGAACTGTTCCACACTGCTCCATTTGCCCAAAGGATAGATGGGGTAGTCGGCCAAAGAGAAGACTGTCATGGTGTCGGCATAGACTTTGACATCTTTCACCTGGTATTCAGGACGGGCATAAGCAAGCATACGAACTGCCTTGGCACGAGAGCTAACGCGCTGTGCACTAACCGACAGAACCGTTGCCATCAGGGCAAAAATCAAGATGGTTTTCTTCATAAGTCATTATACTTTTCGCGTTGCAAAATTACGCATTTTTTGCAACATAACGAAAAAAATATTCTTTTATTGCTTACTGCTGCTGCTAACGGAGTATCAACTGGCGCGTGGCAATGCCCTGACTGGTCTGCATACGGACAAGATAAAGGCCAGCGGAAAGCTGCGAGAGGTCGAGGCACACATGCTGTTCTCCATCAACAGGGAGGCTGAAGTGGGTGCGACCCGTGGCATCGACCACGGAGACCTGTCTCACGGCCGCATCGGACTCAAGAACAACAATACCTGTGGCAGGGTTGGGGAAGAGCCGCATCTGCACTCCTTCTGACACCTCGCCAATGCCGACCGCATTTTTCAAATAGCCGCTTATAGCGGAATTGAGCACCTGCCGGTTGTTTATGTTGTCGGCATCGTAGTTGTACACGATGACTGCCACCTTGCAGTTCTGATATACATAGTCGGCAGGGAGCGTATAGCTGAATGTTTGGGCAAAAGAGCCATCGACAACGGTCAAGGGAACACCCCAGAGAGGAGTGAGCGCGTCTCGCACGACACCATAGTGCCAGTAGTCGACTATTGCCTGTGCGTAGTTGTCGGCCTGACGCATGAAAATGCTGTCCTCGATGAGCAGCACTTGCAGACGTGTATCGGGACCGTACACCTCATCGCTGAAGCGGACATTGACCGTACACTCCAGTGCACGGGTGTCGGGATTGTATTTCACCTCAGGAGTCTGTACTTTACAATAGGTTTTGACAGACTTGGCATCGCTGAGATAACGGCGAATATCCGACACCGAGCCTACACTCATAACAGGTCCGGGTCTACTGACATCGAAGTGGGTGCGGTCGACCATCATGGCAGGAGCAAAGGTGCTGCCGCCATAGAAGCAGGTCATCGTTTCGGCAATGTCGTTGGTCAACGCATCGGTGCCGAACCCGGCATGGTAACGCAGCCACACTACATTGGTCTGGCCATCGGTGGCCGTCGCCAGCCGTTCGGCACCGGCAGGGCAATAGCCGCACTGGGCAGTGGTAAACTGTTCGATAAGGATTTTACGCGTGAACGCCTGAGGGTCATCCTGTGCGAAAACCACGGCAACTGACAGAAGAGTCAGAAGAAACGATATTTGTTTTTTCATGATGCTTGTCTATAAGAAGCTGTTTAAATTTGATTGATGAATTTTATTATGGACATGGACGAGCAGATTTTTCACCTTTCCGATGGAGCAATGGGGTTCCATTGTGACTGAGGAAAGGTGGAAAATATGCCGTTCAGGTTCTTTAAGAAAAACATTGAATTAAATTTTAAACAGCTTCTACAAAGAAGAGGGTGCAAGAAAAATGCTCTTGACACCCTCTGTAATTAATTAGCTATAGGTTTGTCTGTGACATCTTAGCGTACAACGGAGAAGCGCTGTGAGGCAACACCCTTGTCGGTACGGATGACAACCATGTACATGCCGGAAGCCATATCTTTGGTATCGACAACGAAGAGTTCACCATTCACTTTGTTATTGTCATACACCTTCTGGCCCATGACATTGTAGATGCTAATCTCGCTGATGTTGCTACCGGCCTCGATGGTGAGGTAGTCGGTGGCGGGGTTGGGGTAAGCATTCAGGCTAACCTCGTTGGCCTCACTGATGCCTACATAGGGAGCATTCAGGTTAGCAGTGGTAGCAGCCTGCATGATGGCACAAGCGTTAGCATCGTTGGAATTACGGTCAGAAACGATTGCAATGACACGGCAGCGCCAAGCTTTCATGAAGTTAGGCAGAGTGGCACTGACATTGTAAGTGAAATCACCGTTGGCATCCACACTGATAGCATCGCCCCAAATATCGGTAAGGGTTGTACGGACAGCGTTGAAATGCATATAGTTGCGCAAGGTCTGGGAAGAACCAGTGGAGTAGTCGATCTGATCCATGAGGTTGCTGTCTTCAACAACCATCAGGGTGAGACGGGTGTTAGCATTGTAAATCGGGCTAGTAAAATGACCTGTAACGGTACCGCCGAACGAACGGCTGTCAGCATTGTAGGTAATGCCATCGACGTTGAGGGTCAGGAAGCAAGGATTGCTGTTAACCTGAGATACATACTGCTGGATGGAAGAAATAGAAGAATAGACACTGGTGACGGGGCCGGGTTCTTCAGCATCGCCATGGAAACGGTCGACCATCATAGCGGGGGCATAGGTGCTGCCGCCAGCATTGTAGAAGAATGTGTACTGCTGATTTGCAGTGCAGGTAAGAGCATCATCGCCAAATCCAGCGTGGTGAACAGCCCAGATGGTGTTAGTTCCTTGAAGAGCCTGTTCGATACGGTCGTGACCGCCGGGGCAGTAACCACAACGGGCACCGGTGAACTGTTCAAGAATGCTAGTACGGGCGACACAGGCCGAAGGATCGTAAACCATGGTGGTAACACTCTGGGTGTTGTCAGCAGGGGTGGGATCATCAACGCCGTTGGGATTGGAGACAGTCATCGTAACAGTGTAGTTACCTGCAGTAGCCTGTGTGAAAGGAACATTGTGGCTGAAACTGTAAGTTGAGCCAAAAGGAATATTGATACCTGTTACCGAATAGACAGCCACATCGGCACCACCATTGACGTTATAAGTCACATCAAAACTGGTAAGGTTCTGCATACCCAGGTTTTTCACCACACCATTGACAGGGATGTTGGTATTAATCGTAACGTTAGCGGGCATGCTAATACTCATCAACGCAACATCATTCTGGGCAGGTACATACACCTTGAAGTTATCAGCAATGAGGAAGTTCTTGTCGTCCGAGTTCTGAATAACGGCGACATAGATGGTTTGGCCAACAAAATCATCCAACGAGCTGCGGTATTCAACAAATTCAGCAGTAGCAGCCGGGCAGTTGATGATAGTGGTAACAAATGCATCACGGCTGTCGCGGTTGGTGGTGGAAACCTTTACCATGAAGCCATCGGGATAGGCGGCCTCATAGCAGGCAGCCTCCAAAGCGAACACATAGCCAGAATCGGGCACCATGAAAGCATCGGTAATCAGCCAACGGTCAGCAATACCTGCACCCTGCGGGTCAAACCACGAACAGCTGACGACACCGGGAACCGGGTTGCCATAAGTTGTGGAAGCACACCAAGCACCCGAACGCATACTCTCATGATGCGCAACGTAGCCGTCGTCGAACATGGTCCAAGTTGAAGGAATACCTTGGGAGAAATCTTCCGACCACAAGGTTTGGGCTGTCATGGTAGAAGCCATCAAAACAGCCGCCAGAACTAATAAAGTCTTTTTCATAAATAAATGTGTTTTAAACTTTTAAAGGATTAATAAATACAATAATATAGTTGCAAAGATATGTTTTTTTTTTGACATGCAAAAGAAAAAATACTTTTTTATACCCGATTAACTATTTTTTCATTTTAGCGGGCGTTTTCTCAAAATGCCGTTCACCCTAACAGGCAACAGCCGCACACAGGTCATGCCGCAATAGCATTTTTACGGAGAAAAAAAACAATGCATCTCCAACTATGTCATTTTTTTTATGTAAATTTGCAGTTTCAAAAACACCGCATATACGCCATCTTGCAACGAAACAAACAATACGACACATCACACACACAACACTTATACTCAATAAGATGAACTACTCATCACACATAGCCGAGCAATTAGGTCTTGGGCAACGTCAGGTCGAGAAGACTATCGAACTCTTGGAGCAAGGGGCCACAGTCCCCTTCATTGCCCGCTACCGCAAAGAGGCTACAGGCAGCCTCAACGAAGTGCAGATTACCGCCATCCGCGACCTCCTCATCCGCCTCAAGGAACTGGACAAACGCCGCGAAGCCATCCTATCCTCCATCAGCGAGCAGGGCAAGCTCACCCCCGAGCTGGAGCAGCAAATCCTTGCCGCCGCCACCATGACCGAGCTCGAAGACCTCTACCTCCCCTACAAGCCCAAGCGCCGCACCCGCGCCACCATGGCCATAGAGCGGGGTCTGGAGCCCTTGGCCAACGAGCTGCAGAAGCAATACTCCTGCGATGTGGAACAGATGGCCGCGCGTTATATCAATCCCGACAAAGGGGTTGCCAGCGTTGAGGATGCCCTGGCCGGTGCTCGCGACATCATAGCCGAGCGCGTCAGCGAAAACGCCCAGGCCCGCAACCGCATCCGCGGCCTCTTCAGGCGCAGCGCCATGCTCAGTTCCAAAGTGGTCAAGAACAAAGAGGAGGAAGCCGGCAAATACGAGTCGTGGTTCGACTGGAAAGAGAACGCCATGCGCGCTCCCTCGCACCGCATCCTTGCCCTCTTCCGTGGCGAGACCGAGGGGCTGCTCCGTGTCCATGTCCTGCCCGACGACGACCAACCCGCCTACGACACACTGGAAAGACAGTTTGTCCACGGCAACTATGCATCGACCGAACAGGTGCGCCTTGCCGTACACGACGGATACAAACGCTTGCTCCAACCCTCCATCGAGACAGAGTACTACAACCTCCTCAAAGAGAAAGCCGACAAAGAGGCCATACGCGTCTTTGCCGAGAACCTGCGCCAGCTGCTCTTGGCATCACCCCTTGGGCAGAAACGCATCCTGGCCATCGACCCCGGCTTCCGCACCGGCTGCAAAACCGTCTGCCTCGACGCTCAGGGGCAACTGCTCCACAACGAAACCATCTATCCGTTCACCTCTGTACGCGAAGAACGGGCCGCCATCTCCAAACTCGAAGCTCTTGTCGAGGCCTTCCACATCGAGGCCATCGCCATCGGCAACGGCACCGCAGGCCGCGAGACCGAGGAAGTTGTCAAACGCTGCCACTTCAAAGGCAAGGTCATCGCTGTCATGGTCAGCGAGAACGGAGCCTCGGTCTACAGTGCTTCCGAGCTGGCCCGCCGCGAGTTCCCGGAATATGATGTCACCGTACGCGGTGCCGTCAGCATTGGCCGCCGCCTCATGGACCCCCTCAGCGAACTGGTGAAAATCGACCCCAAGAGCATCGGCGTGGGGCAATACCAGCACGATGTCAACCAGACCCTCCTGCAGGAGAGCCTCAACGACGTGGTGGTGAGTTGTGTCAACAGCGTGGGTGTGGAGCTCAACACCGCCAGCCGCGAACTGCTCAGCTATGTCAGCGGCATTGGTCCCGCACTGGCCGGCAAAATTGTCGAGCACCGCAACCTCGAAGGGGCCTTCCGCTCACGCCGGGAGCTGAAGAAAGTGGAACGCCTCGGCGACAAAGCCTTCGAGCAGTGTGCCGGATTCCTCCGCGTGAGAGAGAGCGACAACCCGCTTGACCGCAGTGCCGTGCACCCCGAGCGCTATGCACTTGTTGAGCAGATGGCCTCCGACCTCGGCACCACTGTCCAGCAGCTCATGGACGACAAAGCCCTGCGCGAAAAAATCGACATCAACCGCTACGTCTCCGCCGACTGCGGCCTGCCCACCCTGCAGGACATCATGAAAGAACTGGACAAGCCCGGCCTCGACCCCCGTGCCAAGTTCGAGATATTCGAGTTCGACAAGAACGTCACCCGCATCGAAGACGTAAAAGAGGGCATGGAGCTGCCCGGCATTGTCACCAACATCACCGCCTTCGGTGCTTTTGTCGACATCGGCGTGCATCAGGACGGGCTGGTGCACATCAGCCAGCTGGCCAACCGCCGGGTGAACGACCCCTCCGAAGTGGTGCACCTGCACCAGCATGTGCGCGTCCGTGTGCTCGAAGTGGATTTGCGCCGCCGACGCATCTCCCTTTCCATGAAAGGGGTCTAACCCCATAAGCGAGGGGTTCGCAGCAATGCCGCAAACCCCTCTTTTTTTTTCATAAATTCGGCAGAATGCCGGGCAATCATGCTTTCGGCTTCAGGATGACGAAGGGTATCAGAATCTCCTCCATCGAGATGCCGCCATGCTGGAAAGTGTTCATATAGTACTGCACATACTGGTTGTAGTTGTTGGGGTAGGCAAAAAAGTCGTTGCCGTGGCAGAAGATATAGGGCGACGTGATGTGGCGGCGGGGCAGGAATATCTTGGCGGGATCCTTTACTTCAAACACCTCCTTGGGGTTGTAGTCCAGCAATCGGCCCTGCTTATAGCGCAGATTGACACTGACGCTGGCATCCCCTTTCACCTTTACCGGACGGTCTATGCGCACTGAGCCATGGTCGGTGGTGACAATGATGTTGACATCGCGTCCTGCAAGGGCTTTGAACACCTCGGCCAGCGGCGAATGCTCAAACCAGCTCAGGGTCACCGAGCGGTAGGCTTTCTCGTCGACAGCCAGCTCCCGCACAATATTGGAGTCGGTGCGGGCGTGCGACAGCATGTCCACAAAGTTGTAGATAATCACATTCAGCCTGTTGTTCAACAGGTTGGGAATGCCCTCCACCAACTTGCGGCCATACTGTGCATTGAGCACCTTGTTGTACGAATGCTTGATGTTCAACCCGTGCCGACGCAGATTCTCGTCGAGCAGCTCATTCTCGTATTGGTTCTTGAATCCCTCCTGGTCCTCGTTGACCCAATACTGCGGATACTTGCGCTCGATTTCCGAGGGCATCAGCCCGCCGAACATGGCGTTGCGGGCAAACTGGGTGGTGGTGGGGATGATGCTGTAGTACATCCCGTCCTCCTCCGTGCGGAGATACTGCTCCATGGCAGGCTGCAGGTATTTCCATTGGTCGTAGCGGAAATTGTCGATGACAATCAGGAATGTCGGGCGGTTCTCCTTGAGCAGGGGGAAGAGTTTGTCGCGCAGCACGGTGGTGCTGAGCAAGGGTTTGTCGGTGGTGGTGTTGGGGTTGCTCAGCCAGTCCACATAGTTCCGTTCATAGAACTTGCAGAACAACTGGTTGGCCTCGGCCTTCTGCGAGGAGAAAATCTCGTGGATGTTGTCGTCGTCCGTGCCGCTCAGTTCCAAGTCCCAGTACACCAGCCTGCGATACAGCTGAATCCACTCGCCGTGGCTCAGCCGCCCGGAGAGCTCCATGCCTATCTCGCGGAACTGTTGCTGGTAGGTCATCGTGCTGCGCTCGCTCTGCAGCCGCCGCGCTTCGGTGTGCTTCTTGATGACCATAAGTATCTGGTTGGGGTTCACCGGCTTGATAAGGTAGTCGCTGATTTTGCTGCCGAGGGCCTCGTCCATGATGTGCTCCTCCTCGCTCTTGGTAATCATGACAACCGGCACATGGGGGTGGCGGGTCTTAATCTGGCTGAGGGTGTCCAGGCCGCTCAGCCCCGGCATATTCTCGTCCAAAAAGACAATGTCTATACTCTTGCCGTGTTCATCAAGCGCATCGAGGGCCTCGGTGCCGCTCATCACCGGAATGACGGCATAGCCGCGCTCCTCGAGAAAAAGGATGTGGGGTTTCAGCAGGTCGATTTCGTCATCGGCCCATAGTATCGTTATTTTTTCCATGCCCTCATAACGCGGCATTGGCGCTTTTATTGTGCGGGCAACAACACTGCCCAGAGCCCCGGTTGATAAATTTATGCAGCAGAAAACACGCCATGTCGTGAAAAATACGTATTTTTGCAAATTTGTCAAAGATATGCTGCTGACAGATATATATACAAACTCACAGATAGTTGCGCAAATCGACAGCCTCCTCGCTGCCGGCCGCGACCGAATCCATGCCACCGGCATGACAGGTTCCCTGTCGGCAGCAGTGGCCGCTGCCATGGCCGTGCAACAACCCGACCGCAGCCAGCTCATCATCACCGGCAACAAAGAGGAAGCCTACTACCTGCTCAACGACATCGAGATGATGCTCGACGAGGCCGATGCCGACCTGGAGCAGAAACGCGCCCTCCTCTTCCCCTCCTCCCTGCGCAAGCCCCGAAAGAAAGCCGCACAGGGCGAGACGTCCCCCGACCGTCCCGTTGCCGTGGACGACGACGGGGGCGACCTCTTCGCCACCGACAATGCCAACATCCTGCAGCGGAGCGAAGTGGTCAAGCAGCTCAATTCCGGCCGCTGCCTCACCGTGGTCACCTATCCCGAAGCGCTGTTTGAAAAAGTGGTCTCGTCGCGCACCCTCACCCGCAACACCCTCCGCATAGCCAAAGGCGCCCAAATCGAAATCGACTTCATCATCGACGTACTGCAGGACTACGGCTTCGAGCGCGTGGATTTCGTGGTGGACCCCGGCCAATACGCCGTGCGCGGCGGCATTGTCGACGTCTTCTCCTTTGCCAACGAGAACCCCTTCCGCATCGAGTTCTTCGACAACACCGTCGAATCCCTCCGCACCTTCGACCCCGTGTCGCAGCTTTCTGTCAAGCAGTTCGACAACATCAGCGTGCTGCCCAACATGGAACGGCGCGCACAGGACACCGTCACCGTCGAAGAGAAAGTGCCGCTGCTGCACTACTTCGGCAGCAACGACCTCGTGTGGGTGCAGGGGCTTATGTTCGTCAGCGAAACCATCCAGACCCTCTTTGCCAACACCGGACAGGATGCCCTGCACTACTGCTCCGCCAACGAGTTCCTCAAGGCGCTCCTGCGCTGCCGCATCATCGAGCAGGGCAACAGCAGCTACTTCTCCAACGCAGCCAACGTGGAGACCCATTCGCAGCCCCAGCCGGCCTTCAACAAGCAGTTCGGCCTGCTCATGGACACTCTCTCCCAATACCGCGACCGGGGCTACCGCCTCATCATCACCGTTGCCAACGACCAGCAGCAGCGGAGACTCGAAAAAGTCTTTGCCGGCAACAGCCCCACCGTCGATGCCATCGCCATCGCCAACGGCCAGGGGGTACACTTCGACCATCTCATCGAGTATGTCGAGTTCCTCCAATGCCAGCCCAACCACGGCTTTATCGACGACGACGAACACATCGTCTGCTTCACCGACCACGAAATATTCGAGCGCTACCACAAATACACCGTCCGCGACCTGCGCGACACCCACCAGGCGCTCACCCTCAAAGAACTCTTCGAGCTCAAACCCGGCGACTACGTCACCCACATCGACTATGGCGTAGGCCGCTTCAGCGGGCTGGAGAAAGTCACCACCAACGGCCACACCCAGGAGGTGATACGCCTCATCTACAAAAACAACGACACCCTCTACATCAGCATCCACGGCCTGCACAAGATAAGCCGCTATGTAGGCAAAGAAGGCACCGCCCCCACCCTCAACCGCCTGGGCAGCAACACCTGGCAGGTCCTCAAGCAAAAAACCAAGAAGCAGGTCAAGGACATCGCCAAAGACCTCATCGCACTCTATGCCAAGCGCAAGGCATCGCAAGGCTATGCCTACAGCCCCGACAGCTATCTGCAGCAGCAGCTCGAAGCCTCCTTCTTCTACGAGGACACCCCCGACCAGCTCAAAGCCACCCAGGATGTCAAACACGACATGGAAGACTCCGCGCCCATGGACCGCCTCGTCTGCGGCGACGTGGGCTTCGGCAAGACCGAAGTGGCCATCCGCGCCGCCTTCAAGGCATGCTGCGACTCCAAGCAGGTGGCCGTCCTCGTGCCCAACACCATCCTCGCCTTCCAGCACTACAACACCTTCAAGGAGCGGCTGCAGGGACTGCCCGTCAACATCGACTACCTCAACCGCTTCCGCACCACCCGCGAGAAAAACGACATCTACCGCCGCGTGGAAGAAGGCAAGATAGACATACTCATCGGCACCCACGCCATCACCAACAAAAACCTCCGCTTCAAAGACCTCGGACTCCTCATCATCGACGAAGAGCAGAAATTCGGCGTCAGCGCCAAAGAGCGACTGCGCCAGATGAAAGTCAACGTCGACTGCCTCACCCTCACCGCCACACCCATCCCGCGCACACTCCAGTTCTCCCTCATGGGTGCACGCGACCTGAGCGTCATCCGCACAGCGCCGCCCAACCGCCAGCCCATCCAGACCGAGATATGCACCTTCGACGAGGAAATCATCCGCGATGCCATCCGCTACGAAATGTCGCGCGGCGGCCAGACCTTCTTCGTCAGCAACCGCGTGGAGAACCTGCCCGAAATGGCGGGGCTGGTCAGCCGTCTGGTGCCCGACGCCCGCGTGGCCATGGCCCACGGCAGGATGGATGGCAAAGAAGTGGAGGACACCATGATGCATTTCCTCTCAGGCGATGTGGACGTGCTTGTAGCCACCGCGCTCGTCGAGAACGGCCTCGACATCCCCAACGCCAACACCATGCTCATCAACAACGCCCAGAACTTCGGCCTCAGCGACCTCCACCAGATGCGCGGCCGTGTGGGGCGCAGCAACAAAAAAGCCTTCTGCTACCTGCTCATCCCCTCCTACAGCGTCCTCACCGACGAGGCCCAGAAACGCCTCAAAGCCATCGAGGAATTCAGCACCATCGGCAGCGGACTCAACATCGCCATGCGCGACCTCGACATCCGCGGCGCAGGCAACATCCTTGGCGCCGAGCAGAGCGGCTTCATCAGCGACATAGGCTACGACATGTACCACAAAATCCTCAACGAAGCCATCGACGAACTCAAAGAGACCGAATTCCGCGACCTCTTCCGCCACGAAGTGGAAGAAACCAAAGAGTACGTCAAAGAATGCGTCATCGAAACCGACCTCGAAGTGCTCCTGCCCGACGACTACGTCACCAGCGTCAGCGAGCGCCTGCTGCTCTACAAAGAGCTCAACGACCTCTCCACCGAAGAGGAACTCGACGCCTACCGCCAACGCCTCACCGACCGCTTCGGCCCCATCCCGCAACCCACCGAGGAACTCGTCCAGACCATCACCCTCCGACGCATGGCCAAAGACTTCGGCATCGAAAAACTCATCCTCCGGCAGCGGCGCCTCGTCTGCCACTTCGTCGCCAACCAGGACAACCCCTTCTACCAGTCGGCCAACTTCATGCAGATGATACGCTATGCCCAGTCCCACCCCGCCGACGTCCACCTCCGCGAAACCGCCCAGCGCCTCACCCTCGTCTGCGACAACATCGACAGCATCCACGCCGCCATCGCCCGCATCCGCGACCTCACCGCCAACTAACCCCCGAAAGGCAAAAAGCCAACATCCAACAACTCAAAGACCTCTCGGAAAAAGAAAAGCCACCTCTAAACTCTAAACTCTAAACTCTCAACCCTAAACTCTCAACTCTAAACTCTCAACTCACAACCTCCCTCTTTCCGGCTGCAAAAATACACACTTCCACCCTCACTCATGTCGCCAACTACCACAACTTACGACAACCTTCTCACTTTCTCCCCTGCCTACCCCAACCCGCCCGCAAAAGCGTAACGGAAACCCTCAACCCTCAACTCTCAATTCTCAATTCTCAATTCTCAAATTTCAACTCTCAACTCTCAACCACACAACCATTTACACTTTTTATAAAAAAAAAATCTTCATCCCCATGTCACATTTTGCCCTTTTTTACGACTAATTATATGAGACGACACAAAAACTGCACACAACTACCGGACTGCACGCCAGGGAAAAAATGAAAACAGAGGAACAGCACATCGGGTTCGACACGATGATCAACCAATGCAAAGGCACACTGATAAAGCTATGCCAGTTCTACACCCGTGGCAACCCCGACGACTTCCCCGACCTCTTCCAGGACATCCTGGTCAACCTCTGGGAACAATGGCCCTCCTTCCAAGGCAAGAGCAGCGTCAACACCTGGGTGTACAGCATCGCACGCAACACCGCTGTCGAATACCTCCGCCACCGCAAGAAACACATCCAGTTCCTTACCCTCGACCAAGAACTCTACCACGAAATAGCCGACGACAACAACGACCTGTACCAACTGCTCTACGAACTGATCGAACGTCTCGACAACGACACCGACCGCGAAATCCTCTACCTCCACCTCGACAAGAAAACCGCCAGCGAAATATCCTCCCTCACCGGAATCTCCGAATCCGCCATACGGCAACGTATCCATCGTACAATTGAAAAATTAAAAAAACTAAACCAGCAAGAAAAATGAACAAGACAAAGCAACCCGGCAACCCATCGCCTCCCGCCAACAACGTTCTTGAAGAACTTGAGGCCGAAAAAATATGGCAGCAGCTACAGGCCGCCTGGGACGAGCATTCGCAACGCATCGACGAAATCATCGACCGCTCCGACAGGCCCCTCCTCCGCATCGACACCGAAACCCTCAAGGCCACCAAACGCCGCATACGCATAGCCTACATCGCCGTAGCCGTCTTCTGCACAGTCATCGTCGTCTCCGCCGCCATAGCCGTCATCCGGCAGCCCGACAGCGTCCTGCGGACACTCTACTGCATCGGGGCTGCCGCCGTCATTGCGGTCGTCTGCTTCCTGTCCTTCGGCGCCCGCCCTACAAAGCGCAGACCACACACCCTGAACGCTTTGACTACACCCACTGGCAATGTCGGCCATCCATCCTTCGACACTGCACTGCACCTCGACGCCTTGGCAACCCAGCGTCGCTACTCCCTCCTGCAAGCCTCCTCCCTCAAATCCGTCGCCACCATCCTGGCAGCGACAACAGTCTTCGCCTTCGCAGCCTGCAACCCTGCTGGCAACGAATGCAAAACAACCTCTGCCGACACCGCCGAGCACATGGAAACCATAGCCATCATCGACACCATAATCGCAAACAACACCCAGCCATGAAACGAATATCCTGGACAGCCGTAATACTCGTCTGCCTGCTCCTCATCATAATGGGGCTGCTGACCATGCTGTCGACACGCTGCCCCCTGCCGTGGCAGTGCAGCAAGCTTTACTGGCAGTACCGGGGGCAGGAGGGCATCGAAGCCTTCTACGTGCGCGACTACCCCGTCGACGACACCACCCTCGTCGATGTCACCCTCCTTCAGGCCACCACCGACTCCGCCTGGGTAAGCCTGTGCCACGAGTTTGTCCCCTACGAATTCGCCGACAGCAGCGATTACATCAACAAGCTCATTCACGATACC
>CADAQX010000012.1 GCA_902790215.1 uncultured Bacteroidota bacterium | reverse complement strand
TGTTGATACCCTGTACCTGACAATTAACAACAGCAACACTGGCACAGAGACCCAGACAGCCTGTGACTCCTACACATGGCATGGCACGACGTATACCGCCAGCACCAACACCCCCACCTACACCGAGACGAATGCCGCAGGGTGTGACAGCGTGGTAACCCTGAACCTGACCATCAACTATAGCAACACCGGCACAGAAACCCAGACCGCATGCGACACCTACACATGGCATGGCACGACGTATACCGCCAGTGCCAACACCCCCACCTACATTGAGACGAATGCCGCAGGGTGTGACAGTGTGGTAACCCTGAACCTGACCATCAACTACAGCAACACCGGTGCAGAGACCCAGACAGCATGCGACACCTACACCTGGCATGGCACCACCTATACCACCAGCACCACTGCACCCCAATACACCGAGACGAATGCCGCAGGTTGTGACAGCGTGGTAACCCTGAACCTCACTATCAACTACAGCAACACCGGCACAGAGACCCAGACAGCCTGTGACTCCTACACCTGGCATGGCATAACCTATACCGCCAGCACCACAGAACCCCAGTACACAGAGACGAATGCCGCAGGGTGTGACAGTGTGGCAACCCTGAACTTGACCATCAACTACAGCAACACTGGTACGGAAAATCAGACCGCATGCGAAGCCTATACTTGGCACGGCACCACCTATACAGCCAGCACCAACACCCCCACCTATACCGAGACAAATGCCGCAGGGTGCGACAGTGTGGTAACCCTGAATCTGACAGTTAATTATGGTACACATAATAGTTATAGCCAAAGTGCCTGTGATGTTTATACATGGCACGGCGTAGACTATACCGAGAGCGGCGTGTACACCTATGGCTACACCAATGCCGACGGCTGTGCCAGTGCGGACACCCTACATCTGAATGTCAGTGCCCATGATGCCGCTGCATATCATATCACCGCCTGTGACCAGTACCACTGGAACGGAGTGACCTACACTGCCTCGGGCGTATACACCTACGACCACAGCCAGCCGGGCTCTTCCTGCACGGATGTGGACACGCTTTATTTGACTATCAACCACAGCAACACCGGGGTTGAGATCCAGACGGCTTGCGACAACTTTGCATGGCATGGCATCATCTACACCTCCAGCACCACAGAACCCCAATACACCGAGACAAATGCCGCCGGATGCGACAGTGTGGTGACATTGCATTTGACTGTCAAGTATAGCAATACGGGTGTGGAAAGCCACACGGCTTGTGATTTCTTCGCCTGGCACGGCATTACCTACACGGCTTCCACAACAACACCCACCTACACGGAGCAGAATGTTGACGGCTGCGACAGTGTGGTGTCGTTGCACCTGACAATCAACCGCAGCAACACGGGAGTGGACAGCCAGACGGCCTGTGACCGCTACACCTGGCATGGGCAGACCTTTACCTCCTCGACGCATACACCGACCTTTACCGAGCAGAACGCCGCGGGGTGCGACAGCGTGGTGACGCTGCACCTGACAGTCAACTACAGCAATACGGGAACGGAGAGCCAGACGGTATGCGACCAATACACATGGCATGGCACGACCTACACCGCCTCGACCACTACGCCTACCTTTACGGAAACCAATGCCGTCGGCTGCGACAGCGTGGTGACACTGCACCTGACTGTAAACCACAGCAATTCGGGGACGGAGAACCAGACGGCATGCGACAGCTACACATGGCATGGCACGACCTATACCGCCACCACTGCCACGCCGACCTTTACAGAGCAGAACGCCGCTGGCTGCGACAGCGTGGTGACATTGCACCTGACAGTCAACTACAGCAATACGGGAACGGAAAACCAGACCGTATGCGACAGCTACACATGGCATGGCACGACCTACACCGCCTCGACCACCACGCCGACCTTTACGGAAACCAACGCCGCAGGGTGCGACAGTGTGGTGACGCTGCACTTGACCGTCAACTACAGCAACACGGGTGTTGAAACCCGGACTTCTTGCGACCAATACACATGGCACGGAACGACCTACACCGCCTCGACCACCACGCCGACCTTTACGGAGACCAATGCCGCAGGGTGCGACAGCGTGGTGACGCTGCACTTGACCGTCAACTACAGCAATACAGGTATCGAAACCCAGACGGCTTGTGACCAGTTCACGTGGCACGGCGTATCCTACACTGCCAGCACCGAGGCACCGATTTTCACCGAACAGAACGCCGCCGGATGCGACAGTGTGGTGACACTGCATCTGACGGTTAACTATGGCTCTCACGGCAGCTACACACAGAATGCGTGCGAAAGTTACACCTGGCATGGGCATAATTATTCGGCCACAGGTGTGTACACCTATAACTACACCAATGCGGCCGGATGCCCGAGCACCGACACCCTTCATCTTGACATCAGCATGCATGACGACACGGCATACACTGTCACCGTGTGCGATGAATACCACTGGAACGGTCAGACCTACACCGCCACGGGAGTCTACACCTACGACCACAGCCAGCCGGGCTCAATATGCACCAATGTCGACACGCTGTACCTGAACGTCAACCACAGCAATACGGGTATAGAAAATCGAGTCTCGTGCGACCAGTACACCTGGCACGGCATCACCTATTATTCCTCCACTGCCACGCCCACCTTCACTGAGCACAACGCGGCGGGCTGCGACAGTGTGGTGACCCTGCACCTGACCATTAACAGCAGCAACACGGGCATTGAATCCCAGACCGCCTGCGACCAATACACCTGGCACGGCACCACCTACACCGCCACCACCAACACCCCCACCTACACTGAACAGAATGCCTTGGGCTGCGACAGTGTGGTGACCCTGCACCTCACCATCAACAACAGCAACACCGGTGTGTACAGCCAGACCGCCTGCGACCAATACACATGGCACGGCGTAACCTACACGGCATCTACAAATACTCCTACATTTACCGAGCAGAACGTGCACGGCTGTGACAGCGTGGTGACCCTGCACCTGACCGTAAACCGCAGCAACACTGGGGTGGACAACCAAACGGCATGCGACCACTTCACGTGGCATGGCACCACTTACACCTCCAGCACGACCACCCCGACCTATACCGAGCAGAACAGCCTGGGCTGCGACAGTGTGGTGACCCTGCACCTCACGGTCAACCATAGCAATACGGGGGTTGATACCCGCACAGCCTGTGACCAGTTCACCTGGCACGGCACGACCTACACGGTTTCAACTACCACCCCCACCTATGCTGAGCAGAATGCCCTGGGCTGCGATAGCGTGGTGACACTGCACCTCACAATCAACCACAGCAACACCGGTGTGGAGACCCAGTCGGCATGCGACTACTACACCTGGCATGGCATCACCTACACCGCCACAACTTCAACCCCCACCTATGTGGAGCATAACGCCGTGGGCTGCGACAGTGTGGTCACCCTCCACCTGACAATCAATCAAAGCAGCACGGGGGTCGAGACTCAGACGGCTTGCGACCAGTATTCCTGGCATGGCGCAACCTACACTTCATCCACCAACACACCGACCTATACTACACAGAATGCGACAGGCTGCGACAGTGTGGTGACGCTCCACCTTACCATCAACTATTCGCAATATGTCACCCAGTCGGTGACAGCATGTAATGAATACACGTGGTTTGGCATTGTCTATACCGCCAGCACATCCATGCCGGTCTTTGTATCCCAGACAAGCCATGGGTGCGACAGCACGGTCAATCTGAATCTCACCATCAACCCGAGCACATACAACAGCTACCACCAGGTGGCGTGCGACAGCCTCACATGGCATGGGCAGACCTATACAGCCGACGGCACTTACACCTACGACTATAATAATACATGGGGCTGCGCCAGCACCGACACCCTGCATCTCACCGTCAGCACGCAGCACGACACCTCCTATTATGTGTTGGCATGCGACGGCTACAGCTGGAATGGACAGGTCTATACCGCTACGGGAGTCTATACCTATAATCACGGTGTGTATTCCAATTGCACCAATGTCGACACGCTCTACCTGACCATCAACAGCAGCTCCTCCTATGTGGATGTCCAGAATGTTTGCGACAGCCTCACCTGGCATGGACAGACCTACACGGCCAGCACCACCACGCCGACCTGCCTCCTGGCCAATGCCGCCGGATGCGACAGCGTGGTGTCCCTGCACCTGTCTGTCCGTCATGGTAGCACAGGAATGGAGTCCCATGTCGTGTGCGACAGCCTCACCTGGCATGGCACCACCTATACGGAAACAACAGCCACACCGCAGTACTCCACCTTCAACTCTCAGGGCTGCGACAGCATTGTGAACCTGCACCTGACCGTGAACCACAGTTCCTCCACCGTTGAGACACTCGCTGTCTGCGACAGCCTCACATGGCACGACTCCACTTTCACAGCTTCAACTTCCAACTATCAACTTTCAACCACCAACTCCTACGGCTGCGACAGCACCGTGGCTCTGCACTTGACCATCAACAACAGCTCCTCCTCCACCGCGACACTCACTGCCTGCGACAGCCTCACGTGGCACGACTCCACCTTTACAGCTTCAACTTCCAACTATCAACTTTCAACCACCAACTCCTACGGCTGCGACAGCACCGTGACCTTGCATCTCACTATCAATCACGGCACCTATACCAGTGTCAGTCAGGAGAGCTGCGACAGTGTCCAATGGCATGGCCAGAGCTACAATGCCACAGGCAGCTACCTCCACAGCTACACCAACGCCGAAGGGTGCTCAAGTGTCGACACGCTCCACCTTGTCATCCACGACACCTACCGTCTCGAGGCCTTCGACACCGCCTGCGACAGCTATCGCTGGAACGGAAACACCTATACTGAATCAACGGTGACGCCTTACTATACAATGCAGAGCGTTCACGGATGCGACAGCAGCGTGAGCCTCCACTTGGTCGTACACTATAGCGTGCGCGACACCCTTGTCGAGACAGCCCGCGACAGCTACAACTGGAACGGCACGACATATACCGAGAGCGGCGAATACACCTTCCAAGGTACAACCTCCGAAGGGTGCGACAGCATCGTGCTGCTTGTGCTCACCATCATACCCGAACAGGGGGTTGACCCCGTGGCAGGTCTAGACGACATCACAGTCTATCCCAACCCTACGGCAGGCTACATCACCATCTCCTCCGATGAAGTGCTGAAAGTGGAGATATACGACTTCCTGGGCCGTACCGCCGCCGTCCATACGGCAACCAACCGAATCGACCTCTCCTCGCTGCCCTCGGGCAGCTACACCCTGCGAATCTCCCTGCCGCAGGGCTCCACAATCCGCAGGGTAATTAAAAAATAGTCCTGCAGAACTCTCCATTCGGAAAAAATAGTGTAACTTTGCACCTCGTTTTTGACCCGATACTCATGTGATAAAAACAGACAAACAATTATTTATATGAAATTCATTGAAACCAACAACATCAAAGGCGACCTCTTTGGCGGCATCACTGCCGGCATCGTGGCCCTGCCTTTGGCTCTTGCATTCGGCATTCAGGCCTTTGGAGGCGTCAGCGACCCCTCCGCAGCTTCTATGGGTGCACTGGCAGGCATCGTCGGTGCCACCATGCTGGGCTTCTTTGCCGCCCTCTTTGGCGGCACCCACAGCCAGATAAGCGGCCCTACGGGTCCCATGACCGTTGTCACCGCCACACTCATCGGCGGTATCTGGGCTTCCAGCGGCGGAAGCATTTCAGATGTGCTCATCAGCATGTCGCTGGCCGGTATCTTCTGCGGCCTCTTCCAGATTCTCTTTGGTATCGTCAAACTGGGTAAATACATCCGTTATATACCTTATCCTGTCCTGTCAGGCTTCATGAGCGGTATCGGTGTCATCATTATTCTACAGCAGCTGTACCCGTTGGTGGGACTCAAGGGCAGCGGCACCATGATTGACCTGCTCTTCGGCATCCCCGATGCCGTGGCACAGGGCATCTCGGTCAAAGCCCTCCTGCTCGGTCTCGGCACCATTCTCATCATCGAGCTCTTCCCGCTGGTCACCAAGAAAGTCCCTGCCACCCTTGTGGCACTTATTGTCATGACTGTCGTATCGCTGTTCTGCAACCTCGACAGCCGTCTCATCATCGGTGAGATACCTTCGGGCATGCCCCTGCCGGTCTTTGCCAAGTCAGGTATTGACTTTGCCGCCATCAACTGGATAGCCGTCCTCAAAGCCTCCGTCATCCCCGGTCTCACCCTGGCCGGTCTGGGCTCCATCGACACACTGCTCACCTCTGTGGTGGCCGACAACATTACCAAAACCAAGCACAACAGCAATAAGGAACTCATCGGACAGGGTATCGGCAATGCCATCGCCGGACTCTTCTGCGGCCTTCCCGGTGCCGGCGCCACAATGCGCACCGTTGTCAATGTCAAGAGCGGTGGCCGCACCCAGATAAGCGGTATGGTCCATGCACTGCTCCTTCTGGCCGTGCTCCTCGGCCTGGGCAGCCTGGTCAAATACGTGCCCCTTTCGGTTCTTGCCGGCATCCTCATCACAGTAGGCTGGGGCATCATCGACTTCAAGGGTTTCAAAGACCTGCTGCGAATCCCCAAGGCCGATGCCGTCGTGCTTGTGGTTGTCTTCCTTATCACCGTCTTTGTGGACCTGCTCACTGCAGTGGGCATTGGCATGGTTATCGCCTGTGTGCTCTTCATGAAGCGCGCCAGCGACCTGGTCGAGGGTGGCTACAGCTCCTCGGCCATGACCTCGGCCGACATCCGCAAAGGCCTGCCAGACCCCGGCCTGCCCAACTTCGACAAATCCGTGCCCTGGCACGACGAGGGCGGCATCACCGACGAGATGCGCCAGCACATCTTCATCCAGCGCCTCAATGGCCCCATCTTCTTTGGCACCATCAACAAATTCAAAGAGGTGATGGAAGACGTGCCCAACGATGCCAAGGTAGTCATCATCCGCATGAAACTCGTCAGCTTCATGGACCAGTCCGGCCTCTATGCCATGGAGACCGCCATCAAAGACCTCCAGGCGCGCGGCATCATGGTGCTCATGACCATCATCCAGCCCCAGCCCATGTACATGCTCCGCACCCTCAACGTCATCCCCGCCGTCGTCCCCGAAGAGCACACCTTCAAAACCTTCGAGGAATGCACCGAATTTCTCTCTAAATTGAGAATTGAGAATTGAGAATTGAGAGAGCTGACGCGTTTATGAAAGACAATATCTTATATTCAAAAAGCATGGCATTTGCTATTCGCTGTGTCAATCTATATAAATACTTGACCACCGAAAAAAAAGAGTTTGTACTGAGTAAACAATTGCTAAGGAGTGGCACCAGCATTGGTGCTAATATCCGTGAAAGCAGAAATGCGCAGAGTCCGGCAGATTTTATCAGTAAAATGTCCATCGCTTTGAAAGAAGCTGACGAGACACAATACTGGTTTGAACTTTTATTTCATACTGATTATTTTACCGAGGAAGAATACATTTCAATAAACACCGATGTGGATGAACTGATATCCATGCTCACATCAGTTATAAAAACCAGCAAGAATAGAATAAAAACGAATATTAACCTCGAATTGAGTTGAGGATTCCAACCTGATAGGTCTCAATTCTCAATTCTCAATTCTCAATTCACACATTATGGGTAGAGCGTTTGAATACCGTAAAGCACGTAAACTGAAACGTTGGGGTCACATGGCCCGCACGTTCACCAAGATTGGAAAAGAAATTGAGTTGGCCGTCATTGCCGGCGGTCCCGACCCCTCCAGCAACCTCCGTCTTCGTCTGCTCATGGCCACCGCCAAGAGCGAGAGCATGCCCAAGGAGAATGTCGAGCGCGCCATCAAGCGTGCCACCGAGAAAGACAAGTCGGCCTACAAAGAAGTCGTATACGACGGCAAAGGCCCCCACGGCACCGCCTTCGTCGTCGAAACGGCCACCGACAATCCCACCCGCACCGTTGCCAACATCCGTGCCGCCTTTGTACGCGGCAAGGGAGAGCTGGGCACCATGGGCATGAACGACTTCCTCTTCGAGCGCAAATGCTCCTTCGTCGTCGCCTACAAAGAAGGCACCGATATGGACGAACTGGAGCTTGAGCTTATCGACTACGACATCGACGAAGTGTTCCGCGATGAAGACGAAATCATGATCTACGCCGACTTCAAGAACTACGGACCCATCTCCAAGTTTCTTGAGGATAAAGGGTTTGAAATCAAGTCTTTCAAATTCGAGCGTATCCCCCTCACCATGCGCGAACTCTCGCCCGAAGAGCAGGAAGATGTCAATGGACTCATCGAGCGTCTCGAAAACGACGACGACGTGGTCAACGTCTTCCACAATATGGCGTAAAGCGAGAAATAGAAGTTCTATTTTCGAGACCGAACCAAAAGTCATGCCTGCAAAAGCAAACATGGCTCTTGGTTCGGCTGTTTTTATCCCAAATCGGTCGTTGAAAGTTGAGAGTTGAATTCGTTAATTCGTAAATGTGTTAATTCGTTAGTCAATGACTTACACATTAACACGTTAACACGTTTACACATTCACACATTTTCACTTTTCACTTTTACGCCTTCAATCAATCCCTCAGGCGCCGTCATTTATTCGCTCGTTATTCGATCGTTTTCCACTCTTTCTCCGTTTCACAAAGGGAAAAATGAGGGAAACATAACGAAAAAAGATAGGATAAAGAACGACGTAACATCAAACATAGAAAGTTGAGAGTTGAAAGTTGTGAGTTGAAAGTTGAGAGTTGAGAATTATCCGGGTGCGACAGCAACTTTCAACTTTCAATTTTCAATTTTTATGTTGGGGACAGATATACGACATTATCGGAACACTGGCGAAAGGTGGCGAAAGATGGCGTAATCCCTCACAGAAAATAAAGTAAATTATGCGCGAAGCGGCAAAAAGCAAAGTAAGAAGTAAGAGATAAGAACCAGGATTGTATGCCACAGTTCCTGGCTCTTAGTTCTTATCTCTAAACTCGTGCGGGTCAATCAACTTGTCGCTTGGACAAACATGCAAACTGACAATATCAAAAAACAAGGCTATTACTGGAATGACAACAACTTTATTTGCTATAGATGGCTTGCAATCAGTGTGTTTTGTTCGGTATTGTCGGATTACATCAGAAGGAGGTTGATTTTTGTTTCCAAGGGCGTTTGTTTTACCTGTTTTGCACCGTTGTCATGGTGTGTAGGTATAAATATTTTTGATTGTAACCGTCTTGTTGCAAAAGTGTTATGGTGAATAGTGATATTTTTTTTGATGCAAAAGTTTGCCAATTCAAAAAAAAGTTGTACCTTTGCATCCGATTTCGAAAGAGAAATCGTCCAATATGAGCCGCATTCGTCTAGTGGTCCAGGACAACTGCCTCTCACGCAGTAGATCACCAGTTCGACTCTGGTATGCGGTACGAAAAACGACAAATTCAAGAGATTTGTCGTTTTTTTTTTACAAAGTTACATCAATAGTTTTTTATGCACACTCCAAAAGTGAGGGACTTTTGGAGAAGGCAAAGCCTATGAACGGCAAGCGTTCATTTCTCAGCTTCGCTATCGACGGACATTCACTGGATGTTCGTCTTCACGGATTGTCGTGCAGGGAAGATTGCAAAAACAAGACGCGCGGTGCATTTGCATCGCGCGTCCTTTTTCAGCGGAGAGGCAGGGATTCGAACCCTGGGACCAGCAAGCTGGTCAACGGTTTTCGAGACCGCCCCGTTCGACCACTCCGGCACCTCTCCTTTGATTTTCAATGAGTAATGAGTGGTTTGCTCTCTCGATTGGTGATGCAAAGGTACTACTTTTTTTTGAATTAGCAAAAAAAGTTGTATATTTGCAGTTTGAATAAATGGTTATTAAACTTATATTTTATTGTATATGAAGAAGTTCTTTTTAATTATTGCAGTGTGTGCGCTGGTTGCCGGCCAGATGGGCAGGATGCAGGCACAGACCACAGATTCGATTGTTCCAGTGCCAATGGGCGATTTTGAGATTTGGAATGATTATCCCGGTGATACCACCATTTTGATGGGTTTCCTGCCAGTCCCGCTGTATGGCTCGTATACGCTGCCCGAGGGATGGCACGTGCCTACCTATTCGGTGAATGACACGGTGAGTTATTCCGGTTTCACGCTGCCGTTGAACTTCTCTGTGCCGGTGGCCAAGATTTCGCGCGACACGTTGACTGCCCCGCAAGGACATTCGGGTTTGGTGGCCGAGTCGTTCCTGTTGGAAGATGTACTTTCGCCTATAGCCTATTCGCTGGCCACTTCGTTTATTGATTCATCGCTGCTGGGCGAGGTTATCCCGTCGGTGATTGTGAATGCAGAGGTGGATTTGATGCGGATTCTTCCGTTGATGGAACGTGCTTCGGAGGGGGGCAGTGATCTCTCGTGGCTGTTGGATATGATTGACACGTCCGACTTGAATGATTATATCACTGGCGGATTCCCGTTGAACGGATTTGAGCCCAAGCAGCTGAGGGGTATGTTCAAGTATGTAGACGGCAATGGCAGCGGCGATATCGACGACAATGCCACGGTGCTGGCTCTGGGTACTTATTATAACCAGGAATTGGGCAAGCGCATGCTGGTGGGCGCAGGGTCGAAGAATCTGTTTCAGTTGTTCGACACTGTGAATTACGAGCCCTTCTACATGGAATATTATACTTTGAACGAGTATTTCCCGGCCGAGTATGCTTTTGTCGAGGCTGATTCGATGGTGATTATTGCTTTGTCGTCGACTAACGGAAAGAACCGCGCTAGGGGGTCGAGGCTGTATATCGACAGCTTGATATTGGTGCAGTATGACGGTTCGTGCGGCAGGGTGTATGATGTGGAGGTGGATCACAAAAACCAGGTTATGGCAATGGTGAAATGGCACAACACAGTGGTTCCCGACAAGTGGATGATTGAGTATGGCGAGGCAGGTTTTGTACGTGGTCGAGGCATACGGGCAGCTGTCATGGACAGTGTGGTTTACTTGACCAATTTGACCCCTGGCACAACGTATGACTTCTATGTGCGCTCGGAGTGTGGTGACACGGCTACCAGTTTCTGGGGTTTCTTGCAGTTCACCACTGATACGGTCACACCCCACGACCAGTCGATAGACGAGGTGTATGCCCGGCAGGTGAAACTTAGCCCCAACCCTGCCAAGGGACACTGCACAGTGGAGTTTGGCGGTGTGCCTGTAAGCTGGATGACACTTTACAGTGTAACAGGTCAGGTGGAGGAGTCCCGCAAGGTGTCGGGCGACAGCATTACTCTGGCTTTGCCCCGTGCAGGAGTTTATGTTGTTGCACTCCAGACTCCGCAGGGTGTGGTGTATAAGAAATTAGTAAACCGGTAAACCTGTAGGGACGAAAAAAAAGGCAGTCACTTGGTGGTGGCTGCCCTTTTTGTTGTGTGCCGCTCGCGGTGAACGGCGGAGAGTTGGCTATTTTTGTTGTTTGCGTTGTTGCTTGATAAGGAGAATCAAGGCGATGGTCTCGAAGGTCAGGTAGGCGATGTAGCAGATGCAGAAAGCCAGGATGAAGGTGCGGGCTTCGGGGATGTGGGTGAGGGACCAAGTGCAGATGACAACAAGGTGAAGGAAGAGGGTGCCGACAGTGAGTCCGAGGAAGTTCTTGACAAAGGTGCGCGGGTCTTTATAGAAACTTTTGACCACGGCATAGTGCTGCAGTCCGGTGATGACGGCAAAGTAGAGCGGGATGAACGGCATAATGGTCTGGAACACGCCCTGTGCGAACCACAATGTGCAGAAAGCAGCCACAATCAAGACAATGGTCAGCAGAATGAGGGATACGTAGTACTTTTTCATGATAGTCCTGTTTTTGGCGCATGGCGGGACGGCCATTGTGCCGGAGTTGTCTACTGGATGAAGTGGATGGTTTCCTTGGTGGTGAATTTCTCGCAATAGTGGCAGCGGAGTTTGAGGTTCTCCTTGTCGACGATGTCAAACTTGGTGGGTACAGCCTCGGCGTTGGTGATGCACTTGGGGTTGGCGCATTTGACAAAGTTTTCCACGTGGTCGGGGATTTCGGTGGCAAATTTCTCAATGACCTTGTAGTCCTTGATGGTGATGATGGTGACAAAGGGCGCCACAAGGGCTACTTTGCTCACTTCGTCCTTGGTGAAGTGCTTGTTTTTGATTTTGATAATGCCTTTGCGGCCCAGTTTGGGGCTTTGAAGGTAGTTGCCTATGAGCACTTCGTCTTTGTAGTCTTCCAGGCCTAGGATGCGGATGACGCGATAGACGGCCTCGGTGGGGATATGGTCAATTACTGTGCCGTTCTCGATAGCGGAGACGACGAGTTCTTTTTTTGTATCCATGGTATGTGATTTGTGTCTGGTGAATAGTGAATTGTTTGGTTGTTATTTGGCACCGAGAATGGCGGCCATGAGAGCCTGGCGGACATAGACCCCGTTTTGAGCCTGGCGGAAGTAGTAGGCATAGGGTGTGGTGTCCACATCGGTGGTAATCTCGTTGACGCGCGGCAGCGGGTGCAGGACACGCATGTTGGGCTTGCAGCCTTTGAGCATGGAGGCGGAGAGGATGCAGCTGTCTTTGACACGCTCGTATTCTAACGGGTCCGGGAAACGCTCGCGTTGGACGCGGGTCATGTAGATGATGTCGGCCATCGGTATAACACTCTGCAGGTCGGTGTACTGGTAATAATTGAGTCCGGCATCCTTGATGCTCATCTTGACAGAGGACGGGAGCTTGAGCTCAGTGGGGGATACGAGGTGGAAGGTGGCGTTGAAGTTGCACATGGCCTGAACGAGGGAGTGTACGGTGCGGCCATACTTGAGGTCGCCGACACAGGCGATGTTGAGATTTTCAAGAGTGCCCTGTGTTTTGCGGATGGAGTAGAGGTCGAGCATGCACTGGGTGGGATGCTGGTTGGCACCGTCGCCGGCGTTGATGACGGGTACGGTGGACACTTCGGAAGCGTAGCGCGAGGACCCTTCCTTGGGGTTGCGCATGACGATGAGGTCGGCATAGCTCGATACCATAACGATGGTGTCGTGGAGCGATTCGCCCTTTTGTACACTGGTTCCGCCGGGGTCGCTGAAACCGATGATGCGTGCGCCGAGCTGGTTGGCTGCGCTCTCGAAGCTCAGGCGTGTGCGGGTGGAGGGCTCGAAGAAGAGGGTGGCGACAACTTTGTCGCTAAGAATGCGCTGCTTGGGGTTCTTCTCAAAACCTTCGGCAATGTCCAGCACCTCGATGTATTCTTCTTTGGAGAAGTCGGTGATGGAAATGAGGTTGCGTCCTTTTAGTGTGCTCATGATATTTTGATATATTGATTTGTTATTGTTTTGCTGTGGGTTATTTGACACGGCTCAGACCGTCGATGGCGGGCTGGAAGGTGTGGTCGAGTTGCAGGGCCGACTGGAAGTCTTCGCGTGCATGCTGTTTGTCACCCATGAGTTCGTAGGCACAGCCCCGGTTGGTCCAAGCCTCGATGAAAGAGCTGTCGCACTGGATGGCTCGGGTGAGATAGTTGATGGCTTCGGGGTAGTCTCCGTAGGTGAACATTTCGATGTATCCGCGGTTGTGCCAGGCCTCCTTGTGGTTGTCGTTGATGTCGAGGATTTGTTTGTAGATTTCCTCGGCCTTTTCGGGTTTGTTGAGCTCTTGGTAGTACATGGCCATACCATAGAGGGCGTTGGTGTTCTGGGGCTCAATCCGGAGGGCTGTGCCGAGATATTCGAGAGCCATCGGGTCGTGGCGTGAGGCAAAGAGCATGCCCAGTTCCTCGAAGGCGGGTTCATAGTCGGGGTAGAGGTCGCAGACTTTGCGCAGTAGCTGGATGGCATTGGCGGTGTCGCCGGTTTCTTTGTATATAAAGCCTTTCATGAAGAGGGCAGTGCGGTTCTGCGGGTCTTTGGCGGTGACTTTGCCGAGATTGTCCATGGCACGGTCGTAGTCACGGCTGTAATAGGCTATCTCGCCGAGTTTGAGGTAGGCCTCCTGGCTTTCGGGCTCCAGTTCGAGTGCACGCTGGAGGCTTTTGTAGCTGTGCTCTACGTCACCGTTGGCGAAGTAGGCATCGCCGAGAAGCATATGGTATTTGATTTCCTTGTCGTTGATGGATACGGCGCGGCTCAGGTCGGCGATGGCATCATTGACGCGGTCGAGTTTCAGATAGATTTTGGCACGGTCGTAGTAGAGGTTGTCGTCTTTGGGGTGTTTGTGGATTTTGATGTCAAGCACATTGAGGATTTCCTCGTCGGTCATGTCGTCTGCAGGTCTGTCGTTATGACAGCCTACTGTTGCCATAAGCAGCGGCAGAAAGAGGATGATATAAAGGATTCGTCGTTTCATTAAAGTTGGTAACGTGTTTTTGATGCTTTTATTTTGTGTTGTTAATATTTTTTTAGAGATTGGAGCAGGTCGTGTATGCGTGCGGTTGTATCTCGCGGGGTTTGGGCATGGAGGACAGTCATGGCCTGTTGCTCGGTGATTGGGAGGCTACGGCGTATAAGGCACCAATATTCTTTGACTTTGCGCATCCGGCTTTCCTCTCGGATGGGGAGTGCGTTGACGGAATGGAGCAGCTCCTGGGCAAAGTGGAGGGTTGCATCGAGGTCATCGGGTTGGTCGTTTTTAATTTTGAGGGGGAGCAGAGGGTCGTAGAGTATGCCACGCCCAATCATGAAGTCGTGAACAATGGGAAACCGCTGGCTGATACGGCGGAAGTCGGCGGGAGTGCAGATGTCGCCGTTGTATATGACTTTGTGGCGAATGAGTGGCAGTGCCCGGCTGAAGGTGTCGAGGTCTACCTGGCCGGTGTATTGTTGGCGGCCTGTGCGGGGATGAATGGTGACATTGAGTAGGGGGTAGTCGTTGAGGATGGGAATGAGGTCGAAGATTTCATCAGGGGATTTCAGACCGAGGCGCATCTTGACACTTAGCCGGGGCTTCAGATGAGGGATTATTTGGCTGAGAATGCTGTTTACTTCGTCGGGGTAGGGGAGTATGCCGCTGCCACGGTGTTTGGCGGTGACGCGCCGCATGGGGCAGCCGATGTTCCAGTTAATCTCGTTGTAGCCAATCTCGTGGAGCCGGTTGGCGAGTTCGATAAATTCCACAGGCTCTTTGCCCAGAATCTGAGGAACCACGGGTATGGAATCGCAGTTGGGCTCGGGCAGCACGTCGTCGATCTTATCCCATGCTTCGGCCAGATTGCCATGGGTAAGGGATAGGAAAGGGGATATGGCATAGTCGAGTGCTCCCGGAAAGCATTTGTGGTACACTTTCCTGAACAAAAGCTCGGTGAGTCCCTGCATTGGTGCGAGAATCAGCATGGGTTTTCGGGGTTGTTCTTGCTGGCCAGTTCTTCGCGTTTCTTGACAAGATAGGTCTTCAGCGAGGCGGAGAGTTTGTTGCCGATTTTATAGGTGGGTTTATAGAGGACGCTCTCTTCCTGAGCCTTTGGGGTGATGATTACATGATTATGGTCGATGAGCAGGATGAAGTTGAGCAGAATGCTGATGACAAGCAGGCATTTGAGCATTCCGGCCAGCGACCCCAGCAGCTTGTTGAGGAATTGTGCTTTGACCATTTTAACAAGCCCTTCGACCATTTTGCCCAGAAAATAGGCCCCCACAACGGCTCCCATAAAAGCAATGAAGAAAGCAAAGAGTATGGAGCCTTCGCCTTGCAGGTTGAGGAGCTCTGCAATCCATGTGGAGAGATGGATTGCCGCCCAGCATCCTACAAGAATTCCCGCCAGGGCGGCAATTTCAAAAATGATGCCACGACGCCATCCTTTATAGATGAAGAAGATGAGCGGAATGGCGATGATGATGTCCAAAAAGTTCATTGTGTCTGTGTTTTATTGTTTTGAAGGAGATGAGGTCTGATAAAACGAGAACGCCCCCTTGAAAGGAGACGTCCCGTCAAATACATCTTTGAAATAAGTAAGCACGCTGTTATAAACGTAAAAGTTGCATTTTTGTTTCATTGTCGTGCACTTTTTTTTCTGTCCATTACATTAGTTGCCATGTTGTCAATGGCTTGGATGATGAAGTAAACAATGGCTCCAATGACAAGGCCAAGCAAGGCGCCGCAGATGACATCACCGGGGTAGTGCTTTCCTAAATAGGGGCGCGAATAGCACACAATGGCCGCCCAAAGGAAAATCAGTGTCGGGAATAGCCAGCGGTGAACGGCTTTCTTGCGGAAACGCAGGCTGAGAAACAGGGCAAGGGCGAAGACATTGGCGGCATGGGAAGACACGAATCCATACAGCCCTCCGCACGAGGTACGGAACATGCGCACATCTTCCAGTGTCTGGCATGGGCGCAGCCGTTGGAAAACATCCTTAAAGCAGAGCACAGAGATTCTGTCGGACAATAAAAAGCAGAAGAGGATGCCTAATAGGACAATCCACCATTTGCCGGGCTCGCGCCGCAGGGTGGTGAGGCAGAATGCCACGATGAGCACACACGCCCACGCCCAGTGTTGGCTGGCAATCCACAGCACCCAGTCGGCGACGGGGTTGTAGTGGTGGTTAATCCAGTAGAAAACCGAAGTGTCAAGTTCAATCAAGTCGGTCATCGGCATTCAGTCTCTTGAATAGGATGTCTTTCAGCTGCTGTATGTTGTATCCGGTAACGGCGGATATGAATATGGTCTCAATGTCCTTGGGCATGTGCTCCTGCAGCTGCTGCATCATGGTGTCGTCGATAATGTCGCTTTTCGTGACGGCAAGAACACGTTGCTTGTCAAGCAGCTCCGGGTTGTATCGGCGCAGCTCTTCAAGCAATATGTTGTATTCCCGCTCAATGTCGAGCTGTTCACAACTGACCATAAAGAGCAGGAGCGAGTTCCGTTCTATGTGTCGCAGAAAGCGGAGCCCAAGTCCTTTTCCTTCGCTGGCGCCCTCTATGATACCGGGGATGTCGGCTATGCAGAACGATTGGTCTTCGTGGTACTTGACAATTCCGAGGTTGGGCACCAGGGTGGTGAAGGGGTAGTCGGCAATCTCCGGTTTGGCGGCGGAGACAACACTCAGGAACGTCGATTTGCCTGCATTCGGGAATCCTACAAGCCCCACGTCTGCCAGCACCTTGAGTTCGATGATTATCCATCGCTCAATGGCTGGTTCGCCGGGCTGTGCATAGCGGGGGGTCTGATTGGTGGGCGACTTGAAGTGGTCGTTTCCGTATCCGCCGCGACCGCCTTTGGCAATGATGACCTCTTGTCCGTCCTCGGTCACCTCGCCTAAGAACTCGCCGGTCTCGGCATCTCGGCAAATGCAGCCTAAGGGGACATCAAGTATCTGGTCGGCACCCATGCGCCCGGTTCGGAGGTTGTCGCCTCCGTTCTGGCCGTTTTCTGCAAAGACATGCTTGGTGTATTTCAGATGCAGGAGGGTCCACCGCTGGCTGTTGCCACGCAGGATTACATGCCCGCCACGGCCTCCGTCGCCGCCGTCAGGCCCTGCTTTGGCGTTGTATTTTACACGCAGCAGATGAGCCGAGCCGGCGCCGCCTTTGCCGGAGCGGACAAGTATCTTGACATAGTCTACAAAGTTTGAGGTCATGATTCAGTGCTGTTTGTGGAACGTTTTCGACAAGGAAGTGTTTCTTGAAATAAAGGGCTCTATTGCTTTTCGATGGCAGCGGCTATGTCCTGCGAAATGCGCTTGATGCCGCCAAGTCCGTTGATTAGCACCTCTTTCCCCTGCTTGTTGTAGTAGGAGGCCACGGGAAAGGTTTTGCTCTCGTATTCGACAAGCCGGTGGTTGATTGTCTCTTCGTTGTCGTCGCTACGTCCGCTGGTCTTGGCGCGCTCCAGCATGCGGTGTATCAGCTCCTCGCGGGGGACGTCGAGGCGTATCATGCAGGTGATGGTACGGCCATGCTTTGCAAGCAGCTTGTCAAGAATCTCGGCCTGGGCCACATTGCGGGGGAACCCGTCGAAGAGAATGCCGCAGTCGTTGTGGGCTATGGCATTGTCAATCATCTCCACCACGATGTCGTCGCTGACCAGCTGTCCGGCATCCATGATGTCCTTGATACGTAAACCCAGAGGGGTCTTGTCGGCAATTTCTTTTCGCAGCAGCTCGCCTGTGGAGATATGCTGGAGGCCGAAACGTTCAACAATATAATCGCTTTGGGTGCCTTTCCCGGCTCCCGGTGCGCCAAAGATGACAATATTCTTCATGATTATGCAGTGCTAAATATGAATAGATGGCGGACAGAGAGACTATCCGCCATCTATAGTCATAGTTTCTTTATTCAACAGATTCGATAGTCAGGTTGAACACCAGGGGGCTGTAGGGCAGGATGTCTTTTCCGGCACCGCGTGCACCGTAAGCCAGTTCGGAGGGCATAACAAGGGTGATTTCGCTACCGGCGGGCTGACCCATGATGCCTTCGTCCCAACCCTTAATCATAGACTGAGCACCAACAGTGTAGGTAAGGGGCTCGTAGGTACGGCCGGGCTGTACCTTGTCGGCAGCTTTGGCATCGGCCTCGCGGCTGGTGTCGAAGAGGGTACCGTCGAGCAGACGGCCGGTGTAGTTCACGGAGACCTTCTTGCCGGCAGCCACCTTGGCACCGGTGCCTTTCTTGTTCACAATGACGTAGAGGCCGCTCTTGGTGGGCTTGACGGTGATATTGTTGTCGGCAATATACTTGGCCAGCGTGGCGGGCTCCTCTTCTTTGCGCTGGTTCATCTCTTCGATGAAGTTGGCCTGTTCCTGAGCCAGCTCGTCCTTGGTGACGATGTCCATCAGGGCAATCTCATAGTAGAAGAACTGACCGGCACCCTTCTTGTACATCGGGGGCATCTGGCTCTCCTGCATGAAGTTGCCGATAGAGTCGGCGGGAATCTTGAAGATGGCCTTCTCGCCAACATGCATCATGAGCAGACCTTCCAGAATGTCGCCTTTGAACATGGGGCTCTCAGCCACTTGGAAGATGCGGTCGGCATTGCCGACATTGGTGAACAGGGTGTCGTTCTCCAGACGGAGAAGGAGTTCGCCAACCAGCACGTCTCCAGCCTGGGGCTGAGCGCCTTCGGGGTTGGTGGTCTCAAAGCGGTATAGCAGTCCGTTCTCGGCTTGCTTGAACTTGTTTGAGTTGCAAGAATTGCATGCTGCCATGAAAACAGCGAATGTCAATGCCAAAGAGGCAATCAATAATGTTTTTTTCATTTTTTTGTGTGATTACTGTTATTTAATTTTATTTGTTCTTTTTTATTTCGTTGATGTCGTACACTATTACTGTCCGTGACGCCACGCGGTCGCCGTCGCCCACCACTCCATAAGCGCTGTTGGACGGGGCAATCATCTGCGCCTGGCTTCCATAGCGCAATTGCTGCAGCAGGTCGTCCAGCGCCACGGTCACCTGCCGCCGACCCACCACCAGGGTGTCGGTCTGGCGGGTGTAGAACGGTGTCCCGTCAAGGGCTTCCAGACGGTAAGTAACGATGACAGTGTCGTCGGGCTGGACCAAGTCGCCTTTCCCTTCACTCTTCATCCTGTATAAGGCACCGCAGGGCAGGCTTTTCATCTGCCATCCGCGGCGTTCCAAATAGGCGTCAATCTGTGTGCTCTCCGACTGGATGACCACGCGGTTGGCGTTTATCATGTTCTCCTTCACCAATGTGCTTTTGTCGGGAGATATTTCAATCACCGGCGTGCGGTCTTTGCAGGCCGCCAGCATCATGGTCGCTGCCAGCATCGTAATCAAAGTGTAAGCAAGTCTTTTCATGCCGGCAAAAGGTTTATGGGTTCTTCATTCTCGATACCCAAAAGCTTTTCCACAGCTTTCAGGGTTTCATCAAAAGGCAATAGGCATGTGGCTCCGGCCGCCTTGGTGTGTCCGCCGCCGCCCAGTTGTGCGGCTAACCGGTTCACATCAACGCCATATTTGGCACGCAGCGACACCTTTGTGCGTCCGGGTTCCTCACGCAGCAGTGCCCCCACCTCAATCTCCTTCATCATCAGGGTGTAGTTCACCAGCCCCTCCATGTCTTCGCCGCCTACGCCGAACCGTCGCTGGTCGTCAAGGCTGAACGCCATCAGCGCCACCCGTTTGCCGGGATATACGCGCATCCGCTGGCTCAAGGCAAAGCCATAGAATTTCATCCGGTCCAGGCTAAAGGTGTTGATAATCCTGTTGTGAATCTCGGCAGGCTCGATGTTATACTTCACCAGGACTGCAGCGGCCTCAAAGCAGCTGGGCTGGTCACAGCTGAATGCAAAACCGCCCGTGTCGGTCGACAGGCCGGTATAAAGGCATCGCGCCACATCGGAATCCATGTGTCGGCTGCCCCACATGGCTTGCGAAAGCCACAGCACCAGTTCGCAGGTGCTTGAAATATGGGGGTCGGAGAAGATAATGTCAAACTGGTCGGCCGAGGGATTGTGGTGATGGTCAATCAGCACCTTCTTTCCTTTGGCTTGCAGCAACTCGTCCTGCAGCATATCAGTACGTGAGGCGGAGCTGAGGTCGACACAGACGATAAGCCCGGCCTCGCTGATGGCCGTGTGGCAGAAATCCTGCTGGCTCTCGCCGCTCACAATGCGCTCCGCACCCGGCAGCCAAGTGAAATTCTTGGGGCATCCATTGGGCAATATCGGCGTCACACGGCACCCTTTTTCCGAAGCATGTTCCATCATCAGGGCAAGTCCGAGGAGGCTCCCGCAGGCGTCGCCGTCGGCGTTCATATGCGAAAGCAACACAATATTGCGTGCTTCGGCACTCCATCTTCGGAATGTCGCTACATTTTGGTTGTCAAATGCTTCTGCGTACATTTATGCCTTGTTACACGTGTTTTTTCAGTTTGCAAAAATACTACTTTTCCATGAATTCATGCAAGTTTTTTTCTCTGTTCTTGAAAAAAGTAGTAATTTTGCAAAAAATAATAATCCTTGAGTATATGAAAAAAGTACTTATCCTATTCGCGGCAGCCTTGATGCTGACAACAGGCTGCAAGAAGAAACAAGAGTTCGACAACGTCATCGGCAAACCCGATGTGAAAGTTGAAGATGGGCGTTTCACACCCGAAATCATGTGGAAACTTGGCAAGATGGGCGAGTTCGCAGTCAGTCCCGACGGCTCCCAGCTGGTCTACACCAACACCTATTACAGCATATCCCAGAACAAGGGCAACGCTGAACTCTATCTCGTAAACCTTAAGGACGAAGGAAAGACCGTCCGCCTCACCAACACCCCCGAAAGCGAGTTCAATCCCGTATGGCTCGACGACAACACAATCCTCTTTGCCCGTGGCAGCAGCATAGTCTCCATGAAAATCGACAAGCAGTCCGAGAAAGTCCTGGCAACGGTGGAAAGTGGCCTCGAAGGCTTCAAAGTCTCGCCCAAAGGCGACCGAATCCTCTACATCAGCGACCTCCCCGTCCAGCGTCCCGCCGATATCGACAAGCTCTATTCCGGCCTTGACCAGACCACCGGCCGCATCAACGAGGACCTCATGTACCGCCACTGGGACAGCTGGGTGGACGAATACCCCCACATCTTCCTCGCCCCCCTCTCAGCCAAGGCTGTCGACCTCGATGCCGCCGTCGATGTCATTGGCGACAAACCCTACGAATGCCCCATGCGCCCGTGGGGTGGGGTAGAGCAGTTCAACTTCTCGCCCGACGGCACACGCATTGCCTACACCTGCCGTGCCAAAACCGGCAAGGACTATGCGCTTAGCACCAACAGCGACATCTATGTTTATACCATCGCCGATGGCAAGACTGTAAATATCAGCGAGGGCATTATGGGTTACGACCAGAACCCCGTCTTCAGCCACGACGGCACCAAGATTGCTTGGGAAAGCATGGAACACGACGGCTACGAGAGCGACAAACTCCGCCTCATGGTGCTCGACTTCGCCACCAACCAGCGCACCGACTACACCGCCGACTTTGACTACGGGGTCAGCGGCATCAGCTGGAGCGACGACGACAGCCAGCTGGCAGCCGTTGTCATGTACCGCGGCATGAACGAAATCTTCGCCTTCGATGTCGCCGCCAAGACTGTCCGTAAAGTCACCAAGGGCTGCCATGACATCAATGGTTTCACCCTCCATGGCAACGACATCTATGCCAACGAAGTGAGCATGCAGCACCCCTCCGAAATCTTCCACTACCAGCTCGACAAAACCGAGCAGCAGGGCAGTCAAGTCACCGCCATCAACAACGACGTGCTCAGCCAGGTGCGCATGGGCCGCACCGAAGAGTGCTGGATACCCACCTCCGACGGCAAAGAGATGCTCGTATGGCTCATCTATCCCTACGACTACGACAGCACCAAGACCTATCCTGCTCTCCTCTTCTGCGAAGGAGGTCCCCAGAGCATGGTGTCCCAGTTCTGGAGCACCCGCTGGAACTTCGAAGTCATGAGCGGTGCAGGCTACTTCGTCATCGCCCCCAACCGTCGCGGATGCCCCGGCTTCGGCACCGCCTGGTGTGAGGAAATCAGCGGCGACTACGGCGGACTCTGCATGAAAGACTACATGACCGCCACCGACTACTTCGCACAGAACAAACCTCAAATCGACCCCGAGCGCATAGGCGCCTGCGGAGCCTCCTTCGGTGCCTACAGCATCTACTGGCTTGCCGGCCACAACGAGAACCACCGCTTCAAAGCCTTCCTTGCCCACAACGGCATGTTCAACTTCGAGCAGCAGTGCCTCGAAACCGAGGAGTACTGGTTCACCAACTGGGACCTCGGTGGCCCCTACTGGGAAAAGAACGCCAAGACAGCCCACTCCTATGCCAACTCGCCTCACCTGTTCGTGGACAAATGGAACACTCCCATCTGTGTTGTCCACAGCGAGTTCGACTTCCGTATCGTGGCCTCCCAGGGCATGGCTGCCTACAATGCCGCCAAACTCCGTGGCCTCGATGCCCGCTATCTCTACTTCCCCGACGAGACCCACTGGGTGCTCCGCCCGCAGAACAGCCTCCTCTGGCACCGCAACTTCATCGACTGGTTCGACAAATACCTGAAAGCCCCTGCCGATACGTCAGAGGCTAAATAACCGCCTATCGATTATCGAAAACGGAGCCGCGACCCAACGGTCACGGCTCCGTTTTAGTATAATATCCGATAGCGTAGCAGAGAAGTGAACACTTGCCGTTCAAAGGCTTTGCCGAGACCATTGATGAAACTTTGATACCTTTGCAAAAGACCGAGAGGAAGCAATGTTACTTTTCGGTGAGACGCTTGCCGCCTCGCGCGAAAGTTACTTTTTAAACCGTGATGTTTTACTCCACCTTTCGCCAACTTACTCCACCGTTCGGAAAGTGACGCATATTTGTCCCCAATGTTCCTCTGTGAACCCATTGGGCCCAGTGTTGCGTCGTTCTTTATCCTATCGTTTTTCGTTATGTTTCCCTCATTTTTCCCTTTCTGAAACGGAAAACGAGTGGAAAACGATCGAATAACGATCGAATAAATGACGACGCTTGAGCGATACCGGGCATACTGCGGCACGGACACAGGACAGCCGTACCCCGTCGGCAACGCTGCCGTCAGCGTACCCATCTTCCGTCAGCGGGCAACACTCTTTTTTTTCTTTTTGTGAAAAAAAACATACCAATTAAAAAAATATTCGTATTTTTGCCTTTTGAAATATAACTGATTTTTATAAAGCAAATAGATACCTATGAAACGTTTCCTGATGGCTCTACTCGCTTGTACTCTGATATTTGGGTATTGCGATGTCCAAGCACAGAGCAAAACGAAAAGTGGCACCAAAACTTCAAAATCTGCCAAAGACAAGAAGTCAAAGAAGGATAAAAAAGGGAAAAAAGGCGCCAAAGACACCCCGGCCATACCGCTGGTGGAACTGCCCTACAACAGCAATGACTGCCTTTTTGCCATTCCCCTGAATGTGGACCAGACTTTCGGCCCCACTACTGCCCCGCAGGGTGCCGGCCGCGTGATGGAGGTGATGGCCGACAAACGCCATCCCAACCTGCCCGAGTTTGAGCACAACTCGGTGTGGTACAAGTTCACCGTGCCCTATAACGGCAAACTCGACATAGCCGTCACACAGCAAAACGTGGCAGACGACTACGACATGGTGGTGTACAAATACACCGATGTCTATTTCAGCAACCACATCCAGTGCAACAAGGTGCTGCCTGTGGCTGTCAACCTTTCGGCTGTGGACAGCTCCCTGCTGGCCAAACCCAAGCGTCCCAAGGCACCAGAATCCACCGGCGACGCCAAGGCCGACCTCAAGGCCAAGGCCGAGGCTGCCAAAGTGGCACGACAAGAGTCGGAAAAGGCTGCCGCAATGGGCACTATCGGCATGTATCACGAGGCCGAGGACATTATGCTCACCAAAGCGTCCACCAAACGCCACATCCGCTCCATCGACGTGCGCAAAGGCGAGGTGTACTACATCATGCTCGATAATGTCAACCCCAATGGCAGCGGCCACAGCATCAAGGTGTCCATCTTCGTGGAGGCCTTCGAGGTGCCCGTGTCGTTCTACGACCCCAAGATCCGCAAGAATGTCGACGTCAACCTGACGATACTTGAGAAAAACACCAACAACCGTGTCATCGTTCACAACGAGAAGTTCCGCGGTGGACGCGTGAAATTCGTCCCCGGATTCAACTACACCATGTACGCCAAGCGCGACGGCTACTTCTCAATCTTCTACGACTTCAATGCCGACCGCTTCAAAGAGGACACCATGATGCGCATGAAGCTCTACCGCGCCGAGCGTGGCACTGTCTATCCCATCTCCGATATCTTCTTCGGCAACGAGTACGAGCTGCTCCCCGAGTCTGACTCCAACCTGATGAACTACGTGCAGATGTTCAAGAACCATCCTGATGTAGCCTTCACCATCAAGGGCTGGGTGCAGACCTATGGCGTCGACCCCGAGCACGACCAGCTTGTGTCGCTCGAGCGCGCCAAGTCCGTCAAGGAGTTCTTCGTCAAAAACGGCATCCCCGAGGGCAATATCAAGACCTCCGGTATGACCCCCACAGACATCAAGCGCGCCGCCACCGCCGCCTTCGACAACAAGAAGAAGGACGACAATGAGTTTGTGAAAATCCAGCTCATCATCACCGGCGTGACACCCAAGGAAAATCCCTGATAGCATCTTCAATAAAGCTTGATATGCAGGAAGGCTCCCCTATGTGCGGGAGCCTTCGCTGTTTTCACCTTGATTGCTTGATTGTTTGAGTGAGTTGACCGCGCCAGCACTCAAGCATTTACACATTCATGCAATCAGGCAATTACATGGTTTCTTCGATATTGGACAGGAGTCTATAGGGAGAGAGGATTGGCAAAATGCAATATGTTAAAAAGATGACTATTCGTCAGATTAATTTGATAATAAAAAAAAAATATGTATATTTGCATTTTCATAAAATAGTGGACAATTAAATATTTTTACTAATATACAAACATTTAAAAGATGACGAAATTTGTTTACACGTTTGGCGGCAAGACTGCCGAGGGTAAAGCCGACATGAAAAACCTGCTCGGCGGTAAAGGTGCCAATCTGGCTGAAATGTGTTTGCTGGGTCTTCCCGTCCCCGCTGGTTTGACTATTACAACAGAATGCTGCACTGCTTATTATGAGAACAACTGCCAGTTGCCTGCAGGCCTGATGGACGATGTGTGGAAAGCCATGGCCAACGTGGAGAAACTGATGGGTATGAAATATGACGATGCCGAGAACCCGCTGCTGGTGAGCTGCCGCTCGGGTGCCCGTAGCTCGATGCCCGGCATGATGGACACCGTGCTGAATATCGGCCTTTCGTCCAAGACAATCCCCGGCATGTTGAAGAGAACCAACAACCCCCGCTTTGTTTACGACTCCTATCGTCGTCTGATTATGATGTACGCCGATGTGGTGATGGAGAAGAGCGAGGGCATTGAGCCCGCCGACGGCAAGGGCATCCGCAAGCAGTTGGACGATATGCTGGACGATTACAAGGCCCAGCACAACTATAAGAGCGACACCGAGCTGACCGCCGAGGATCTGATGAAGCTGTCCGACGCTTTCAAGATTAAGGTGAAAGAGGTGCTCGGCACCGAGTTCCCCGATGATGCCAAAGCTCAGATGGAAGGCGGTATCAAAGCTGTGTTCAAGAGCTGGAACGGAAAGAAGGCTGTCAGCTACCGCAAGATTGAGGGTATTCCCGACGATTGGGGCACCGCTGTCAATGTGCAGGCCATGGTGTTCGGCAACATGGGCGACAACAGCGCCACCGGCGTGGCTTTCACCCGCAACCCGGCTACTGGCGACAACCAGTTCTACGGCGAATGGCTTATCAACGCCCAGGGCGAGGATGTCGTGGCCGGTATCCGTACACCCAACCCCCTGAACGACGAAACCAAGAACGAGCAGAACAAGCACATGCACTCCATGCAGGAGCTGATGCCCGAGACCTATAAAGAACTCTGCGACATTCGCGAGACTCTGGAGAAGAACTTCCACGACATGCTCGACATCGAGTTTACCATCCAGGACGGCAAGCTCTATATGCTGCAGTGCCGCGTGGGCAAACGCACCGGCGTGGCTGCCCTCACCATGGCTATGGACATGCTGAAGGAAGGCCTGATTGACGAGAGCGAGGTGGTGATGCGCATTTCTCCCGCCCAGCTCGACGAGCTGCTGCACCCCATTCTGGATTCCACTGACGAGAAGAAACACGAGGTGTTGGCCAAGGGTCTGCCCGCAGGTCCCGGCGGTGCTGTGGGTGTGATTGCCCTCACCAGCGAGAAAGCCAAGGAATACCAGGCTGCCGGTATTAAGAATATCCTCGTCCGCGAGGAGACCAACCCCGAGGATGTCGAGGGCATGCGTGCCGCCGACGGTATCCTCACCGCCCGTGGCGGTATGACCTCTCACGCCGCCCTTGTGGCCCGTGGCTGGGGCAAATGCTGCATCGTGGGTTGCGACGCCGTGAAGATTGAGATGGAGAAGACCTCCGTCAGCACCGACCAGTATGGCAAGAAGAAAGTCAATGTCGAGGAGCACGGCACCGTGACCATTGGCGGCAAGGTGTTCCACGAAGGCGACCTGCTTTCGCTCAACGGTTCGAAGGGCTGGGTCTATGACGAAGAGGTGAAGATGATCAACGCCACCGAGAACCCCCTGTTCCAGCAGTTCATGAAACTGGTGGACAAGTTCCGCAAGATGGGTGTCCGCACCAACGCCGACAACCCTGCTGATGCCCAGATAGCCATCGACTTCGGTGCCGAGGGTATCGGTCTGTTCCGTATTGAGCACATGTTCTATGGCGAGAACAGCGAGGTACCTTTAGAGAAGCTGCGCAATATGATTCTGGCCGACACACTGGATGCCCGCAAGGCTGCTTTGGCCGAGCTGGAGCCCTATGTGCGTGAGAGCGCCAAGGGTACACTGAAGGTGATGGACGGCAAGCCCCTTACCTTCCGCCTGATGGATCCCCCGCTGCACGAGTTCGTCCCCCAGACCGAAGAGAAACAGCGTGAGGTGGCCAAGGCTCGCGGCCTTGACTTCGAGAAACTGCACGCCCGCATCGAGGGTATGCATGAGGTGAACCCGATGATGGGTCTGCGCGGTGTCCGTCTGGGTATCATCTACCCCGAAATCACCGAGATGCAGTTCCGTGCCCTCTTCAGCGCCACTGTTGAGCTGATGAATGAAGGCCACGACCCGCACCTGGAGATTATGGTTCCGCTGACCATCAATGCCGCCGAGCTGAAACACCAGAAGGCTTTGGCCGACCGTGTGAAGGCTGAGGTGGAAGCCAAGTATGGCACGAAGTTCAACTACAAGTTCGGCACCATGATTGAGATTCCGCGTGCCGCACTGGTTGCCAACCAGATTGCCGAGGTGGCCGAGTTCTTCAGCTTTGGTACCAACGACCTGACTCAGATGACCTTCGGCTTCAGCCGCGACGATGTCAACGCCATTGTGAAGACCTATGTCGACGAGAAGATTATCCCGGCCGACCCCTTCAACAACTTCGACCGCGAGTGTGTCGGTGAGCTGGTGAAGATTGGTATCGAGCGTGGCCGTTCCACCCGTCCCGAGCTGAAGTGCGGTGTCTGCGGTGAGCACGGTGGCGACCCGACAGCAGCCGAGTTCTTCTACAAGAACGGCATGACTTATGTCAGCTGCTCGCCGTTCCGCGTTCCTGTGGCACGTCTGGCCGCAGCCCAGGCAGCCATCAAGGAAGCCAGAGAAAAGTAATAGAAAATAATAAACTGTGAGCTTTAAGTTTTAAGCTGTTAATGGCTCCGGCCTACACTTAATACTTAAACCCAAATCGGTCGTTAGGGTTTATGCCAGATTAGTATTTGTTTCGAGCAGATTGGCCACATCGCTGGCGAAGGCGTAGCGGGCTACGGCGAGACAGGGATGTGGCCAAGATGCCGAAAGAAATGCTGATATGGCATAAACAGACCTGAAAAAACGAGAAAGGATATAAAAGTCGGCCTAATGACCGATTTGGGTTCAAGCTCACGGCTTAAAAACAGAAAGAAAAAATATTCACTAACATGACAATCAAAGTATGTGTTGGCAGTTCCTGCCACCTGAAAGGGTCATACGAAGTTATCGAAGCCTTCAAGGAGGTGCTGAAAAAATACGATGTGGAAGATATCATCGATTTGCAGGCAAGCTTCTGTCTCGGCCACTGTGCCCTGGGCGTAACCGTAGGATGTGAAGGCTTGGAGCCCTCGGAACGCGGCCCACAGGTAGAGGAGACCGCGGACGGATTCATTTTGCACAGCGTCAACGCCGGCAATGTGGAGGAACTGTTTGCCAAAGAGATTTACCCCAAACTATTTCTAAACTAATACTACTACAACTAATAAAGAATTATGTCTGAGTATTTGGAATTCAAGACTGTTCAATGCAAAGACTGCTACCGATGCCTACGTGAATGCCCTGTAAAGGCAATTAACATCAAAGACCACCACGCGCAGATTATCGAGGAGCATTGCATTCTGTGTGGACATTGCACCCAGGTGTGTCCGCAGCATGCCAAGATAGAGCACAGCGAACTGCCCGTAGTGCGCGAGTTGCTGAAGAGCAATGCTCGAGTGGGTGCCACAGTAGCCCCGTCGTTCATCAGCAGTCTGGGTCAGGAAGATTTCTCGATACTGCGTATTGCACTGGCCAAACTCGGTTTTTCCGTTGCCGAAGAAACTGCTGTGGGAGCACAGGCTGTCACGGAAGAATACAAACGGATACTTTCCCAGGGTGAGATGCGCAACTTCATTACCTCGGCCTGCCCGGCTGCCTGTCGCCTGATACAGATGTACTACCCCAAGGCACTGCCTTATCTGGCTCCTGTCGACTCACCCATGGTGGCACATTCTAAAATGCTGCGCCGCAATGACCCTGACCTTAAACTTGTTTTTATTGGTCCCTGTATCGCCAAGAAGCGTGAGGCCGATGAACACGCCATTGATGCCGTTATTACTTTTGAGGAGTTGCTACTGCTTTTCGAGGAGAACGGCATCGACCTCAGCACCATCAACAGACTGACGGTGGGTGACGAGGCCACGGTTGCCAACCGTGCCAAAGCCTACCCAGCCACTCAAGGCATTATCCGTTCGTTTGATGTATTGCCTGATGGTTACCGCTACATGTCGGTGGACGGAGTAGACCGTATTGCCGACGTTTTGGAGAATATAGAATCGATGGACCATGTGTTCATCGAGATGAACGTATGCCCCGGTGGCTGCATCAACGGCCCCTGTGCCATAGCACACGAGGGCGGCATGATAAAAGCCGAGGCTGATATCGACCGCTATGTGGAGCATGAGATGGCTACGCGCAAGAACCTGCCCGCGCCAGATGCCGGCGTTGAACTTGCCTACGCCCATCCTCGCCTGCGTGCCAAGAGCCGTCCCGCCACCGAGAAAGAAATCGAGGACGTGCTGCGTCGTACTGGCAAAATGACCAAAGCCGACGAGCTGGACTGCGGTGCCTGCGGCTATCGCACCTGCCGCGAGAAGGCCTGGGCTGTGGTGAACGGTTATGCCGACATCGACATCTGTCTGCCCTATATGCGCAAACGCGCCGAGAGCCTGGCTGTGGATATCGTCCGCAATTCGCCTGAAGGCGTGATGATTGTTGACCCCGACATGAATATCGTGGATATCAATGCTTCGGCCATGAAGATGCTCGGCCTCACCGGTACTCCGGACAGTGTGGTAGGCCGCCCTGTTTCGGACAGCTTCCAGCCGATTGACTTCTACAACGCTTACTCGAAGAAGCAGCGTGTGGAGAATCCTCGTCTGCACATCAATTCTACCGACAGATACCTGAGTCTGACAGTCAGTCTGCTGAGCGAACAGAATCTGCTTTTCGGCTTGATGAAGGACATCTCCGAAATGGTGAACTACGACAAGAAGCTGGAAAAGGTACGTATGGACACGATTACTACCACAGACGACCTTATCATGAAGCAGATGCGCGTGGCACAGGAGATTGCCTCACTGCTGGGCGAGACCACTGCCGAAACCAAGGTGGCTCTGCTCAAATTGAAGAAAACCCTCTCCGACGGCCAAGGTGATCTTGGCGTAGATGGACGCCCTACAGACTGGAAAACAGCTAAACTATGAAACGACTCTGGATTGACTACGGCTACACCTCGCTGAACCATTATGGCGAGGAACTCTGCGGCGACAACGTTGAGATTAGCGTGAACGACGAGTGGACGACGCTTGTCCTGGCCGATGGATTGGGCAGCGGCGTGAAAGCCAATATCCTCTCCACGCTGACCAGCAAGATTCTTTGCACGATGACTGCTGGTGGAGCCGACATGCAGGACTGCGTTGAGACCATAATCCAGACCCTGCCCGTGTGTAAAGAGCGGCAGGTTGCCTACAGCACTTTCTCCCTAATCCATGTGAACAACGAGGGAGAAGGCCATCTCTTTGAATTTGACAACCCTGAAGCTATCTGGTACCACAAGGGCCATACTACCGACTTTCCGCGAGTCGAGTTGGACATCTGTGGCAAGAAAGTATATCACACCGAGCTGCATCTGGAGTCAGGTGACCTGGTTTTTGTCATGAGCGACGGTACCATACATGCCGGCATCGGACAAATGCTCAATTTCGGCTGGCAGCGCAAGGAAATAATGGAGCACCTTGACCATTTTATCGATGCCCACATGTCAGCCCGTGCTGCCGCCTGCCTGCTGGCATCGGCCTGCAACGATCTCTACCTCGACCGCCCCGGCGACGATACCACGGTTGCCGCCGTCCGTATCCGTCCACGCTGCGAGACCCACATCATGGTTGGCCCGCCAGTGGACAAAGAGAAAGATGCCGAATATGTGCAGCGCTTTATGATGGGTGCTGACAAACGCATCGTGTGTGGAGGAACCACATCGCAGGTAGTGGCTCGCTGTCTGGGTCGTGAACTCAAGACGAGTTTCGACTTCCCCGACAAGGAAGTGCCGCCTATTGGTTTTATTGACGGCATAGACCTCACAACCGAAGGTGTAATCACACTCCGCCGTCTGTTGGCGCTGTCGGAGAAGTACGTCTCTGCCAAAGATCTCACCCCCAAAACCTACGTAAAGAAGGACGGAGGCTCCCTGCTGGCCAACATCATCTTTGAAGAAGCCACTCATATTGTATTCTTCGTAGGACAAAATGTCAATGCCGCCCATGCCGGATTGGAGATAGACATTACGATGAAGCTTAAACTCGTAGAACGTCTGGCCGAAAATCTGCGCAAGATGGGTAAAGTTGTAACGGTAAACTATGATTGAAAATGGAACAGAAACTATTCGATACTAACGTACAATGGATTAAATACCAAGTCCTGATGGAGGTCATCCGCCGGGCTTATGAAGGCGGGCTGGAGAATGCCTACACCATCCCTCGCACCATTGCTCCGGGGCCAAAGGCCGACACTCGCTGCTGTATCCACAAAGAACGTGCCGTGCTTATGGACCGTGTACAGATGGCCATGGGCGGCGACAAGGAGAACCCCAATGTTGTGGAAGTGCTTTACGAGGCTTGTGACGAATGTCCCGCCGGCGGCATGATAGTCACCGACGTGTGCCGTGGTTGTCTCATGCACTCATGCAAGGAGGTGTGCCCCAAAGATGCCATCACCATTGTTGACCATCGCTGCTTTATCGACAAAACGAAATGTATAGAATGCGGCAAGTGTGCCTCAGTGTGCCCCTACAGTGCCATCATTGCACAGAAACGCCCCTGCATCAAGAGCTGCAAAGTGAAAGCTATCAGCATCAATGATGAAGACAAAGCCGTAATCGACAACAACAAGTGCATTGCCTGCGGAGCCTGCATCGTCAGCTGCCCCTTTGGTGCTATCAGCGACAAGAGTCTGGTACTCGACATCATCAAGATGTTGAAGGAGTCAGAGAACAACACCCGCTATCGCTGCTATGCTGTCATCGCTCCCGCCATCGTCAGCCAATGCCGTTTCGGCCGCATCGAGCAGGTAGTTACAGCCATCAAGAAGCTGGGATTCCACCAGGTTGTAGAAGCAGCCCTGGGTGCCGACATCACCCTCTACAACGAGGCGCACGAGTTCAAAGAGAAAGCCGAAAACTGCGAGAACCCCGTGATGACCACCTCTTGCTGCCCGGCCTTTGTGCGTTTTGTCGAGACAAACTTCCCCGAGCTGAAAGATGCCATCTCCTCATCGGTGTCGCCCATGGTGATGACTGCCAAACTCATCAAACACAGTGACCCCACGGCCAAAGTGGTCTTCATCGGCCCCTGTGCGGCAAAGAAAATGGAATACACCCTTGAGAAAACAGGTGGCATGATTGACAGCGTGATGAGTTTCGAAGAGCTGCAGGCCTTTGTCGATGCACGGGGTATCGACACCACCCAGTGTGAGGACACCATTCTTGACAATGCCTCCTTCTACGGCCGAATCTTCGCCAAGAGCGGCGGTCTGGCGTTGGGTGTGGCCGATGTGGCCAAATCTCTTGGCGTGGAAGGAGTGAAACCTTGTGTTATGAACGGCATCGACCAGTGCCGCCAGCATCTGACACTGCTACGCGCAAAGAAAGAGACTGCCAACTTCTTCGAAGGCATGGCCTGCGATGGGGGCTGTGTCGGTGGTCCTCTCAGCATCACCCGTTCACCTCGCAATGTGTTCGATGTCGACAAATACGGCAACTCGGCCAAAGAAAAGAATATCGACGGCTCCGTCAGATTATACAAAATGACCATGAATGAATGAATGTGTAAACGTGTGAATGTGTTAATGTGTTAGTCGATTTACGAATTAACACATTTACGAATTAACGAGTTCAGAATGTGTGAGTCCTTGACTAACGAATTAACGAATTAACGAATTAACGAGTTTAAAAACATTATACATTATGAAAGAAAAAATTAGAAAAGACCTCGAAGCACTTGGAATCACCGGCGTAAAGGACATACACTACAATCCCTCCTTCGAGGAATTGTTTAAGATGGAGATGGACCCCAGCCTCACCGGCTACGACAAAGGCCAGCTCACCGAGCTCAATGCCATCAACGTCATGACCGGCATCTACACCGGCCGTTCCCCCAAAGACAAATACATTGTCATGGATGCCAACTCGAAGAATACCGTTTGGTGGACCTCCGAGGAGTATAAGAACGACAACCACCCCATGAGCGAAGAGGTGTGGGGACAGATGAAAGACCTTGCCGTAAAGGAACTCTCCAACAAAGAGCTCTATGTTGTCGATGCCTTCTGCGGCGCCAACAAAGACACCCGCATCGCCGTGCGTTTCATCATGGAAGTTGCCTGGCAGGCACACTTTGTAACCAACATGTTCATCCGTCCCTCTTCCGACGATCTAAAAACCTTCACCCCCAGCTTCACAGTCTATACGGCCAGCAAAGCCAAAGTGGAAAACTACAAGGAACTTGGCCTCAACAGCGAAACCTGCGTGGCATTCAACGTCACCAGCCGCGAGCAGGTAATCCTCAACACCTGGTACGGCGGTGAGATGAAGAAAGGCATGTTCAGCATGATGAACTACTACCTCCCGCTCCAGGGCATCGCCTCCATGCACTGCTCCGCAAACACCGATATGGAAGGCAAGAACACCGCCATCTTCTTCGGCCTCAGCGGCACAGGCAAAACCACCCTCTCCACCGACCCGAAACGCCTTCTCATCGGCGACGACGAGCACGGCTGGGACGACGACGGCGTCTTCAACTTCGAAGGCGGCTGCTACGCCAAAGTCATCAACCTCGACAAAGACAGCGAACCCGACATCTACAACGCCATCCGTCGCAACGCTCTGCTGGAGAACGTCACTGTCGATGCCAATGGCAAGCTCGATTTTGCAGACAAGAGTGTCACCGAGAATACACGCGTCAGCTACCCCATTGACCATATCGAGAAGATTGTGCGTCCCGTCTCTGCAGCTCCTGCCGCCAAGAACGTCATCTTCCTTAGTGCCGATGCATTCGGAGTGCTTCCTCCCGTCAGCATCCTTACTCCCGACCAGTGCAAATACTATTTCCTCAGTGGTTTCACTGCCAAGCTGGCAGGCACCGAGCGCGGCATCACCGAGCCTACGCCCACCTTCAGCGCCTGCTTCGGCCAGGCATTCCTCGAACTGCACCCCACCAAGTATGCTGAGGAATTGGTGAAACGCATGGAAAAGAGCGGTGCCAAGGCCTACCTTGTCAATACTGGCTGGAACGGCACGGGCAAACGCATCTCCATCAAGGACACCCGTGGCATTATCGACGCTATCCTCGACGGCTCCATCGAAAAGGCTCCTACCAAAAAGATACCTTACTTCGACTTCGAAGTGCCCACTGAGCTGCCTGGTGTCGATCCCAAGATTCTTGACCCACGCGACACCTATGGCTGTGCCTGCGAGTGGGAGACTAAGGCAAAAGACTTGGCTTCGCGTTTCATCAAGAACTTCGACAAGTTCACGCAGAACGATGCCGGCAAGGCTCTTGTCGCCGCCGGCCCCAAACTGTAAATTATAAAGTGAAAGGTGAAAAGTGAAAAATGAATAATTTGTTGACAAGTGGTGCGCCAGCCATTTTCACTTTTCACTTTTCACTTTTCAATTCTTAAAAACATTAGACCCATTCTCATGAGAAAATTATTTGTTGTCGCAATGACCATAGCAACCCTCTGTGGTGCTGCTTCTGCCCAAACAAAGAAAATCACGCTCGAAGACATCTGGTCGCGTGCTACCTTCCGCCCCAGCGGCATCTCCAGCATCCGCTCCATGCAGGACGGTGAGCACTACTGTGTTCTCACCCGCACAGGCATTGAGAAATACAGCTACAAGACGGGCGAAAAAGTTGATGTGGTGTGCGCTTTCAGCGACCCCATGCGCAAAAAGGTGAAACCTCTGCCCCCCATTGAGTCATATGAGTTCTCGCCCGACGAGCAGAAAATCCTTCTCAGCGCCCAATTTGAACCCATCTACCGCCACAGCGGCGTGAGCACTTATTTTCTCTATACCATTGCCGACGGCAGCATGGTGTGCCTCACCAATGAGGGCAAACAACGCCTCACCACCTTCTCACCCGACGGAAAAATGGTGGCTTTTGTGCGCGACAACAACCTCTACGTTATGGCGCTCAACTCTCTCAAAGAAACAGCTGTCACTACTGATGGCAAGTTCAACGAGATTATCAACGGCACCACCGATTGGGTCTATGAGGAAGAGTTCGGCATTACGCAAGGCTTCTACTGGTCGCCTGACAGCAAGAAGATTGCTTTTTACCGCTTCGACGAAAGCCGTGTAAAGCAATACACCATGCAGATGTGGGGTGAACTCTATCCCGAAAACTACACCTACAAATACCCCAAGGCTGGCGAGGACAACTCTGTGGTTGATGTCCTAATCTACGACATCGAATCGGAGAAAACCCTCAAGCTCAACATCGGCAGCCAGAACGATCAATACATGCCCCGCATCCAGTGGACGCAAGACCCCAACACCCTTGCCCTCATGCGCATGAACCGCCTGCAGGACAAAATGGAACTTCTGCTGGCTGATGCCACCACGGGTGCTATACGCAACCTCTACACCGAGGAAGACGAAGCTTATGTAGAGGTGCCGGAAACTTGGATGTTCCTCAAAGACGGCAAGCACATGCTCCTCACCAGTGAGAAAGACGGCTATAACCACATCTATATGTACGACCTCAATGGACGTCTGGTCAACCAGATAACCCAAGGCTATTATGATGTGGTCTCAGTCTGCTCCGTTGACGAAAAGGCCGGCGTCATCTACTATCTTTCCCACGAGTCATCGCCCATCAACAAAGAACTATACTCCATCGACTTTAAGGGCAAGAAGAAAAAGAAACTCAGCGAGCGCCCCGGCTGGTACAGCGCCAGCTTCAGTGCCACCAGTAAGTACTACATCAGCACCTTTACTGATGCCAACACCCCGCCCATCTACACCCTCCACACCGCCAACGGCAAACTCCTTAAGACCTTGCAGGACAATGCCGACCTCTGCCAGCGCATGGCCGAATACGGCGTGGGACACAAAACCTTCGGCACCCTCACCACCGAGCTTGGCACCGACCTGAACTACTACATCATCCTGCCGCCCGACTTCGACAGCACCAAGAAATACCCGCTTTTCTTCTATGTCTATGGCGGTCCCGGCAATCAGCAAGTGACCAACAGCTATGGCTACAGCGACTACTACTGGTTTCACATGCTGGCACAGCAAGGCTACGTCGTGGCCTGTTTCGACGGACGCGGCACCGGTGGCCGTGGTGCCCATTTCAAGAAAATGACCTATAAAAACCTGGGTCGCATGGAATGCGAGGATGCTGTGGCTGCAGCCCGCTGGTTCGGCAAGAAACAGTGGATTGACGAAACCCGAATCGGAATCTTTGGCTGGAGCTTCGGCGGCTACCTGTCCACACTTTCCATCCTCAAAGGTCACGACGTGTTCAAATCTGCCATCGCCGTCGCACCCGTCATCACGTGGCGTTACTACGACAACATCTACACCGAGCGATTCCTCCAGCGCCCGCAGGACAACGCCCGCGGCTACGACGACAACTCCCCCCTCAACTTCGCCAATCTGCTTGAGGGCAATTATCTGCTCATCCACGGCACTGGTGACGACAACGTCCATTTCCAAAATGCAGTCGATATGGTCACGGCTCTCGAGAACGCAGGCAAACAGTTTGAGTTCCGCATCTATCCCAACAAAAACCACAGCATCTATGGCGGAAACACACGCCTCAACCTCTATCAACTCATGACCGACTTCATCCATCGTAAGCTGTAACCCTGTTGATTGCCTGATTGTCTGATTGCTTGATTATTTTAATTCGTTGTCCGTTGATAAGTTGATAAGTTTATACGACTCGTATCATATCAACGTATCAACATATCAACATCTTACATTTACACATTCACACATTTAAGCATTCAAGCATTCAAGCATTTACACATTCAAACATTCAAAAAACACGATAAATCAAAAAAAAGTCGTATTTTTGCACGATTTTATTCCGAGCAATATGAAGAAGATTCTGATACTCCTGACCCTCGTAGTCGCCTTCTCGGCTACCTCGCGTGCACAGTTCATCAACTATGGTGTGCGCGCTGGTGTCGGCATCGCAACACATGTTGATGATTTGGCAATCAATTCACCCATTTTGGCCGCCAATATCGGTGGTTTTGTCTCCTTTGGTTTTACTCAGTCGCAATCCCTTTTGGCCGAGAATTTTTATCTGCAGACGGGGCTCAATCTCGTCCGTCGTGGTTCCAATTTCAGGGAAGTGCTTGAGATGGCCATGTCCATCCGCGAAGGCTATTACGATGCATGGTATGCTCAGATACCCATTTTAGCCACCTTCCACTATGAAATGCCCATTCGTGAACCCGGCCATTTTGCTCTGCTTTCTATCGGTCCTGCAGTCAATGTGGGTTTGTTGGGTAATTTCTATGACAAGAAATTCTCGCGTGGTCTTCCTCAAGAGGCATGGAACTATGAGATAAATGAGCCGGTCTTCAACTTCGCCAACAGGCTCGACGTCGATTTCCTGCTCGGTGTAGGCTATGAGCACCAGGATCTCTCCGTCATGCTGCAGCTCGACTATGGCTTCCTTGCCGTTGCCGAGACTCCCGATGCACTCAAGCGTATCAACGGTGTTGATGAGAATGCCACAGTGCCCATGGGCAACAACTTTGCCTTGTTGCTCACTGTCGGCTACCAGTTCCCCATCCGCTGATAGTTAGTGTTTGATATAAAAGAATTACCGGCATACCGTCCACGGGTGCCGGTTTTTTTATCCCAAATCGGTCATTAGGATTTATGCCAGATTAGTATTTGTTTCGAGCAGATTGACCATATCGCTGGCGAAGGCGTAGCGGGCTACGGCGAGACAGGGATGTGGACAAGATGCCGAAAGAAATGCTGATATGGCATAAAGAGACCTGAAAAAGCGAGAAAGGATATAAATGTCGGCCTAATGACCGATTTGGGTTTATTCTGTCGTACATCGGTTCACATTTGCTAACGGCAGGATTGGTAATCATACTGATTTGTAGCGTGCCGTTGACGCATTAATCGTATACATGAGAAAAAAAATATCGATTAATGCGATTTGTCGAAAAAATTTCGTATATTTGCAGAATGTGCAAAGTGTGGTATTGTTGGGTGAATGCCCTGCAATACAATATGTAACATTTAAATTGTATATATGACAGATAGTACTGATACGAATAAAACCACTGTGAATGTTTCGAGCGAGTATGGCCGTTTGAATGCTGTACTGCTTCACCGTCCAGGTATAGAGATAGAGCGGATGACCCCTTATAACGCTGCGGATGCCCTGTATAGCGATATTCTCAGCAAGCATATTGTAGACAAAGAGTATGATGCTTTCCGCGGGGTGTTTGAGAAGTGGACGAAGGTTTACTATGTTGAGGATATACTTGCCGACTTGATGGACAATGACGATGTCCGCCAGCGTTTGGTGACACAAAGCTGCCAGATTGATGGCTGCCAGCACCTGGTTGACGAGTTGATGACCCACGAAAGCCGTCGGCTGGCCGAGGAACTGATTGAGGGTGTCCCGTACCATGACGACACCGACCCCGACCGTTTCCGCGATGAGCGCTACACATTGAAGCCGCTTTATAACCTCTTTTTTACCCGCGATGCGTCGTCTTCGGTGTATGAGAGTGTGCTTATCAATTCGATGTCATTCCATGTCCGTGAGCGTGAAACGTTGATTTATAAGACAATCTTTGAGGATTATTTCCGTGCAGACACATTCTGCGCCAAGGATGCCAACTCCAATGCACGCACCGAGGGCGGCGATGTGCAGGTGGCTTCTCCCAACCTGTTGTGCATCGGCATGGGTATCCGAACCAATCACAAGGGTATAATGTACCTGGCAGAGAAGTTTGCTAGCGAGCGCCCCTCGTTCCGCATCTTGGTTCAGGAGTTGCCGCATAAGCCCGATTCATTCATCCACCTCGACATGGTCCATACATTTCTTGGCAGTCACCAAAACATGGTGTACCAGCCCATGATAGAGAAAACAGGTATCTTCTCGAGCATGGCAACCACACTGCTTGAGTGCGACAATGGGAAGATAAAAAGCCACGAGTACCCCAACATTCTTGAGGGATTGAAGGCCTGTGGCATGGACATGGAGCCGGTCTATTGTGGCGGCACAGATAGATGGTATCAAGACCGTGAGCAGTGGCACAGCGGGGCTAACTTCTTCGCCCTAGGCGACGGAAAGGTAATCGGGTATGAGCGCAATGTTAATACAATTGAAAGCCTTTCAAAAGCTGGATTCTCGGTTTTGGATGCCGACGATGTGTGCTGTGGCAAAGTGGACATGAAGTCGTACGACAAGTTTGTTGTCACCTTCAAGGCCAGCGAACTGCCCCGTGCCGGCGGAGGTGCAAGGTGCATGACAATGCCGATAAACAGAGAGCCTGTTGGACAATAATAACGAAAGTCTAAAAACTAACAATCTAATAATTCTTTATGAAAAAATACCATTTGATAAACAACATAATTGGCTGGGTGGTATGCCTGGTGGCCTGTGTTGTTTACATCCTCACTGCCGAGGCCACCGCATCGTGGTGGGATTGTGGCGAGTATATTGCCACTGCATCGAAACTTCAAGTGGGTCACCCTCCGGGAGCCCCCTCGTTCCAGTTGATAGGGCGTATGTTCTCAATGTTCTCATCGCCCGAGAACATTGCCCATGCCGTTAATGTGATGTCGGCCATCTGCAGCGGCTTCACCATTCTGTTCCTTTTCTGGAGCATCACGCTGCTGGGTAAACACCTGTTGCCTGACCCGAAGAATCCCGATGTGAAGGACTTCCGCACCTGGGGAGTCTTTGCAGCGGGCATTGTGGGTGCCTTGGCCTACACGTTCAGCGACACTTTCTGGTTTTCGGCTGTTGAGGGCGAGGTATATGCCATGTCGTCGTTCTTCACCTCTGTGGTGTTCTGGGCCATCCTGAAATGGGAGGAGCAGGCCGACGATCCCCGCTCGCTGCGCTGGCTTGTGCTGATATGCCTGCTGGTGGGTATCGCCATTGGTGTGCACTTGCTGAACTTGCTTACCGTACCGGCCATTGTGTATGTGGTGTATTTCCGCAAGTGGCCGAAAACCACTTTCAAGGGTTTTGTGTGGAGCGGCGTGATTTCGGTGGTGCTGCTGGCGTTGATTCTGTGGGGCATCATCCCCGGCATTGTCAATGTCGATTCGGCTTTCGATGTGTTCTTTGTCAACAGTCTCCATCTGCCGTTCAACAGTGGCACCATTTTCTTCTTTGTGGTTATGGCTGCTCTGATTGTGTGGGGTTTGTGGTACACGTCGGACAGGAAGAGGAACAAGCCGGTCGTCAATGCTTCCATTCTGGGCTTTCTGATGCTGGTGCTGGGTTATTCCACTTTCTTCCTGTTGGTAATCCGTGCCAACACCAACACTCCGCTGAATGAGAACGCGCCCAAGGATGCTGTGGCCATGCGTGCCTATCTGGGTCGTGAACAATATGGCGACACGCCGCTGTTTACGGGCCAGTTCTACACTGCCGGCGACCCGATAGACGCTAAGAAGGGTTACACCAAGTATGTGCGTGGCAAGGATGACAAGGGGCGCGACCGTTATGTGGCTGCCTCTTATCAGCAGAAATTCATCTATCGCCAGAACCATACGGGTGTGTTCCCCCGCATGTGGAGCAACGACAAGGACCGCCGTCATCCTCAGTTCTATGAGTACTGGGCTGGCAAGTGCCGCGGCGACCATAAGCCTACCGCTTCACAGAACCTGAAGTTTTTCCACAAATACCAGATGGGCTTTATGTACTGGCGTTACTTTATGTGGAACTTTGCCGGTCGGCAGAACGACATTCAGGGTCATTATTTTAATGACAACGGCAGCAGGGACTATCAGAACGGCAACTGGATATGCGGCATCAAGGCCATCGACGAAGCCCGCCTCGGTCCGCAGGACAACCTGCCCGACCACATGAAGGAGAACAAGGCGCGCAATGTCTATTATCTGTTGCCGCTGCTGTTGGGCTTGTGCGGACTGGTTTATCATGTGATGCGCAACAAGAAGGATGCTTTAATCGTTTTCATCATGTTCTTCATGACGGGTATTGCCATTGGTATCTATCTGAACATGCCTCCGCGTCAGCCGCGTGAGAGGGACTATGCCTTTGTGGGCTCGTTCAGTTTCTTTGCCATCTGGATTGGTCTGGGCGTAATGGCATTGGCCGACTGGATTACCCGTTTGGTGAAGAAGGAGAAGCTGTACAGGGTGATTATGCCTGCAGTCTTTGTGCTTTGCATGCTCGGTGTTCCTGTGCTGATGGCTTCTGAAAACTGGGACGACCACGACCGCTCGGAGAAGTATGCCGCCCGCGACTTTGCCAAGAACTATCTGGCCTCGGTCGATGAAAACGGTATCCTGATCACTTTCGGCGACAACGACACTTTCCCCCTGTGGTATGTGCAGGAGGTGGAGGGCTTCCGCACGGATGTGCGTATCCTGAACTATACGCTGTCGGGTATGTACTGGTATGTGGAGCAGTTGTATAATAAGTTGTATGATTCCGACCCCGTGGCCTTCACTCTGACCAAAGATTTCTATGGACTGGGGCAGGATGTCATTTATCTCCAAGACCGGTCGAGTGAATACTTCGAGGTGTCGGATGTGCTGGCTCTGCTGCGTGACCATCCTGAGAAATTCAGAATGCGCGACGGCCGTGGCGAGGAAGCCATTGTGCTGCCCACCAATCACTTCAAGATTACCTTGGATATTCCGTTGCTTGTGAGCAAGGGTGTCATTCCCGCTGCCATTGCCGACAAGGTTGACCCTGTCATCAAGTGGCAGATTCAAAAAGGCAGCCTGTTCCGCCATGAACTCATGATTCTGGACATTATCGGTACCAATAAGTTCCAGCGTGATATCAATATCATGAACCCGAACTACATCCAGCGTGTCTTTACTCCCGTTCGTAACTATTGTGTCCAGGATGGAATGAACTTTAAGCTGACACCCTATCAGGCAAGTGTTTCCCAACCCGTACTGTTTGACCAGCGCGAGGGTAAGTACACCTATCAGTCGTTCACCGATGAATCCTATAACTATTTCATCAATGGCTATAAGGATAAAAACGGTGAGATGCATCCGCTGGAATGGGGCAATCTCAATGCCGACATTTATGTTGACCCCGTCAGTGTTAACATGGGAACCGTCCAGCGTCAGACATTCTGCATCGCTGCAAGGGAACTGGTGCAGAAAGGCGATACGGTTCGTGCCCGTCAGATACTTGAGAGAAGCGATGAGTTCTTCCCGCAGAAGAATTTCCCCTATGACAAGTTCAGCGTTATCATGGTCGACCTCTACTACGATGTGTTCGGAGTGGAACGTGCCACTGAAATCTGGGATGGCATTTATAAGTACTACAGCCAAGACATTGCCTACTTCTCGCAATATAATGGCACCTCCAAGGCTGATGGTGTCAAGGGTTCCCTGCAGGAGGCTTATCAACTGCTCTACACCCTCAACCAGCTTGCCGAGCGTGTGTTGAACGACAGCACGCGTGCCGAGCAGGCCAAACAATTGTTGACACAACAAGGTATTGCTATTTAATTTAAGGTTTTAGGGGAGGAAAGTTTTATGGTTTTAAGGTTTTAGTGTATCAAACCCTTAAACCCTTAAACCTTTAAACCTTTTAACCCTCAAATTTTCCCCGCCATGTGTGCGAATACGAAAAAAAAGAAAGTTGGAGCCCGCAAGGCCATGCAAATCAGTATCACCCTCCCCGAGAGGGAGGGTGAGATGCTGAAACGTTTTGCCCAGCAGAACGGCACCACGCGCCCGGCTGCTGTGCGGCGCATGGTAATCGATGCCCTGAAGCAATATAAAGTTGCGGCATCCAAGGCCGAGCCCCAAAATCAATTAGGACTGTTCGACACACTGCAAGTGGATATTTTCAACAACACCTCTAAACTCAGTGATTAGAAACACTCAAATACGATAACGATGAAAAAGACAATCGCTTTCCTGTTTTCATTAATGCTCTTGACCGCAGTGCATGCCACTGCAACGGAGTTTATTGAATTGGCTTCCGACGACGACTTCTCTGCCGAAATGTTGGCGATGGATGATTTCGAGAGTGAAGACATTTTTGCCGCGGACGAAGTGGCTGCCGAAGAGCCGTCTGAGGCTGAAGAGGGATTCAATCCCGGTTCAACCATTATCGGACACGTCACCGACGCCCATTCGTGGCATATGTTTGACTATTTCGACAAGTCGGGCAAGGAGCATGCTGTCGCCATTCCCCTGCCGGTAATCCTTATCAATAATGGACACCTGGATGTCTTCATGTCCTCCAAGTTCCATCATGGCCATGCCGATTATAAAGGCTATCGTCTTGTGGGCGGCGGCATCGAGAAAGAGGAGATTATCTGTGTGGACGAGGCTGGCCAACCGTTGCTTGACGAAGCCGGCAAGGTGGTGAAACCGTTGGACTTCTCCATCACCAAGGTGCCCGCTGCCATCATGATTATCGTTGTCCTGCTGATTGTCATTGTCATGGTGGCCAAGAAAGGCTACAAGAAACGCGAGAACCAGGCTCCCAAAGGTCTGCAGTCGCTTGTGGAGATGCTGGTCGTCTTTGTGCGCGACAGTATCGTGCGGCCCATGATAGGGGAGAAGCACTATGAGAAATACCTGCCCTACATGCTCACGCTTTTCTTCTTCATCTTCTTCACCAACTGCATGGGCTTGATACCGTTCTTCCCTGCCGGTGCCAATGTGACGGGTAACCTTGCCGTGACAGCCACCCTGGCAGTCATCACTTTCCTCATCACCAACCTCAGCGGCAACAAGCACTACTGGGTGGACATCTTCAACACGCCGGGCGTGCCTGCATGGCTCAAGATTTTCCCGCTCATGCCGATTGTCGAACTTGTGGGTGTCTTCACCAAGCCCATTGTTCTGATGATTCGTCTATTTGCCAATATGACGGCTGGACATATCGTCATACTTGGCTTTGTGGTCATCATCTTCATCATCAGCAACACCATCTCCATGGGAGTGGGTGCCGGTGTGTCTGTAATCTCGGTGGTCTTCAGCGTGTTCATCAGCGTGCTGGAGTGCTTGGTCGCCTACATCCAGGCCTTTGTGTTCACCATGCTCTCCGCCCTCTACATTGGCATGGCCGTCCACGAGCCCCACCATGTCGAGGCTTAATCTGTATTTATTAACAATCTAAAATAAATTACTTACTATGAAATCAATAAACGATATCAACTTTAAAGGACGCAAAGTGTTGCTGCGCGTCGACTTCAACGTCCCCGTGGATGACAACAAGCATATCACGGACGATACCCGTATGGTAGAATCCCTTCCCACCATCAAGAAACTGATGAACGATGGGGCTGCCATTATCATCATGGCTCACTTTGGCCGTCCCAAGAAAGGCGGTTTCGAGCCCGAGTTTACTCTTGAGCCTGTTGCCAAGCACTTGGAAGAGCTGATTGGCCGTCCGGTGAAGTTCACGCAGGAACTGCTGGGCAGCGGTGTGCCTGAGAAGATGGCTGCCGACCTCAAAGACGGCGACGTCATGCTGCTCGAGAACATCCGTTTCTATCCCGAAGAGACAAAGGGTGGCGAAGAACTTGCCCGTCAGCTGGCCGCTCTGGGCAACTGCTACATCAATGATGCCTTTGGTGCCGCACACCGCGAACACAGCTCCACCGCTGTTATTGCCAAGTTCTTCCCCAACGACAAATACTTCGGCTTCCTCATGGAGAACGAGGTGCGCAACCTGGAAAAGCTGATGCAGAATCCTCCGCGCCCCTTCACTGCCATCATCGGTGGTAGCAAGGTGAGTAGCAAGATTGGCATTTTGGAGAACCTGATAGACAAGGTTGACAACATGATAATCATTGGCGGTATGCGCTACACCTTCACCAAGGCCCTCGGTGGCAAGATTGGCAACTCCATTTGTGAGGACGACAAACTTGACTTGGCTCGCGACCTCATGCGCCGTATGGACGAAAAGGGCGTGAAGTACTATCTGCCCGTCGACAGTGTCATTGGCGACAAATTCGGCAACGATGCCAACACACAGATTGTCCCCAGCGGCGAAGTGCCCGACGGTTGGGAGAGCATGGACTGCGGTCCCGAGAGCTGCAAGGCCATCCGTGACATCGTCATGAACAGCAAGACCATCCTTTGGAACGGTCCTGCCGGTGTCTTCGAACTCTCCACCTTTGCCAAGGGTACCCACGAGATAGCCAACTATGTGGCTGAGGCTTGCAAGCAGGGTGCTTTCGCTGCCGTTGGCGGTGGCGACAGCGTGGCAGCTGTCAAGCAGATGGGCATTGCCGACAAGATGAGCTACGTCTCCACAGGCGGTGGCGCCATGCTCGAATACCTCGAAGGCAAAGTCCTTCCCGGCATCAAAGCCATCCAAGACTGAATCGCATAATCATTTTAATGCAGCTGGCCCCCACCAGCTGCATTTTTTTATACAGAAAAACCTAAGTCCAAAATGAAACGAATATTCATCATCCTTGTACTATGTTCCCTGCAAGGTCTCGCTTTTGCTCAGTGGGATGTGGGAATTCACGGTGGGTTAAACAGCACCAGTATCACCCGATCCCACACCGACCGCATCGACGAGACCTACAGCAGTCTCTGCGGCTACGACTTCGGCATCGAAGGCCGTTATTCGGTAAACACGTGGCTGGCAGTGCGTGCCGACCTCGACATCATGCAGCGCAGCCATCGCCTGCAGCGCCATCTCAACTACATCTCGCCGGTCTATACCGACCACCGCAACACCTACCTTGCCCTGCCTGTCATGGCCGACTTCTCCTTCGGCGGCCAGCGTCTGCGCGGACACTTTTTGCTCGGGGGCTTCTGCGGCTACTGGCTGGGACAGCGTGTCAAAGGCACCACCTATGGCATGACCGACTACGATGTCTATTTCATCGATTTCGACAAGCAGCGTCCTTTCACCCGTGAGGAGCGTCGCTTTGATGCAGGCCTTGCCTGCGGCATGGCCATCAGCTATGGCCTTACCTCGTGCCTTGCGCTCCACCTCGATGCACTCCTGTTCTACGACCTTGTCAGTCATCATGTCGGCTACAACCACTTGCAGGACTATCGCTACCTCAACACTGGCTCCTTCACCCTTGGCATCTCCTATCAATTCAACAAAAAAGAACAGCAATGAAAAAGACAATCATACTTACTGCCGTCCTCGCGCTGCTCTTCGGCTCCTGCCGCAAAGAGTCCGACTATGTCCCTTATATTGGCGAGAGCCATAAACTGGCCTACAACACCTACGAAGAACAGTTCACCTTCCTATGGAAAAGCATCAGCACAGGCTATGTCTTCTGGGATGTCGACACCACCGACTGGGATGCTGTCTACAGCCGTTACCTACCGCAATTCCAAGCCCTCGACCAGCGTTATGCCAAAGGCGACAGTGTCCGTAACGACGATCTCTACAACCTCTACCATGGCATCTTCGGCAACATGAAGGACCACCACATGTCTGTTTACATCCAGAACATCCATCCTCATCCTGCCGACTCCGACAATATCGTGACCATCCGGCCGGGTAGGGAAGAGGTCGGCCAGCGCGACTACTTCATCGAATACAACTCCAGCGAGCGACCCGCCCTCCTTGCTTTTCTCAACGACATCGAGTCCAATGGCTATACTGTCCTCGCCCACGAATCCGGCTCCTTCGTCTTCCGCGAGGAGGCCATCTCGTCCATGGTTACCTACCACTACATTCTCTTCCAACTGTCCGATGGCCGTCGTGTACCCTATCTCTGGCAGTCCATGGCCGCTTTCACACCAATAATCCGCAGCCTTGGCGACGGCACCATGGCTGGCGACGGTGCTCAACTCCTCGACCACTGGCTTCGTGCCATCACCGACACCCCTCGCGACCAACTGGCTGGCATCATCCTCGACAACCGCTGCAACAATGGCGGTTTTCAGGACGACCTCGACTACCTCATCGGCTCCTTCATCAAGCAACCTGTCGAGGTTATGCAGACCCGCTACAAAGAAGGTCCCGGACGTCTCGAATACTCCCAGTGGGTTCCCTACCATGTCAGACCCAACAAGAAATACTTCCGCGATATCACCGCTGAGCGCATCCCCTACGTCATTCTCTGCGACATAAACTCTATCAGCATGGGCGAGATAGAACCCATGTGTGCCAAGGCCGCCCTTCCCACTGCCTATACAATTGGCGAGCGCACATATGGCGCCAACTGTCCCCTGCAACCCTATACCGACATCAACCTCAACTACGGAGGCCCCTTTGGCGACGGAGCCAACCTCCGAGGACACTACATATACACCTCCACATTCGAAGCCCTTATCGGTGGCCGGGTGACCGAAGGCATCGGCCACACTCCCGATAAGATAGTGTTGCGCAAAGACCACAACGGAAGCTTTGCACCACAGCTTGACGCCGCCCTAAACTACATCGCCAATTATTGAGTTGGTACGATTAACCCAAACACAGTATTTCAAAGACCTCAACCTGGCAGAGGCTAGGGTGAAATGGTTGATAATCACGGTGTAATTCAACAATTCCCGTCTACCATTACCAAGGTTCTCGGTTGCAAAACTACAAATAATAGTTGTAACCGTTACCTCAACATTCCTCAATCGTCCACAAATAGGAATTTGTTAACGATGTTTTCATTTAACCCAAATCGGTCATTAGGGTTTATGCCAGATTAGTATTTGTTTCGAGCAGATTGGCCGCATCGCTGTCGAAGGCGTAGCGGGCTACGGCGAGACAGGGATGTGGTAAAGATGCCGAAAGAAATGCTGATATGGCATAAACAGACCTGAAAAAGTGAGAAAGGATATAAATGTCGACCTAATGACCGATTTGGGTTTAACCCTAACGACCGATTTGGGTTTAAAATATTAAGATGTCAAGAAAAAATCGTATCTTTGCACTCGAATAACAACGTAGTAGTAACGAAAAACTGGGTAATCGTAATTAAGACATCTCTTTGATGATATAGTCTTATTTAACTGAAATATAGAGCATTGACTTTTCTTTGTAGAAAAAGAATATGAGTGTGGAAAGGCTTTATAAATACCTTGATGCAGATGGTGGGCTAATGATGCTGTATTATGGCACTCTGATGTTTACCAACGCTACACAGTTGAACGACCCATTCGACTGCCATCCTGCGTATATTGATATTCCAAAGGATGCGATACCTCATTATAGAGGCTTGCCATCAAAGGTAGTTTCTGAAGTGGAATATAACAAGAGGCTAAACCAACGCGATAAAGCTTATATCTGTAGCCTTTCTAAAGTCCACGATTCTATTTTGATGTGGAGTTATTACTCCAAACATACAGGTGTCTGCATTGGTTTAGATATGGAAAAAACAAGGAAATATTATAACCGCATGATTGGTCTCATCATTGGATGCCATGAATATGAGGTTCAATACCGAGACATTATCGATAGGCATGATACCACCAATGATTCCCATCTATTTGCCACCAAAGCCATAGAATGGAAGCATGAGCAAGAGGTTCGCCTTGTTTCTTACGACCCAAGTCCAGAATATATGCGTCTATTACCGGGACAGGACGAAAAAGACGGCCCCATTCCTTGGAAAACAATCCGTGCATTTCTTGATATTGGCGGAGAATGTTTCGAATCTGTCTATTTGGGAGTGAACATAAGCAAGAAAGACAAAGAAAAGGTCATCAAGGTTGCCCATAAATGCAATCCCGACATCAAAATCTACCAAATGACAATTGACCCTAAAGCCTTCCGGCTGAAAGAAGAACTTGTAAACTAATATCACATGATCAATATACGAAAACTCGAAGCAGAACTGTGGGAGTCGGCTGACCTCCTTCGGCAGGGTAGTAAGCTCACTAGCAGCCAGTATTGTATGCCTGTGCTTGCATTGCTCTTTTTGCGCTATGCATATAGTCGATACAAGATGGTGGAGGCTGAAATATTGCAAGGCCGACCGATGCGTGGTGGTAGGGTGATGCCTGTCGAGCCAAATGACTTCGTGGCCAAGAGTGCCCTGTATCTGCCTCGAGAAGCACAATTCGACTATTTGGTAAACCTACCTGAGAACATCATAGACCAAAGCCTGAAGACTAAAGACGGGCAAGATATCAATTCCCTTGGCGAAGCCGTTAATTATGCCATGCAGTTGGTGGAGGAACAGAGCGAACAACTGACGGGAGTGCTGCCCAAGACCTACACCATGTTTGCCGACGACCTGTTGCGTGAACTTTTGCGTATCTTCAACAACAAGACCATTGACGAGGTAGGAGGCGACATCATAGGCCGTATCTATGAGTATTTCCTCTCCAAGTTTGCCAAAGCTGTGGCCAGCGACGACGGCGTGTTCTTCACACCCAAGTCGTTGGTGAAAATGCTGGTGAACGTTTTGGAGCCCACCCAAGGTGTGATGCTCGACCCCGCCTGTGGCAGTGGCGGTATGTTTGTTCAGACGGGTGATTTTGTGAATCAGGCAGGATTGGATGCCAACACCAGCATGACTTTCTACGGTCAAGAGAAGGTGGAATACAACGCCCAACTCTGTCTGATGAATATGGCAGTGCATGGTTTGAATGGTAAGATAGTCTCAGGCGACGAAGCCAACACCTTTTATCACGATGCCCACAACCTCGCCGGCCGGTGTGACTATGTGATGGCCAATCCACCTTTCAATGTCGACAAGGTGAAGGCCGAGTCGGCTTCGGCAGCAGGACGGCTTCCCTTTGGTTTGCCCGGCGTGAACACCAAGACCAAGGAGATAGGCAATGCCAACTACCTTTGGATAAGCTATTTCTATGCCTACCTGAACGAGCATGGCCGTGCAGGATTTGTGATGGCCAGTTCGGCAACCGATAGCGCCAACAAAGACCGCGACATACGAGAAAAACTTGTACGGACAGGAGATGTGGATGTGATGGTCAGCGTCGGCAACAACTTCTTCTATACCCTCTCGCTGCCTTGCTCACTGTGGTTCTTCGACCGCAACAAGCATGCCGACATCCGCGACAAAGTGCTCTTTATCGATGCCCGCAACTACTACACCGTAGTTGACCGCACCCTGAATGAATGGACCGAGTGGCAGCTGCGCAACTTGCAAGCCATTGTACACCTGTATCGTGGCGAGAAAGAGAAGTATCAAAGACTCATCAAAGCATATTGGGCTGCGCTGAGTGAACATGCAGAAAAACATGATAGTTATGCATGGCATGAAACTGACATGACTTTTGAAAAGGCGCTTGGAATATTGGATGCAGAAGAGAGTTTGTATAAAGAAACCATAAAGAAACAACAGGAAACCTTAAAGGCCACAAAAGGGAAGAAAGAAAAAGATGGAATAAAAGCGGGCATTGCAGCCGATGAGGCTGAACTTGAATTAACATTGTCCACCAAGACGATGGTGACCGAAGCCGTATGGCTTGTCTCAAAATTTGGGGAAGATGGTATTTATCAAGATGTCCCCGGCCTCTGCAAAATAGCCTCCATTCAGGAGATTGAGGAGAAGAACTACTCGCTGACTCCCGGTGCTTACGTGGGTGTGGCCGAACAGGAAGACGACGGTGTGGATTTCCATGAGCGCATGAACGAGATACATGCCGAATTGGCGCAGCTGAACAAGGAAGCCAACACCCTGATGGCTGAGATACAAAAAGCATGGGAGGAGCTGAAATGAAAAAGAAAGATAACATAATGGAACCGGCATTTGTTGTGCGTGACGGGATGTTGGCTGACAAAGAATATGTAGAATGGTTGGCAGACTTAAAACGACGTTTCCTGTACAGCCAGGCGAAAGCTGCTGTACGTGTAAATACGGCCATGCTCGGATACTATTGGAGTCTAGGGCGCGACATCACTCAGATACAGGCAGAAAGCAAATGGGGCAGTGGTTTTTTTAATCAACTGAGTCTTGACCTGAGGTCAGAATTTCCTGATGCAACCGGCTTTTCAGTTACAAATCTAAAGTATATGAAGCGCTGGTATGACTTTTATTATGAGAAATTCAAAGATCGTCAATGGTCTGTTGACGAAATTGGCCACCAAGCTGGTGACCAATTTGGAGACACAAATCGTCAACGAGTCGTTGACGAAATTCTTCACGAAAAAATAAACATGCCCGAGTTGTTTGGTCATTTACCTTGGGGTCAGCATATAGAGATATTCACAAGGTGTAACTCGTTGGAAGAAGCACTATACTATATCAATAAAGCCATTGGTGAAAACTGGTCGCGTCCATATCTGGAGAATCAGATAAAAGCAGGACTTTTCCAAGTTCATGGAGCTGCCATTACCAATTTCGATACCACCTTGCCTGTTCCACAGAGTCAGTTGGCAAAAGAGATACTGAAAGACCCCTATCACTTTGAATTCCTGTCTTTAGAGGAGAGGTATAGTGAGCATGATTTGGAAGAAGCGCTCGTTGCCAATGTTACACAGTTCTTACTGGAGTTGGGCAAGGGTTTTTCATACGTTGGCAGACAAATGGAGCTGCAGATGCCCGGTGGACAAACATTCTTCCCCGATTTGGTGTTTTACCACATACCGCAGCACCGTTACGTCATCATCGAACTTAAGGCGGTTAAGTACGTACCCGAGTTTGCCGGTAAACTCAATTTCTATGTCACGGCAGCTGATAAGCTGCTTCGTGGGGAGGGTGACAATCCATCTGTCGGCTTGATTATATGTAAGTCAACAGACAAAACTGTTGTTGAGTGGTCATTACAGGACATTCAGAAACCTTTGGGTGTTGCCACCTATCAACTGCAAGAAGTGGTTGACCGCACTGTGGCAGAACTAGAACAAAGGAAGAAACAGAAGGAGGATGAGGGATGAGGAAGACAATTACCATAGGTGAATTGGGTACTGTCATTACAGGAAAGACGCCTCCTACCACCAATAAGAACTATTATGGTGATTATGCTGTGTTCATTAAGCCTACAGATATTTCTGAGCAAAGCAAATACACTTATGAAACAGAGGAAATGTATTCTAAAGTTGCTGCAGAGAAATACAAAAGTAGTCAAATCCCCCAAGGTGCTATCTGCGTTCCATGTATTGGTACAATAGGAACAAAGATGACGATGGCTCCTTGTGATTGTTATACGAATCAATCTATCAATTCTATCATTTGTAACGAAAACTATGACAATGAGTATGTCTATTATCTGATAAAGCATTTTTTGCCAGGACTAAAATCCTATAATTTAGGAACGGCATCAGGTAGAGAGTATGTTTCAAAATCTAATTTCGAGAAGATAGAGTTAGTAGCAGAGCAAGATAAAACGATTCAAATAAAGATTGGGAAATTTCTTTCTCGCTACGACTCATTGATAGAGAACTATCAGAAGCAGATAAAGTTGTTGGAGGAAGCAGCGCAGCGACTCTATAAGGAATGGTTCGTCGACCTCCGCTTCCCCGGCCACGAAAACACCAAAATTGTCAACGGCCTCCCTGAAGGCTGGGAGAAGAAAACGTTAATAGAATTTACAGAAATAATAATGGGGCAAAGTCCAAAATCTGAATACTACAACAATGAATTTAATGGTTTGCCATTTCATCAAGGTGTAGGAAGTTTTGGAAACAGATTTGTTGTTGATAATACATATAGTATTTCTTTCACAAGAATTGCTGAACCTAATAGTGTGTTATTTAGTGTGAGAGCACCTGTTGGACGTTTGAATATTACAAAGAACAGAGTAGTCATAGGTCGTGGCTTAGCAGCGATGACACATAAGAAAGGATTTCAGAGTTTCTTGTTTTATCTGTTGAAGGAACGGTTCTTCAAAGATAATATAATAGGGAACGGCGCAATTTTTGCCTCGATTTCAAAAGATGAATTGCATAAATTGGTTTTTACAACTCCTACAGATGATTTGACAATCCGATTTAATACAATTGCAGGAAATATTGATGATGAAATAATGAAAGCAGATAGCCAAATCCGTCTCCTCACCGAAGCCCGCGACCGCTTGCTTCCCAAGCTGATGAGCGGAGAAATAGAGGTAGGTGGGACGGCCTGAAAGGTCAACAATCAGTCAGCCCAATGGCAACGCCTTGGGTAAGAAAATAAGAAATAACAAACGCCCCGTAGGGGCAAAAGCATTATAAACATGTCGCAATCGTTCGGTAATATAAACCTACATATCATTATACAAAGTTGAATATGATGAACAATATGTGTTGTCCGATTAATGGTTTTGCCCTTTCAGGGCGAGGCAATATACTAACCACTTTCCCCAGGGCGTTGCCCTG
>CADAQX010000011.1 GCA_902790215.1 uncultured Bacteroidota bacterium | reverse complement strand
TACGACAACACCGACGACAGCTACTTCCCCACCAAGGGCATCAACGCCCGCTTCCGTTACGACTATTACATCTACCACTACTGCTACCCTGACGCATGGTATAATACGATCGAGCACATTTACTTTAGATCCAACAACATCAATGCCCAAATCAAGGCCGCCATCCCTGTTGCCAAAGCCTTCACCATCCTGCCCTCGCTCTGGCTCCACTCCAACCTCGCGCTATTCGAAGGCAGATTCGTCGAAGGCATAGTTCCTTCATGGATGGAAAGCTATATCGGAGGCATCACCCCCGGACGATTCTACGAGAACCAACTTCCATACATCGGCTACAATATGCCTCACTTCTTCTCCTACTCCCATGCCGAAGTTGTGGCCAATATCGATTTCCGCTGGCAAATCGCCCCCAAAGACTACATCTCCTTCACCGCTGCGGGATTCAGCACATTTGCCGGTAATCTCGATGATGAGGAAGCCTCCGCGTATCGCTTGAACACCCTTACCGACTATGCCTTTGCACTGCAATACGGCCACAAATCATTCATCGGTCCCATCTTGTTCAACGTCCACTGGTCCCGCTACAACCAACCCTCACCCTGGGGTGTTTACCTCAGCGCAGGCTTCGATTTCTAATGCCGAACGCTACATAAAAAAGGCTAAAGCACCGTGTGCTCCAACAGGGTATAGACTCCAAGGCCTATCAGCACAACACCCGCCACCACACCGGCAATCTTTTCCGGCACCGGTACATTGCGTTTGCCCAGATACCAGCCCGCCAGCGAAACGATAAATGTGGCAACCCCTATCACCGCCACAGTGAAGAGGGTCTGCGACAGCGTGCTGTCCAAGCCGAAGCCGATACCCACCACAAAGGCATCGATGCTGGTGGCAATGCCCAACACGCACATGGTGCCGAAACTGGTGACATCAAGCACCTTGTCGTCTTCCTTGGCAAAGAGGGCATCCCATATCATCTTGCCGCCCACGGCAAGCAGCAAACCGAAGGCTATCCAGTGGTCCACAGCGGCCACAACATCCTTGAACGCCGCGCCCAGCAGCGCCCCCAGCAGCGGAAACAACCCTTGGAAAAAAGCAAACACAACTGCCATCAGCAGCCCCCGGCGGAAAGCCATCTTGCTGCGGAAACTGCTGGTGGTGGACACCACCAAACTGTCAACGCAAAGCGCCAGTGCTATGAGCAAAGCCTCTAACGTGATAACGCGTATTTTATATGATTCCCAACACTACTCCACCGCCTGCTTGGCCCGCTTGGGGAAAAGCAGCGAAAGGGCAATCGAACCAACCAGGATGCCGAGGATGACCATCAGCGAGGCAATCGTGCTAATCTCCAAGCCGAAGAACTCGTGCCCTATCATCTTGACACCGATAAAGCACAGCAGCACGCCCAGGCCGTATTTCAGCAGCCAGAACATGTCCGTCACATTGCTCAGCAGGAAGAACAGCGACCGAAGTCCCATGATGGCGAAGATATTGGAGAAATAAACGATATAGGTGTCGGTGGTCACTGAGAACACTGCCGGGATGCTATCGACGGCAAAAATCACATCCGAGAACTCAATCACCAGCAGCACCAGGAACAGCGGTGTCATATACACACGACCGTCTTGCTTGATGAAAAAGTCGTGGCCGTGGGTATGACGGCTCACGGGCAGGAAACGGCTGGCCAGCTTCACCACCGGATGGTTGGCTGTGTCAATGTGTTTATCACCTTTGTCGCGGAACATCTTGATACCGCTGTAAATCAATATCACACCGAAGATGGCAAGCACCCAAGAGAACTTGTGGATAACCGCACCAAGCAGGAAGATGAAAAGGAACCTCATCACAATGGCACCCAGAATGCCCCAGAACAGGATACGGTGATAATACTGCTTGTCGATGCCGAAGCTGACAAAAATCATAATCATCACAAAGATGTTGTCAATCGACAGCGTCTCCTCAAGGAAATAGCCAGCCAGATACTGCGAGAAAATCTCCTTGCGATATACCTCCAGCGCCGCCGCATAGTCCATGCCGGCACTGATATGCGACGCCAGCGTGCCGCCCTCAATATATTGCAGCAAGTCGTCCATGCAGGTGATGCCGTGCACCCACTCCGCCTTGAACCTCAGCAGCAGGCCGAACAGCATGGCCAGCGTCACCCAGATGCCTGTCCAGATGGCCGCCTCCTTAATCTTAATCACATGGTCTTTCTTGTGAAACACGCCCAAATCCATGGCCAGCATCAGAATGATGAAAACCATGAAGGCTCCGAAGAAGATAAATCTCGATGTCATATTCTGTTCTTTATTATTCTATTTGTTTGTTGTTCCGAGAGAGATGGCCGGAAAAAAGAAAAGACCACAGACGCGGCGACCCGCACCTATGAGTCTCATTGCTTGCGAGCGATACCAAGCCTTTGCAGGCCAGGGATTTGTTGACATCGCTCACGGCCTCTGCCGCCAATTACTCCCTCATAAAACAATTTGCAAAAATACGAATAAAATTCCAAAAAACATGTTTTTCTCATCATTTTCCTAAAACAAACCATACACTATACATACAAAACACAATGATTATCAAAACAATATATCGTCATCACTTTCTGCTGTCCCAGTCTTGTTTTCTTCCCAGCCCGACTGTCGTTTCCCATTTATTCCACAATAAATAAGAATAAACCAATGCAAAACCGTAAAGACACTGATACTCCGTATTTTCCTCGCTCGTTCCACGGTTGTTCTTCGCTCGTTCTTCGCTTTAAAAGCGAAGAACGAGCGGAGAACGAGCGAAGAACGAAGGGAGCATCTCTTGCCCAACGGCGGTAGCCTAACGAAGGGGAAAATTGTCAAAACTATAGGTTTAGAAGTCGGTCTAATGACCGATTTTTGTTTAGCGATTAGAGCTATAACGAAATGACAAACAAACTGCCAACGGATGCCGACATGCTATCTGGCGACACACAGCCTCTTGCCTTCGAGCGTCAGGCAGCGACCCTCGGCTTCGGGATGCTGCTGCAGATAGCAGTGCGCCACCAGTCCCATGGTGTGGCGCAGATTCAGCTCGCTCACAAAAACGACGCCGTCCTCTGTTCGGATGCAATCCACACCCAACGGACCTTCGTAGTGCGGTGCGATGTGGAGGGTCAGCCACTCTTCCAGCTCAGTCTTCTCCCGGTCGGCAAAGCCTGTGCGCGCGGCTATTGCCTCGTCGCCAAGCAGCAGATTGGAGCGATAGACCCCTTTTTCGGACTGAAAAAGTGAATAGCCCACAAAGAGCAGGCGGCCACCCTGTACCCTGTATTCAAGGGCAAAATCGTCGGCCACCCTGCGCCGAGGCTCGGCGATGACGCATCGCTGCTCACGGACCACCTTGTCCATCCATCGGATGTCGTGCTCGGTCATGCGGCTGCCAATCCAGCGCAACCCGCGACCAGAGCCCGACCACGGGGCTTTCAGCACCACGTCGCCATGCAGCGCAAGCATTTCCTCCACTTCGTCGCGAAGGGTGACGGCACGGCTTTCGGGCTGCAGGGGGAGCAGGGTGCTGCGATGCTGCAGCTGCCGCCAGAGGTCGAGACGACTGTCGTCGGGCATTGCCTCGGCGGGAATGCCGGCTTTGAGCAGCTGAGTCTTCAGGGTGATGTTCCAGCCCCACGGCACTATGGCAGGGCATCCAGCACACTGCCTGCCTGTCCCATCGGCCAAGGCGGCATAGGCCTGCCCCGCCTGGATAGACGGCACTGCCACCGCATCGGGATACACCACCTGCATAATCGAGGCTCCCTCGCGGGCAAACAGCAAGGCCGACGAGGGCGGCATGAAGTGGCGGTTGCCGTTGGCAAGGCAGAGGTCGTGTTCGGGATTGAAGATGCAGAGCATGGGCAATGACGGTGGGAGTGATGAAAAAAAAGGGGGAAGACAAAAGCCTTCCCCCCACCTTTAAAATCCCTATGAAAAATTATTTGTTCACTTGGAATTTGGTGCAGCCGGTGGCGAAGAAATCGCAGATCTGGTTGGCGGCTGCAATACCGGCGTTGATGTTGGCCTCTTCGGTCTGGGCACCCATCTTTTTGGGGGTGGCGAAGTAGCGGCCTTCAAAAGCCTTGAACTCGGCATCGGCATCGGGCATGATGTCGGTGATGTACTTCAGGTCGGTGCGCTCGGCCATCAGCTTGAGCAGACCAGCCTCGTCGATGACTTCCTTGCGGGCGCTGTTGACGAGGATACCGCCCTTGTGCATCTTGCCTACGAGGTCGTAGTTGATGCTCTGCTTGGTCTCGGCGGTAGCGGGGATGTGCAGGGAGACGATGTCGCAAGTCTCGAACAGAGCTTCCTGGCTGGGGACGGCCTTGGCCATCGCGCTGGAGTTGATCTGCTCGGCAGTGAGGAATGCGTCGTAGGCATAGACATCCATGCCAAATCCCTTGGCGATACGGGCTACATTGCGTCCCACGTTACCGAAGGCGAGGATACCCAGTTTCTTGCCCATAAGCTCGGAGCCGCTCTTGCCATTGTAGAAGTTGCGGACGGCATAGACAAGCATGCCCATGACCAGCTCGGCGACGGCGTTGCTGTTCTGGCCAGGAGTGTTCATGGCAACGATGCCACGGGCAGTGCAGGCCTCGAGGTCGAGGTTGTCGTAACCGGCACCGGCACGCACGACGATTTTCAGGTTCTTGGCGTGGTCAATGACCTCCTTGGTGACCTTGTCGGAGCGGACGATGAGAGCGTCGGCATCGGCAACGGCTTTATAGAAGTCGTTCACGTCGGTGTATTTCTCGAGAAGAGCCAGTTCGTGGCCATTCTTCTCAACCACTTCGCGAATGCCGTCAACAGCAACCTTAGCAAAGGGTTTTTCGGTAGCAACTAATATCTTCATTGTTTTTTGTGAATTGTGAATTGTGAATTGTGAATTGCAAGAGTTCACTTCTTCACAGATTCTTGATTATCAATATTTGTTTTAATATACTTTTTAAAGCCTGTAAGTAATTTCTGAACAGCCATCATTTTGTTTTCAACCTCTGTTGTATCATCAATATAGCCTAATTCCTTCGCTATATATAATTGGGTCTCCAATTCGGCCAGAGATCCTGCGGAAACACCCAAAAAATGATATAATTCCTTGTCTGAATCCCTGCCACACCCTTCTGCTATATTAGAAGGTATTGAAACCACAGACTTTCGTATCTGAAAAGAGAGAGCAAACTCCTCATTCTTGGGGAACTGTTCCAACAACTTATATGTCATCTTCACCAGTTCAATACCCTCTCTCCAAACATTCAAGTCACGATGGTACATTTTCGAGAAAACATTGATGGAAGAATTGTGAATAGCGAATCGGTCTCAATTCACCATTCACAATTCACTAATCACTCAAATTACTTATGAGCTTTCTCGAAGTCCTGCATGCACTGGACGAGAGCCTCGACGGCCTCGATGGGGCAAGCGTTGTAGAGGCTGGCACGGAAGCCGCCGACGCTGCGGTGACCCTTGATACCAACCATGCCGCGCTCCTTGGCGAAGGCCATGAAGTCGGCCTCGAGGTTCTCGCGACCCTCGGCCATCACCCAGCAGTGGTTCATGATGGAACGGTCTTCCTTCTCGACGGTGCCACGGAACATGGTGTTGCGGTCGATTTCCTCATAAAGCAGGGCGCTCTTCTTGAGGTTGATTTTTTCCATCTCAGCTACGCCGCCGATGGTGTTCTTAACCCATTTCAGGGTCTCGTGCATCACGAAGATGGCGCTCACCGGAGGAGTGTTGAACATGGAGATGTTCTTGGCCTCTTCAGCAGCGTGGGTTCGGAAGTCCACCATGGTGGGCAGGGGGTTCATGTACTTGCGGTCGGTGATCTTGCCGAGGATGTCCTTGCGGACGATGTAGAAGGTGACACCGGCAGGGCCGACATTCTTCTGGGCACCGCCATAGATGAGACCATACTTCTTCACGTCGACGGGACGGCTCATGATGTCGGAGCTCATATCGGCAACAAGCATCACGTTGTTAATCTCGTTGGCAGCAAAGTCCTTGCGGATCTCGGTACCGTAGATGGTGTTGTTAGTGGTGATGTGGAAGTAGTCGGCGTCGGCAGGAACGGTCCAACCCTTGGGGATGTAGCTGTAGGTCTTGTCCTCGGAAGAAGCGACAATCACGGTCTCGCCGAAGTTCTTAGCCTCTTTGGCGGCTTTCTTGGCCCACACACCAGTCTGCAGGTAAGCAGCTTTCTTGTTAAGAAGGTTGGCAGGGACATCCATAAAGCCAGTGCTGGCACCACCACCGAGGAAAAGGATTTCGTATTCGGCGGGGATGTTCAACAGGTCGCGCCACAGCTGGCGGGTTTCTTCCATGGTGCGCTCCCAGCCAGGGGTACGGTGGGAAATCTCGAGCAGACCGATACCGGTGTTGTCGAAGTCGCGAATGGCATTGATAGTGGACTCAATGGCCTCTTTGGGCAGGACGCAGGGACCTGCATTGAAATTATAAGCTGTTTTCATTTGATTTGAATTTAAATAGGTTATATTATAATTTTGATTTTTTTCCCAATTGTTTCAGACTGCAAAGTTACTCTTTTATTTTAATATATTAGTACTTTTTGATAAAAAAATTTACAAATGGGTTCCACAATCGTGTGTGCACACCTGTTCCGAACCGCCGCCGGACAAGCGTCGCCGCAGGATTGCAGACCATGCGACCCACCTGCCCTCCGTCGGGGGAACCCGTTTTTTCCAACCAAAAACATGTGCTTGCAGAAGCATTCTTTTTAACCGTCGTTTGTGGATAAAAAAACATATTTTTGAAGATTAGCGAGTTAATAAAACACCCCTCCGAAAGGGGTGCATGATTATCAGCAAATTGAAGACAAAACACTATAAACAAGATACTTATACACATTATCACTCCCCACTCCACTATTGTTCAACAAGTTGAAAATATTATCAACATTTTTCACCAAAGTGAGTAAAAAAACGAAAAAAAACATCAACTATTCAGAAAATAATCGTATATTACGAGCAGACAGAAAGGGGGCAAAAAGGTAAAAAAGTTATTATTCAGCCCTTTTTACATACAAGCATGGTTCAGGCATGGCCAAATGACGCATGTGCTTTATAAAAAAAATCCCAATAATGCAAATTTATTTTTCACCCCAATAGGTGATAAAAATGTTGCAACTTTGCATTGTAGAAAACAAAAGTACAAACATACATAAGTAGAACAAAAACAGGGCGACTAACCGCCAACACATAATAATCGACAATATGGAGAAAGACTATCAGAGAGTATGGGCCGAGTGTCTTGGGTTTATCAAAGACAACCTGACCGGCAAGGAGAACGAGAAAGTGTTCAGCACATGGTTCGAACCCATCGTGCCGGTTAAGCTCGACGGCAATACATTAATAATACAAGTGCCCAGTCCCTTTTTCTATGAGTGGCTGGAGCAGAACTATGCCGACCTGCTGAAGAAAGCCATCCAGCTCACCCTGGGCAACGAGGCTGGGCTGCAATATAGCATCGTCATGGCCACAAGCATCTCGGAATCGCCTGTCACCACCCGCATGCCCTCCACGGGACGGCAGTCCACCATCAACCCGCCGAAGGACATACCGATGAACCTCAGCCACGGCGACAACCACGAGTTTCCCAACCCCTTTGTCATCCCCGGTCTCAAAAAGGTGCGCATCAACTCGCAGCTGAGCTCCACCTACACCCTCCACAACTATGTGGAAGGCGAATGCAACCGTCTGGCACGCGCCGCAGGCTACGCCGTGGCAGAAAAACCCGGCAAGACCTCGTTCAACCCCCTCATGCTCCACGGCGGCGTAGGCTTGGGCAAAACCCACTTGGCCAACGCCATAGGTCTCAAGACAAAAGAGCTGCACCCCGAACTCACAGTCCTTTATGTCACATCGGAGCAGTTTATGCAGCAGTATATGGATGCCGGACGCAACGGCACCACCTCCGACTTTGTCCACTTCTACGAAATGGTTGACGTGCTCATTGTGGACGACATCCAGTTCTGGAGCAACAAAGCCGGTCGCACACAAGAGGCCTTCTTCCATATCTTCAATACGCTACACCAAGCCAACAAACAGCTCATCATCACCAGCGACAAGGCTCCCAGCGAGCTGCAGGGCCTCGAGACACGCCTCACCTCGCGCCTCAAATGGGGACTGGCTGCCGAGCTGCTTCCTCCCGACGTGGAGACCCGCATGAACATCCTGCGCCAGAAACTCAACAACGACGGTGTGGAAATGCCCGACGAGGTCATTGAATACATTGCCTACAACATCAATACCAACGTCCGCGAACTGGAAGGCGCCCTTATTTCACTCATGGCGCAATCCTCCCTCAACCACCGCGACATCACCATCGACCTGGCCCGCCAGATGGTTGACAAGTTTGTCAAAAGCACCAACCGCGAAGTCACCATCGACTATATTCAAAAGGTGGTCTGCGACTACTTCAACATCCCCATCGAGAGCATCCAGTCGCGAACCCGTAAACGCGAAATCGTCCAGGCTCGCCAGCTCACCATGTACTTTGCCAAGAAACTCACCAAATCCTCCCTCGCCATCATCGGCCTCCAGTGCGGCAACAAAGACCACGCCACCGTCCTCCACGCCTGCAAGACCGTCGCCAATCTGGCCGAGACCGACAAGCAGTTCCGGGGCTGGATAGAGGAACTCGACAAGAAGTTCAAAGACTAGTCCCTCTGAACATGAAAGTACCCTTCAAGCCAGGCACACTCATCTACCCCCTTCCGGCCGTCATGGTTTCCTGCGGCGACCAGCCGGACAACTATAATATCGTCACAGTGGCCTGGACGGGTACCCTCTGCACCGACCCGCCCATGTGCTACATATCCCTGCGGCCGGAGCGGCACTCCTACGACATCATCAAGCGCACGGGCGAATACGTCATCAACCTCACCACCGCCGCCCTCGCACAGGCCACCGACTGGTGCGGCGTGCGCAGCGGCCGCGACTACGACAAATTCAAGACCCTTCACCTCACGCCGCAGCCCGCCCAGATTGTCAAGGCACCTCTCATCGCCGAAAGCCCACTCAACATCGAGTGCCGCGTCACCGAGATACGTCCCCTCGGCACCCACCACATGTTCATCTCCGACGTGGTGGCCGTCAATGCCGAGGACAGCCTCATCGACAAAGCCACCGGCGCTTTCCAGCTTAACCACACGCGCCCGCTTGCCTTCTCCCACGGCAAATACTATGCCCTTGGCGAAAAACTCGGAGGCTTCGGATTCAGCGTCAAAAAGAAAAAATAAAACACCATGAACATCGTATGCGTAGAGCCTCTCGGCATCAGCCGTGAGCATTTTGAAGAACTCGGCAACCAGTTTGCCGCCCTCGGGCACACATTCCACTACCACCTCGACCGCAACGAAGACCCCGCCGTCCTCGCTGCCCGCATGGCCGACGCCCACATAGCGGTCATCTCCAACATCCCGCTTCCTGCAGCCGTTCTCAGCCAGTGTCCCCGTCTGCAATACCTCTCCGTGGCCTTCACCGGCCTCGACCATATAGACCTGGCCTACTGCCGCCAGCACAACATCACCGTGCAGAACGCCGCGGGCTACTCTACCACAGCGGTCAGCGAACTCGCCGTGGGCCTTATGCTCGACCTGCTGCGCCGCATCACATCCCTCGACGCCGCCACCCGACAGGGAGGCACACGCGCCAACTTCCTGGGGCGCGAACTGCGCGGCAAAACCGTTGGAGTGGTAGGCACCGGAGCCATCGGCACCGCCACCATACGCCTGCTCCTCGCCTTCGGCTGCAACGTGCTGGCCTATAACCGCAGTCATCACAAAGAAGTGGAAGACCTCGGCGTGCGCTACACCGACCTCGACACCCTCATGCGCAGCAGCGACATCGTCACACTCCACGTGCCGCTCAATGCCGACACCCACCACCTCATCAGCCGTGAACGCATCGCCATGATGAAATCCACCGCCCTGCTCATCAACACCGCCCGCGGCAACGTCGTCGATATCGATGCCCTTGCCCAAGCCCTGCGCAACGGGGAAATAGCCGGCGCAGGCATTGACGTGTATGAGAAAGAGCCGCCCCTGCAGCAAGATCACCCCCTGCTCCTTGCGCCCAACTGCATCTGCGTACCACATATCGGCTACGCTTCGCGCGAGGCCTTCGACATCCGCGCCGATATCGTCTTCGACCACGTCAGGCAATACTTGGCCACACTATAAGTTGAGAATTGAATTATTGCTTGAATGCTTGATTGTGTTAATTCCTGAGTGGCTGGCGCGGTCAAATCACTCAAGCGTTCAAGCAATCAGACAATCAAGCAATCATTTTTCACTTTTCAATTTAATTACCTCAGCAGGGTGACGGTGCCGTAGACGGTGCAGGGTTCGCCCTCCAGTGTGGTATAGTTGCACACGTAGAGGTAAGCCGACGCCGGGCTGCGCACGCCGTGACAGGTGCCGTCCCAGCCTTCGTTGATATCCTTGGTCCTGAAGATGCAGTCGCCCCAGCGGGTATAAACGCTCAGTTCATAGTCCTTCACATGGGTGCCGTAGCCGCGAAACAGGTTGTTCGCGGGCTCGTCGGGCGTAAAGACATTGGGGAACCAAAGGTTCTGTATCCTCACCGGCACCGCGATCCATGCCGTGTCGGTGCAAAAGTCGTTGTTTGCAACCAGCATGATGCGCACACTGTCCCACACCTCACCGGCACGGTAATGCAGAACCGAGTCGCTGTCGGCAAGCAGCACCGAATTGACAAACCACTGCCTTTCCGTGTTGTTAAGGCTGAGGTCAATAGCCGTCAGGTCGCGAACTGTCTCGGTCAGGTACGACGGTTCCACAGCCACACGTGCCTGCACCGGCCGGATGGGCTCGAGCAAAAAGGTATCGGTCACCGGACAGGAAAGCGTGTCGCAATAATCGGCGGTGAACCAATATTCCGTAGTGGTTGCCGGTTGCAGCAGCAGGGTGTCGAACTCTGTGCCGCCCTGCATCGCGGCCGGAGGGAGAAGACTGTCGGGCGGCGCGGACACAACGGTGTAGCACAGCGTGTCGCACAAAGGCAGCAGATAGCCCTGTCTATCCGTGCAGATGGGCTCCGGCGTAACCTGCAGTACAGGCTGCCTTCTCACCGACAGGTGGAGAATGACAATGCTGTCGGTTCCTGCCTGCGACACGACATACATCGTGTCGGTCCCCGCGGCGGCAAAAGTGCGACCCTCCCACATGAAGGGCAAGGCGGTTTCGCAGACGGTGCGGGAACGCTCCTCGCGGCTGCTCAGATGCAGGGTCACCACACTGTCGCACCCGTTCACCGAAGTGTGCTGCACAGTATATAGCACCGGCCTCGAAAAGGTCTTGCCGTTGAAAGTGTAGGTCTCGCCTATCGTGATTGTGTCGTAAATTTGAATGTCGTACTTGGGCCAGTGGTGCAGGTAGAGCACATGTCCCGAACAACTGTCGAGATAGGTCCACCGTCCCGGCTGCCTTATCCTTTCGCCGTGGAAGAAATAGGTCTGTCCTGCACAGATGGTGTCGAAGACAGTGTCGCGGGGCAAATCGAAGTAGAATGTGTCGCTGACCGAATCCACGCAGGCGCCGTCGGCCAGCATGGCGTAGAGCGTCACTATGTGGAGGGTGTCGGCAGTGAATTGGTGCACGGGGTTGATTTCAGTGGAGGTTGTCCCGTCGCCGAAATCCCACAGATATTGCTCGCAGGGGTAAGATGTAAGGTTCGTATGGCTGCTGTCGCGGGCAATAACGCTGTGGTTGAGGAAACGTACCAGAGTGCCGCACGAGTCTGTCGATTCGTGCGAGAAAGCAGCGGCAGGGTAGCGCGAGCCCGCATAGGTGGACATCGTAAAGTTGCACGCATAGCCCGAAAGCTGGTGACTGACACGGCAGTAGTACAGTCCCGTATCGGACACATGCAGCGAGTCGGCGGTGGAGAGCGTGACCGAGGTATCGGCAGCGCAGTACCAGCGGTAGGAAAAACCCTCCGGGGCATGGATCGTGTTCTCCGTCATCTCACCGCACGAGGTGGAACGGAAATGCTTGTGAGCACTTTCGAGCGTGAAATAACCATAGCCAAAATGCCCCAGTTCGGCGCAGTCTCGGTTGGAGAGGGTGACGCGGATAGTCTGCCCGTGCAGCGGCGTGAGGTCCACACCCACAGCCTCCCAGTCGCGCCAATCCACAACGTCCAGCCCATGGTTCCAGCCCGAATAGTAGTCCGACAACATAAAAAAAAGGCCGTGGTAACAGTCGCTTATGCGGTTGCCCTGCACATCGGTGATGTCGAACTCAAACTGTGGGTTGTACTGCACCGGGTGAACGTTATACTCCTGCACCAGCGCATAGCGCAGCACCAGCAGGTCGTAGTCGTTGGTATCGACATGGAGTGTGTAGGTGATGGACTCCTGCTCGCTCCAGATTCTCCAGTTGCCCAACCGCACCGAGAGGCAGTGCCCTGCAGGAATGGTGTAGAGCTGGTTGTTCGTATAGGGGTCGCGCTCCAACGGATTGGTATGCACCGTGTGGCGGGAGTAGGGCGACAGAGAACCCGAATCGACAATACCCACGGTTGAAGAGGGTGCGCTCGTTGTGCCGGTATAACAGGCAACACCGCTCGCGGTAAGGTCATAAAACGGTATCCTGTTCTCTGCCGACGGGACACAGGGGGACTGAAACTGCACCAAAGCAGCGGGAGAAAGCAGACTGCCTGGACAGTCAGCGCGGACATACGCATCATAATTCTGCCCCTCACAAAGACCCGTCAGCGTCACCGACGTGTCGGTCGTGGATACCACCGTACCAGTGCCGGGAGTGAAGCCTTCGTAGCCGTACTCCACTGTATAGGAGCTGTGCCAGTCGCACCTGTTCCACACCAACTGCACTGTGCCGGGGCTCTGCCACGAGCCACGCACCCCCACCACAGCAGTCGGCGGGCACACTGTGTCAACCGGCACAAAGCGGTAGTAGCTGTTGTTGCCCGGCCATCCTGAATAGACAATACTGTCCTGAATCGTGGTCCACACCGTGTCAAATATGGGCGTATATGCCGGCGACACCGCTATGAATCGGTTGTGCCCCATCTGCATCCCCACAGTCCCCGTGTACCGTATGGGAAAAGCGTCCGAAGTCTTTCTGTAGGCCAGCACGACGGAGTTGTCGCCCTCGTGCAGCTGTAGCTGCCAAATGAGGCTGTCACAATTACTGGTGACAGTGGCGGGGGGAAGGTTTTGCGTGGTAATCTGCAGAACATATGTCCTGTTCCCCAAGGAGTCGGGAGGCGAGCACCAAGTGCGCCAATCCTGCACCTGTCTGGAGCCCCCCAAACCCCATATTCCATACACATCCCTGTCGAAAGGAAACGACAGAAAATTGTCGGACAACAGATAACGCTGATCCCCAAACAACACTGTTCCGTTACGAAAAACGTTAAAATCCGAAAAAGTCCGATTATAGACCGTAAAGTCAAACGGAAGCGGAAACGATTCGGCATTGGCATTGTGTAAAAACGACTCATAATAGACGGAAGACGAATCAATGTCTATCCACAGGGTGGAATCCTCCCCATACGTGAACTCATAGCCGTGCGCCACAATGGGCTGCGCGTAGGAAGGTAAAATGTAAAAACCAAAAACTAAAAGGGCAATGCCGGTTTTTAGTTTCAGAATATTGGTTTTTATTTTCACAATAGCTGCCATTTTTAGTTTTTACCTTTTAGTTTTAAAAAATAAATCATCTCACCAATGCCACAGTGCCACTCACCGTGCGGGGCTCGCCCTCCAGTGTGGTGTAGCGGCACACATAGGGGTAGGCCGACGCCGGGCTGCGCACGCCGTGACAGGTGCCGTCCCAGCCCTCGTTGATATCCTTAGTCCTGAAGATGCAGTCGCCCCAGCGGGTATAGACGCTCAGTTCATAGTCCTTCACACGGGTGCCGTAGCCTCGGAACAGGTTGTTCGTGGGCTCGTCGGGCGTAAAGACATTGGGGAACCAGAGCACCTGAATCCTCACCGGCACGGAAGCCCATGCCGTGTCGGCACACACATCGGTGTTCACCACCAGCATCACCCGCACACTGTCGCACGACGGGGTTGCACGATAAGTGACGACACTGTCTTGCGAAAGGAGCGGTACGGAATCAATATACCACTGCCGCGCATGAGGCTGAGAGGTGAGGTCGACAGCCGTGACACTGGGATTATCCTCGTCTATTTGCAGAGGCGAGACACCCAGGCTGGCATCCACCGCCGCCACAGGGGCGAGCAGCAGCGTGTCGCGCCACGGGCAAGACACAAAAGCCATCCCCGGCACCGAGTCGCAATAGTCCGCTGTCAGGATATAGACAGTGGTGTCCGCAGGCGACAGGAAGAATGAAAATTGAGAATTGAGAATTGAGAATTGAGAATTGAGGGTTGAGAGTTGGTAGCACAGGGTGTCGGGCAAGGAAAGACTGTATCCCCCCGGCATGCGGCAATAAAGCTCGGGGTCGAGGCTCAGCTCTGGCAACCCGAGCACATGCACGTTCAGCACCACGATGCTGTCAGTCCCGCCTGCACTGGCAAGCAGCAGCGTGTCGTCTCCCCCTTCGGAAAAGGTCACCCCATGCCACTCGATGGGAAGCGTCGACACACACACAGTGGTGTCCCTCATGTCGAAACAACTGAGATAAATCGTAAAGACGCTGTCACATCCATCGGCGGTCGTGTAATGCCTTGTATAAACCCCCGGCAGCCTATACTCACCATCATCAAAACGAAAAGCCGTACCCAACACAAAAGTGTCATAGACAGGCATGGAATAAACCGGGTTCACCTCAAGGTAGAGGACCGTGTGCCGGCAGTCGGTCTGATGCCGGTACTCTCCCGCCTCGGCCAATTCCTGTCCGAAAAAACGGTAGCTCTCCCCCTCGCAGACGGCGGCACGGATGGTGTCGCGCTCAATCGTCACGGAAAAAGACTGCCTGACCGAATCGACACAAACCCCTCCCGCCAGCATCGCATAGAGCGTCACCGTGTGGGTACCCTCGGCAAAACTTAGCGAAGGGTGGGTGGCAGAAGTAGTGATACTGTCGTCGATAACCCAAATACACCCGTCGCACGGGAAATTCGTCAGCTGCGTGTGGGCGGAATCGCGAGCGATGACGCTCTGGTTGACAAATCTCATCCGCGAGCCACACGAGTCAAGCGGCTGCATGGCAAAGGCAGCCACCGGGTAACGCCCGCCGGCATAAGTGGAGAGATTGAAACCGCACACCTGGTTAGAGAGCTGGTAGGTGACATGGCAGCCGTAGTCACCCACCGCAGTCACATGGAGCGTGTCGGCCGTGGAGAGCGTGGCAGTCGTGTCCGCTGCCGAGTACCAGCGGTAAGCGAACCCCTGCGGCGCACGGAACGTATTCACCACACTGTTCCCGCAGTTCTCTGCAAGGATGCGCTTGGTACCGGTCTGCAATGTAAAATAGGCATAGCCGTAATGAGCCTGAAAACCACAGTCGTAGTTTGAAAGAGCGACGACAATAGTCTGTCCGTGCAAGGGGGAAAGATCCACCCCCACGGCATCCCAGTCCCGCCAAAGAACACCGTAGGAATCCGGCACCGTGTTCCAGCCCGACAAGTCGCCCGAAACAAAATTGCCATGATAGCAGGGGCTGATGCTGACACCTTCGGGCGTAGTGATGTCAAGATCAAAATGAGGCTGGTCCTGCGGGACGTGATTGGGCTGTTCCTCCACCAACGCATAGCGGAGGATGAGCAGGTCGAAATCGTTGGTATCTACATCAATAGTATAAAAAATACTTTCCTGCTCCCCGCCACCCCGCCAGTTGCCCAGCCTCACCGACGAGCAGAAACCATCGGGCACAGTGCGCAGCAGATTCCCCGTGCGCGGGTCGCGCTCCGACGTGTCGGTATGGACGGTGTGCCTCGAGCCTGCCGAGCCACTGCCCGAATCAACAATGTGTGCTGGGGAATAGACCGTGGCGGGAGTATGGAAAAAACCCGTGCAACACCTGACACCGTCGGAATAAAGGCTGGAATAATGCAACCTGTTGCCCGCCGGCAATGCACAGGGGACACTGAACAGAATACTGGCATAGTCGCTCTCGCCGTATGTACAACCGGCATACACCCGCGCCTCGTATTGCTCACCAGGCGACAGAGTCGGCAACATGAGATAATTAGTATCGACCAATGCCGTGACACCTGACCCCTCGGCAAAGCCGGGAGACCCATACTCCACCCTGTAACTATGATAGCGCGGCATACCGTCCCACCTCAGCCAAAGGTCATCGCTTGTCAGGCTGACATTCGACACCGTGAGACCCGCAGGAGCGGGACAAGTAACGACTGTGGTGCTGTCATATCCGCTTTCACCATACAGGCAACGGGAATATACCCGAACCTCTGTCTCCTCCACCGTGTGCAAATCCTGTATCAAAGCCTGGGGTTCGTCCACCAACATGCTGGTGCCGCTTCCTTCGGCAAAGCCCGTGGGTCCATACTCCACCCTGAAGCTGTCAACTAAGGAACACGTATTCCACGTCACAAGAATATCATTGTCGCTCTCCCATACAGGCTGAGCCGAAACCTCTCTGGGGTTTGGGCATATTGTATCGCTCGGCACAAAACGGTAATAACGGTATTGGCCAGGCCATGAAGTTGATGCCGTCCCTGTGGCTTGAGGCAACACCGTGTGACTGTTTTGATTGACAACGGCGATGTGGTTGGTGTCAAACAACAACCCGATGCACGACGGTGTACTGCCAACAAATTCCCTTTCGCCATAAACCAACGTGACGGAATAGTCCTCCTCGCGCAACTGTATCTGGAAATTGTTCGAAAGGCTGGCGTTCAAAAAGCTGTAGAGCTGGATAACCACCACACGGTGACCGTCGTCCCCAAACTCCGCAGTCAGCATAGGCACCACAAACAGATAAGGAGTGTAGTAAGTGTTCCTGTAGCCAAAAACACCCATCCCCCCGATTTGCCCCGCCTGACCAGGAAAATAACTGTACGGAGTATTGCTCCCCTGGGAAGAAAAGAGCAACGAGCCGTCCCAGCAAACCCTCACCTCCGTGAAATCCCTGTCGAAAAAGAAGAAAGAGAAAGGAAGCTGGTATATGGCATAGGGCATCAGTGTCCACGGTGTGGATACACTCATGTCGTACCACAGCGACGAATCCACCCCCGTGGTGAACTCATAGCCGTGAATGACCGTGGGCTGCGCGTAGGAAGGTAAAAAGAAAAAACTAAAAACTAAAAGGACAATGCCGGTTTTTAGTTTCAGAATATTGGTTTTTATTTTCCCAAACGCTGCCATTTTCAATTCAAAATTCACAATTCAAAATTCACAATTCAAAAAGCCAGCGTATTTCGTCTGCCCAGCGGGAGGGGTCGGGCGTTTCGAGAATGATAGGCATGTTGTCGAAACGGCTGTCGTTCATAAAGCGGACAAAGAAGTCGCGACCCAGGGCTCCGTTGCCAAGTGTCTCATGGCGGTCGACATGGCTGCCGGCACCCTTCTTGCTGTCGTTGAGGTGTACGGCACGAAGGTATTTGAGGCCGATGACACGCTCGTATTCCTCCATGGTGAACTGATAGCCCATCTCGGTGCTGAGGTCGTAGCCCGCCGCCAACGTGTGGCATGTGTCGATACACACACCCACGCGGCTCTTGTCATCGACACCCTCGATAATGCGGGCAATATGCTCAAAACGCCATCCCAGGTTGGTGCCTTGTCCTGCGGTGTTCTCGATGACGGCGGTGACGCCTTCGGTCTGACTCAGGGCAAGGTTTATTTCGCGGGCAATCTGGTCAAGGCATTCCTCCTCGCTGATGCGGTTAAGGTGGCTGCCCGGGTGGAAATTAAGCATGGTCAGCCCCAGCAACTGGGCACGGTGCATCTCGTCGAGAAAAGCCGCACGGCTCTTGGCAAGGGTCTCCTCGTCGGGCGAGCCGAGATTGATAAGGTAGCTGTCGTGCGGCAGCACATACTTGGGTTCAAAGCCGCGTTCAAGCAGCAAGGCCTTGAAGCCGTCGATTTCCTGCTGCGGCAGCGGCTTGCTCACCCAGCTGCGCTGGTTGCGGGTGAAGAGGGCAAAAGCCGTGGCACCGATGGCCTCGGCGTTGAGAACGGCGTTTCCCACGCCTCCCGACGCACTGACATGGGCTCCGATGTATTTATTAGACATAGTACTTCTTATTTTAATAATTCCGAATGCAAAAATACGAAAAAAAATAACAAACAAGAACTTTTTAATGAATTCGTTATTTCGTTAACGTGTTAATTTGCTGATAATACGACGATTGCTTGATTGTGTAAATACGTTGTCCGTTGATAAGTTTATAAGTTTATACGGCTCGCATCATATCAACATATCAACAAAACACATTCAAGCATTCATGCAATCTCCCTCAAGCGTCGTCATTTATTCGATCGTTATTCGATCGTTTTCCACTCGTTTTCCGTTTCACAAAGGGAAAACGATGGGAAACATATCGAAAAACGATATGACAAAGAACGACGCAACACCGAGCCCTGAAGGCGCACTGAGGAACGTTGGGGACAAATATCCGACACTATCGGAAAGCTGACGAAAGTTGGCGTTATCCCTCACAGAATAAATAGTAACTTCCGCGCGAAGAGGCAAGCGTCTCACTGAATTGTTGATACGTTGAGATATTGTTTGAATGCTTGATTGCTTAAGGGATTGAGGGATTGAAGGTTTGAGGGATTAAGGGTTTGATACCCTAAAACCTTCATTCAAGCAATCCTCAACTTATCAACGGACTACGATGACGGGAATAAGGGTCTTATTGGAGTGGCCTGACGGCCAACAATGGAAAGCATTGTTTTTTCCACTTCGCTATCGAGTCAAAATGTTAGCACGATGGGGATGACAACGGCGTCGGGAGGAGGCGAGAACGGGGTGTTTTGCCGTATGTAGCGCTGATGGAGCCAGTGGACAAGGAGTGCGGAGCCTGTGCCGATGAGTGCGCCGGCAAGGACATCGGAGGGATAGTGCGCCCCCACATAGAGGCGGCTGAATCCCACGGCCGAGGCCCAAAGGTAGGCGGGAGCAATGACGTACCATCGGGGATAGAGCAGCGAGAGGGATGTGGCGGCGGTGAAGGCGAAGGAGGTGTGGCCCGAGGGGAACGAGGGGCTGCCCACATGCTGCAGGCACACCAAATCGCCCTTGTAGGCCACCCAGGGTCGCGGACGGCCTACAAGAAATTTGAGTCCCATGGTCAGCCCTGCGTTGAGCAGCCAGGCGCCTCCCGCCTCGCTGGCATTGGCGAAGAGGGTCTGTTCTGTCTGTGGGTCGGAGGCGACCCAGCTGCCCACCCCCAGCGAGACAGGCACGGCGGGCGAGAGGACGAAGGTGTTGCTGACCGCGACCCAGAAGGTGTTGCCGACAGGGGTGCGATGGTCCTGAAGGGTTTTCAGCACTTGGTAGTCGACTGTGCGGGATGCGGTGTCCTGCTGCGCGGCAAGCGACACGGGCAGCAGCAGGAAGCAAAGTAAGAGGTAAGAGTTAAGAGCCAGGATTGTATGCCACAGTACCTGGCTCTTGGTTCTTGCCTCTATTCTCGTGCGGGTCAACTCCATGTCTGTTTGATTTGGTTGATTTGATTGACGGTGTAAGGGTTGGTGAGGTCGAAGATTTCTCCAAGAGGCTTGGAGAGTTTGTCGACGAGAAGGTGTGTGTTGTCCTGGTGCTCGATGTTTTCGAGTTCGTCGGCCACACAGTGCCAGTCGTGGTCGGAGAGGATGAGGGGCAGGAGGGTGTACATGTCGAATTTGTCGACGACCATATTGTCGATGCCTTCGGTCTCGATACGGCTGTGGGCGCGTGCCAGGCGTATCTCGCCTACTTCTTCAAGCACATGGATGTATTTCTCGTAAAGCACATATTCGTTGACGAGGAAGGCGACGATGCGGTCGCTGAGGCGGTTCCACACGGTGGTGGAGATGGGTTTTGACACGAACCGGCCCAGCATGAAGGAGCCAGCCTTGAGCCCCGAGAGGCCACGGTCGAGACAGACCTGCGACACGGCACGGAAGAAGTGCACTTTGCGGTCGGGGGTGAGGAGGGTGAAGACGCGCGACTGGTCGAGGTGTGAGCCCATGCGGCTTTCGAGCACTTGCTGGACATATTTGTCGGAGTGGCCGTTGTACCAGTTGTTGACGATGCCTTCGGCTACGTCGGGGCGGTCTTGCAGTTCGCAGCGGATGAGGCGCGCCAGTTTGTCGAGGTCGTCGATGACGGAGGCCTGCTGGGTGGTGACGATGTCCTGATAGGTTTCGTAGGCGCTTTTCATCTCGTTGAAGTACTGCACCTCTTCGGGCGCAAGCTCGACGGGAGTGCCGCGGAGGAACTTGGAGAAGCGTGCCGGCCGGAAGTCGGCGATGCCTTTGAAGATGCTTTGGTGGTAGCTGGAGATGGTGATTTCGTCGAGTTCATGCAGTTCCAGGCCTTCGCTGTTGACTATCTTGAGCGAGCCGTCGGGGTCGGTGGCAAAGCGTATGCCGTAGTTGTGGAGGTCGAGGAGTGCGGGTATGCCGTAGCCGCGGCAGGCGGTGACAACGTGGATGGCGGCGGGGGTCATGCTGAGGATGGCGTGGATTTCGTTGAGTGTGATGGTGTCCTGCGGCACGAATCGTTCCTGGCAGAGGCACACCTGTTTGCCCTTGGCCACCATTTCACCGGCCTTGGTGGCACTGAAGCAGAGCACGGCGGTTATGGCAGTGCGGGGCAGGACGCTGATGCCTTTGCCGAAGAACTGGAGTTTCTTCATGGAGCTTTCCTCGATGGAGGCAGAGACTATCTGTCGCAGGTGGTAGGGTTTGATGATGTCCATGACGTGGGGACGGTCGATGCGGCCTTCGCGCAGGAGGTCGATAGCTGAGACGAGCGCGGCACGGCCGGTCATTTCGGAGAGGTTGAGCTGCAGGACGGAGAAGAGGCTGACGAGTCCCGGACGGGTTTCGACGGCAAACTCGATAGTGACGGGCGAGTGGTAGCGTTCCTCGAGCTTGACGAGGAGGGGGTGGAAGTGGTAGACGGCGGGGAAGCTGAGCTTGATGGCATCGCGGCTGGAGTAGGCGAGGTCTTCGGAGGGTACGTCGCCCGTCATGATTTCCTCGCCGAAGATGTTGCGGTAGCTCTCTATCTGGCTGCCTTTGCCGGTGCGGCTGTGGCGGCTGTAGAGCACGCCGGGATAGGACTCGTTGTTGCCTATGGTCCACACCATGCGCTGGAGGATGAGCGAGGGCGAGGCCTGTTTGCCCTGCATGAAGGTGAGGATGAGGTCCTGGTTGTCGGTGTAGAAGGAATAGACATATTCCACCAGTTTGAGCGCTTGGTAGAAGGCGTCGGTGAGCAGCGTCTCGCCATCGTCGCGGGCGTTGACTATGTCGTTTTCCATTTCGGCAATGCGCTGCAGCTTGGCAGGGACGTCGAGGGATATGTCGGGGGTGTCGTATTTGTGCTCGATTCTCAGCATTTCGCTGATGGTGTGCAGGGTGGAGAGGTAAACGCGGCTGGCCATGTCCTGGCCGAAGTGGAAGACGAGGGCATGGTAGGCTGTGCGGGTGACGCCGATGTTGAGCAGTGTGGGCATGAGGCCGGGAATGTACTGCGGCATGGCGCAGCGGATGGCAAAGACGAGGGGGTGGTCGTCGTCGCCGAGGTGCAGGCGTGTCATGCTCTCCAAATAATGGATGGCCTGGGCGAGGCGTTCCTCCCAGTGTTCGGGATGGCGCGAGAGCTCGGCGGTGAGGATGACAAAGTCGGGCACGGGGTAGCAGTTCTGCGTGAGTTCGAGGAGCATGCGCCCCTTGTGGCTGATTTCGTCGTCGGTGAAGTGACGGTCGGTCAGAGGGGTGATAAGCTCTTCGTTGTCGGGCATGGGATGGTCATTGACGTAGTCGATGACTGTCTGGCGGAAACAGGCGCGGTGGGCGGCGAGCTGTCGTGCTTGTTCGGGGGTGGCGGTGCCGTCGCGCTCGGCGAGGAGGAGCCGCAGGAACTGTTCTTTTTGTTCGCCACGTGTTTTCAGCAGCAGGTACATGTCGTACCAGCGGGGTGGTATTTCGTGGCGGGTGTCGTCGCCGTCGAGGGTGTAGATGACTGTGCCGGGTTTGTTGCCTTCGAGGGTGTTGCCGGCATCGTCGACGTCGCAGTTGAAGACTTCGGGTCCCTGCTTGGCGTAGCGGTGGACCATGTGGTAGTTGGGGTAACTAGCGCGGATGAGTATTTTCATGTCAAGTGGTATTAAATTAGGAAGTAAGAACTATGAGCCACGAATGGTCGGCAGTTCTTACTTCTCAGTTCTTAGTTCTTTGTTGTATTATAGCGCAGGCGGAGTCGATGATGTTGTCGCGGCCAAGGGTGGCGGCAGTCCGCGGGTTGAATTTGAGCAGTATGTCGGGCGGCACGCCGTTCTCGTAGTTGCGGCCGTCGAGGGCAAGGGTGCGGGTGACGGAGAGTCGGTAGCGCCAGCCGTTGGGCAGGGCTCCCATGGCCGGGAGGCCCATGCCGCCGCCGGTGGTGTCGCCCATAAGGCGGATGTTGTCGTAGGCCTGTGTGGCGACGGCGAAGGTGCTGGCAGCACTGAAGCAGCCGCGGTCGGTGAGCACGAGGACGGGGTTGTTGTAGACGTCGCCTGTGTTGCGCGGGGCAAAGGAGGGCACGAGGGGTGTGAAGTCGTCGTGGGCGGGTCCGGCCTTGATTTGGCTGCGGTAGATTTCCTGCCCGTGGGAGGGCATGACGCTGAGGAGGTTGATGATGTTGGCTATAGAACCGCCGCCGTTGCCGCGGATGTCGAGTATGATGCCTTGGGCGTCGGGATAGGAGGCGATGATGTGACGCAGCTGCCGCTCGGTGATGTCGCTGCTGAAGGAGCCGTAGCGCATGTAGATGACTCTGCCGTCGCAGAGCGCGTTGTGGGCGATGCCGCCGGTGGAGTGGTAGCCGATACCAAGGTAGTTGAGCACCACGGTGTTTATGTCGATTCCGTCGTCGGTGTAGAAACGACGGTAGACGGAGTCGGAGCGCGACACGTCCCAGGTGCCGTAGAGGTTGACATGGCCGTCGCAAAGGGTGTTGAGCATGGCGGCGCAGAGGGCGAAGAGGCTGTCGGGGTCCATGCCGTCACGCACTTGGGGGCGCAGGGTGTCGTAGACTTGCTGCCAGTCGACGTTTTTGACGTCGAACATGGAGTATCGCTCGTCCACCTGCTGCCACAGGTAGTTGAAGACTTGGGTGGCGCTGGCGGCAGGGCTGTCGGGGATAAGGGCTTTCTCGCACGAGGTGGCCAAAAGGAGAACAGTCAGGGATGTGAGCAGGGTATGCAGTTTCATGGCTTTGGGGAATTGAGATTTGAGAATTGAGAATTGAGAATTCCTGAATGCTTGAGTGGCTGACGCGTTCATTATACTCAAACAATCAAGCAATCAGACAATCAAGCAATCATTTTAACGAATTTATTTGATATTGAACATTAGATGAATCATAAGGGCATGGGAGGCGCAGTCGAACCGGTGGGGTGCGGCGAGACGGTCGGGAGAGGTGCGCGAGGTGAGGTGCTGCCATCGGTAGGTGAGGCCGATTTCGTTGCCATTGGGCAGCTGCCGGCTGCATCCCACTTCGGTGGCGAGCCCTGCGGCCGCTGCCCAGTAGAGCTGGTATTGGTCGAAGGCACAGTCGACGGGGTTGGCGGCATCGCGGTCGTAGTTGGATATGTAGGAGAAGCCCGGCCGGTAGAGCAGTGCCACAGGGGCGAAGTCTGCCTGTGCACGGATTGTCCAGCCGCGCAGCTGCGCCTCGGCGCGCACGGCGAGGTTGAGCAGGGCGAAGTTGGAACTGCCTTCGCTGGAGTTGCCAAAGGCGGGGTTGTAGCGTATGTCGAACAGGTCGGCGACTCCCGCGCCAGCCCAGAATGTCCAGCAGCCCGTCCCGGCAACCCGCCGCAGGGCGTGGAACGCCACAGTCACCTGCCCTCCGTAGGCGCGCAGCCCGGCAAGGGAGAGGGTGAGGCCGTAGGCACCTCCGTCAACGGACGCAGCCGCACCGAGGAGCCAGGTGGGTTTCCGCACCTCGAGGCTGAGGGCAGGGTGGATTTCGAGCCCCCGATACAATAACGGCGAGAGGCCTTCGTCGCGATAGACACCTATTCCGGCGCCGCCGTGCAGCCCCAGATAGACATGGGTTGCGCTGTCGTCGACAGCGGCAGCGGCCGATGCACAACCCAGCGTTGCAAGAATCATTAACAACAACCGTTTCATATTTTTTTTGTCAAAACATTCAGTATTCAAAAAAAAAGATTTATCTTTGCAATTTGATTACAAAAGTACAAATAATTTTTCACTTAGATAAATTAAAAAACATAAATACAATGAAGACAATGAGAAAGGAATCAATTTTCAAGGCAATTGCGCTTGCTTTTCTAATGACCGGCTGCCTTGTTTCGTGCAACCAAAACGGGCAAAACGGACCCACCGTGAACGAAATGCAGACCCGCCTGAACGACATTATGAAGGAGTATCAGGAGATGCAGGCCACTTGCGACGACTACACACGCCAGCTGGCCGAGAAGGACAGTTCCATCCAAGCCCAGGCTGCCGAAATCCAGCGTCTGATCAACCAGCTTAACAACGCCGGCGCCAAGCCTGCCGCCACCAAGTCATCAAGGGTGAAATCGAAGGTGAGCAATGCCAAGTTGAAGAAACTGAATGCCGAACTCTCTGCCAAGAAGGCCGAAATAGTCAGACTGCAGGAGCGCCTGAACCAGCAGACCGCCGAGCTGAACGCCCTGAGAGCCGCCGACGACTACAGCGACCGCGAAGCTTTGGCCCGTCTGCAGATGCTCGTGAAGGAACAGGATGCCCGCATCGTGGCCCTTTCCAACGACAAGGTGGCCCTCACCTGCATCAACGACTCTCTTGCCGCCCACGTGGCCTATCTGCTCGGCCAGCGCACCACGGAGGCCAGCAGCAGCACCGAATATGCAGCTCAGGTGGCCATGCTGCAGAACCAGGTCACTCAGCAGCAGGCTGAAATCAACCGTCTGCAGGAGGAGCTGGCCAAACAGGTTGCCCTCGTAGCCCAGGCCAACGAGCAGGCCAAGAACGCCCAGACCAATGCCAGCGAGTCGAAGACCAACGTGGCCAAGACCAAAGGCGCCATCAACAAGAAACTTGCCCAGCTGCAGGTGCAGTGCGACGAGTACTATAAGGAGATTGAGCGCCTGCGCGCCGAGAACGCCATGCTGAGAAACGAGAACGACAGCCTCCGCACCCAGGTTGTCTCGATGAAGAAGAACGTGGAGAATGTGGCCGTGGAGAACGCCAAGATGGCCGCCAAGGTGAGCCGCGCTTCCATCCTGACCACCTCGGAGCTGACCGTCACCCCGCTCAAACGCCAATCCTCCGGCACCGGCAAGCCCACGTCGCGCGCTTCGGCCACCGGAGCATTCCGCATTGAGGGTTACCTGATGGGCAATTCGGTTGTAGAGCCCGGCACCATCACCATCTACGCTGTCATCACCTCTCCTTCCAACGTCATCCTGCACAACGGCACGCTGGAGCAGAAGTTCGACGCCGACGGTGTCCGCACCACCTACACCACTGTACGTGCCTTCGAGTTCACCGGCCAGACCCGCCCGTTTGACCTGAACTGGAGCAAGGACGACGAGATGGAGCTTGAATCGGGTATCTACAGGCTGACCCTGTATGCCAACGGCAACCTGATTGGAACGACAGAGTTTAAACTCAAATAATGCGGACCACCGCCGCAGATTATTCAGGCAACACGGAGGTATTCTTTTAACTGATGTCAAACCAGACAAAATACGACGCGTTCCGCCAGACATACCCCGAGTTTGTCTATGAGTGTTACCAATACGATGTGCAGTCCGACGGGCTGCACATCGTTTTTACCTTCCGCATCGGCGACAGCATCCTGTTCACCCCCACGGCCTTTGTCCCTAAACGGCCGTTCCTCAACTTCGACCAGCCCAAGGAAACAATGGACACGCTGGTGTTCAACATGGGCATGATAGAGCTGATTAGCTACTGGAAATGCCTGTGCCCGCCAAAGGTAGTGGTGAAATGCGGCTCGCTCTCCGACAGCCAGATTGACTTTTGGAAGAAAATTTACTTCAACGGCTTGGGGGAGTTCTTTTACATCAACGGCATCCACGCCACCATCGAGGACTTTTTAGAAATTGATTGCTTGAATGTGTTAATGCCTGAATGCCTGAGTGAAAACACTCAAACAATCAAGCATTCAAGCAATCAAGCATTCACTAAAGCATTCAAGCATTCAAGCAATCAAGCGAACTACTTGGTTCCCATCGGGGGAGGCAAGGACTCGGTGGTGACGCTCGAGCTGCTCTCCGACTATCTGGCTGGCGGGAAGCGCCCTGTGCCGCTCATCATGAACCCGCGCGGAGCCACCATCGGCTGCATCGAAGCGGCAGGGTATTCGATGGAAGATGTCCTTGTCATCCACCGCAGCATCCACCCCCGCCTGCTTGAGCTCAACAGCCAAGGATGCCTCAACGGCCACACCCCCTTCAGCGCCATGCTGGCCTTCTACACCCTGTTGGCCTCGCAGCTGAGCGGCATACCCAACATAGCCCTTTCCAACGAAAGCAGCGCCAACGAGGCCACCGTGGCAGAAAGCGGCGTCAACCACCAATACTCCAAGAGTCTCGAATTCGAGAACGACTTCCGCAGCTATGTGGCAGAGCATGTCTCGCCGCAATACAACTATTTCAGTTTTCTCCGTCCCCTTTCCGAGCTGCAGATTGCCATGCTCTTCAGCCGCTACGGGAAGTACCATCCCGTTTTCCGCAGCTGCAACGCGGGCAGCAAGGAGGACATTTGGTGCGGGCGTTGCGCCAAATGCCTGTTCGCCTACATCATCCTCTCCCCTTTCATTCCGCCGCAACAGCTCGACACCATCTTTGGCAAGAATATGCTCGACGACCCTGCCATGCTTCAATTCTTCAACGAGCTGACCGGCCACGCAGAGACCAAACCCTTTGAGTGCGTAGGCACTATCGATGAAGTGAACACCGCCCTGAGCATGGCTGTCGAGCGCTGGTATCCCAACCACCGCCCAGTCCTGCTCGAAGGCTACACACCCGTCGCCACGCAATCCACAGTCCTCACCACTCTCCAACCCCGCCACAACCTGAGCCCTGCGCTCGTCAACTTAATCCAGCAACATGTACAGGCAGCAACAACTTGACAATCTTCTGGCCAACCGCCGCATTCTTATCGCCGGATATGGCCGCGAGGGCAAAAGCACACATGCCCTGCTACAGCAGTGCGTGCCTGACGCCCATGTCACCGTTGCCGCCAACGACCAAGAGATCTACGCCTGCCTCGACGAAGCCAAAGGCCGCCCCTACGACCTCATCGTCAAGTCGCCGGGCATACCCACCATGAAACTTGAGGGACGCTGCAACCTCGACACCGTCACCTCCCAGACCGACATCTTCCTCCAACTCTTCGCCGACCAGACCCTTGCCGTCACCGGCACCAAGGGCAAAAGCACCACCACAGCCCTCATACACCATGTGCTCCAAACCTCCTTCGGCAACACCAGGAAAGTGATCATGGCCGGCAACATGGGCATACCCCTTTTTGACATCATACCCCAAATTGACAGCACAACCATCGTGGTGGCCGAGTTCTCCTGCCACCAGTTGGAAAACATACACCGCGCGCCGCACATCGGCATAATCCTCAACCTCTATCAGGAGCATCTCGACCACTACCACAGCTACCGCGACTACCAGATGGCCAAGATGCAGATGATGCTCCGGCAACACCCCGGCGACCACTGCCTCTACTGCACCGACAGTCCCGACCTCCGCACGCTGGCCGAAGAACTGGAGCCTCAGACCTGTTCCGCACTCCACCCCTACTCCATCGGCAAAGCCAAGCAATCACCGGTGGCAGGCATGCCATCCCCCCTGCACGGCGACCACAACCTCTCCAACACCTATGCCGCCTACCTCTCCACCGCCCTGCTGGGCATCACAGCAGAACAATTCGCCCTCGCCTTGACCACCTTCCACGGCCTTCCCCACCGACTCGAGCAGGTAGGCACCTACCACGGCATCACCTTCTACAACGACTCCATCAGCACCATCCCCGAAGCCACAATAGCCGCCCTCAATGCCCTCGAACCTGTCGACACACTGATTCTCGGCGGTTTCGACCGGGGCATCGACTACACCCCCCTCGGCACCTACCTCTCGAAACACAGCGGCATTCGCAACCTCGTCTTCGTAGGCAAAGCCGGTCAGCGCATGAAGGACGAATGGCAAAGCCTGACTCCAAACCCGCTCTCCGGAAGAAACACCCTCTCCGATAACGACTACAAACAGATTGTGGCCTGGTGCTACAGCCACACACATCCCGGCACCATATGCCTCCTCTCCCCTGCCGCAGCCAGCTACGACAGCTTTACCAACTTCGAACACCGAGGCAACACATACAAAGAATACATCATCCAACAGCAATGACATCCACCGAAATACGACACGAACTGCACGCCCATCCCGGCATCTCAGGCGACGAACACTTCGCCCACGACCTCATCGTGCGTGAACTCGCCGCATGTCATCCCGACAAAGTCTATACCCATGTGGGAGGATTCGGGGTCATCGCCGTGTGGGGCACGGAACTTTCCCACCCCGCCATCGCCATCCGGGGCGACATCGACGCACTGCCCTCCGGCCACCGCTGCGGCCACGACGGCCACACCGCCATACTGCTGCAAACCGCACAATGGCTTGGGAAGAAGAAACCCGCACCGGGCCACACCGTCATCCTCATCTTCCAGCCCGAGGAAGAGACCGGCACCGGGGCTCAGAAAATACTCGACTCCGGCATCCTGCAGCAATACAACATACAATGCATCTACGGCTACCACAACCTGCCCGGATTCCCCCTTGGCACCGTGGTGCTCAACCTCCGCACCTTCGCCGCCGCCTCCACAGGCATCATCTACCGCCTCAAAGGCCGCAGCACCCATGCCTCCACCCCCGAGAAAGGCATCAACCCCGGACTCGCCACCGCCGAAATCATTCAAGCCTTCAACCGGCTCAACAACCACAACGAGACCGACCTCGACCACTTCCGCCAAAGCACACTCATCTGCGTGCAACTGGGCCAAGAAGCCTTCGGCACCTCTGCCGGACAAGCCGACATCATGTTCACACTCCGTGCTTTCTCCAACACCGTCATGGAGCAGCTGCTGGCCGAGGCCAACAGCATCGCCGCCGACATCGCCGCACAACACAAGCTGGATGTCACCCACACCCTGCGCGACCCGTTCCCCGCCACCGAAAACCGCTCCGACATAGTCGAAAACATCGAGCAGCACTGCAACTGCCGCTACCGCCACCTGCTCACCCCTTTCCGCTGGTCCGAAGACTTTGCCCACTACCTGCAGATCTTCCCCGGTGCCATGTTCGGCATCGGCTCCGGCGAGAAACAGCCCGAACTGCACCACCCCGACTACAACTTCCCCGATGCACTGATTGAACCCGCCGCACACATCCTAATTAATCTAATAAAGTTGAAAATTGAAAATTGAAATTTGAAAATAAACTATTGCTTGAATGCTTGATTGTGTAAATGCTTGAGTGCTGGCGCGGTCAAATTACTCAAACAATCAAGCAATCAGACAATCAAGCAATAAAAAAAACTGATAACAATAATAATAAAAAACACATATGACCATGAAGAAGATTTTATTTTCTATCAGCCTGATTGCCCTGTTCTTCACCTGCGCAGGACAAGAAATCAGCCAACCCGAGTTCGACGGTCAAAGTTGCACCAGCATCATGGTGGGCAAACGCGCCTCCAAAGACGGCAGCGTCATCACCTCCCACACCTGCGACGGCCGTTACCGCACATGGATGCACATGGAACCCGCCGTCGACCACGAACCGGGCACCGTACATCCCGTCTACAAAGGCACCCTCCATACCTTCTTCCGCGGCGACACCACCGGTGTGCGTTTAGTGGGTGCCATTCCTGAAGTGGCACACACCTATGCCTACCTCAACACCGCCTACCCCTGCCTCAACGAGCATCAGCTCTCCATCGGCGAGAGCACCTTTGGCGGCCCCGACACCCTGCGCAACCCCGCAGGCATGTTCCTCATCGAGGAACTGGAACGCGTGGCACTGCAGCGCTGCACCACCGCCCGCGACGCCATCCGCCTCATAGGCAACCTCGTCAAAGTCTATGGCTACGCCGATGCCGGTGAGTGCATCACCATTGCCGACACCAAAGAGGTGTGGCAGATGGAAATCCTGGGCGAAGGCAAGGACAACATCGGCGGCGTATGGGCTGCCCAGCGCATCCCCGACGACCACGTGGGCGTCAGCTGCAACATCCCCCGCATAGGCCGTCTGCAGCGTGGCAACACCGAGTATTTCATGTGCTCCGACAACATCGAGTCCGTCGCCCGTCGCTACGGCCTGTGGGACGGCAAAGGCGAATTCATCTTCTGGAAAGCCTTCAATGCCTCCTACGCCAACGGCAAGAACTTCCGCGAGCGCGAATACTTCATCCTCAATGCCCTTGCGCCATCGCTCGAACTCTCCATGGACATGGACGAACTGCCCTTCTCCATCCGTCCCGACCAGAACGTTGATGTGCGCAAAGTCATCGAACTGCTCCGCAGCACCTACGAAGGCACCGACCTCGACATGTGCCAGAACGTCAAGATGCCCGTCACCCGCAAGGACAAAAACGGCAAACCCTACACCGACACCATCACCAGCCCCATTGCCAACCCCTGGCTCACCTCGGCCATGCAGCAAACCCTCAACAACATCGCCCCCGGCACCATCACCTTCCGCCGCACCGTCAGCGTGGCCTGGTGCTCCTACTCCTTTGTAGCCCAACTGCGCGACTGGCTGCCCGACTGCGTAGGCGGCGTGTGCTGGATGTCGGTCGACAACCCCGGCCAGTCCCCGCGCGTGCCCATCTTCTGCGGCAACAGCGAACTGCCCCAGCCCTACAGCATCTGCGGTCACAAAGACTACAACCCCGACGCCATCCTCTGGAAATACCGCCGTGCCAACAAACTGGCCACCGTGGCTTGGCAGCGCACAAAAGGCTCCATGAACGCCGAGCTCAAACGTCTTGAGGACAACGCCTTTGCCCGTTTGGAAGTGGTGGAGCGCGAAGCAGCACGCTACGACCGCCTCGGCCGTACCGACGACATGCGCGCCACCCTCAACAACTTCACCCGCGACCAATACGAGAACACCTCCTACGCCTGGAGCCAACTCGAAGCCAAATACTGGCAGATGTTCGGCATGGGATTCTAATCCAACCGAACACCCCCAAACAAAAGAGTGTGCATCAGCCTTGCCTATGCCCACTCTTTTTCATTCCCTGAGGTTAGAGAAACCTCTCACCTGCGCCACCAATCCGCATCCGCTTGATAGAGGGCAATCAGACTGTCTTCTTTCAAGTCACCATAATTCAGCTCATCCAATCTTCGCGGAAAAGGTAGTGTCCGTAAAGATATCCACCGGCATCTATATTCAAGTAACGCATAGACCTATAGGTGTAGTCATCGAGACTGTCGAGATTCCAAATCGTCCTCAGCGAATCCACAACCACCTCCCCAGCAAAACGGCGCACAGTATCGCGAAAGCGGGTGCGTCCCTCAACGGCATAGCAAAAGTCGCCTGTTTTATAGACAATGTCGAAATGGATGTAGAACCGCCAATATTCGGCACCCCGGTAGCCCAAAGGCTCCGGCAGCTGGACATAATACTCGGTATCGCATGTGATGAGGCCATCCACATCCCTGTCCAATTCTTGCAACAATACCTGCCGGGGACAGATAACAGTCTGCGACAAGTCCTCACTGCTTATGGAAACAAAAGAGTCATCGGCCTTATTACCACAGACCGTAAACAGGCAGAGCGTTGCCACAACGGCAAACAATCGTGACAGAACCTTTTTCATATCACATTACCTTTTAATCCATTTCTCTTCCGGGTGTTTCTCAAACCATTCCTGATGGTCTTTGATTTCGTCCTTCAACCACTCCTTGTCGGGGAAAAGGCTGTCGATGGCGGCATCCACTTCAGCGGGATGGACGTGGCGAAGATAGCTTACCCCCTCGTATATGTATTCGGCAGGCCAACCGTCAGCCCACTCCAGCATGCCAATGTATCGTTCCAACAAGGGTGTGCAGCAACCGGCGGCACGCTGCACAGCCACGGAATCTATGAGCAGATAACGCGCTTTTTGCTCCAGTGTGCCATTGTTGTTTAGTTCGTCGTTCTCGAGCCAGAAAACCAAGTAACGGTCGCGGGTGGTGGGAATGTCGGCAATTAGTTCAAAGTCGGTCAACACTTTCCCCTGGGCAATTTGCTCAGCTGCTTTCGTCAGGCGGTCGTTGTAGTCCGCCTCGCGCTGCAGAAGCTGATCCATGTCGTCAGCATACTGATGTTCCCAGCGGACACCTTCCTCTAACTGAATTTTCCATTGAAGGCGTTTCAGTGCAGCCTCGTCCTTGCGGGGAGCGGAGCCGATACGATTGTGGCGGTCATCCACAGCACCGATCTGCCAGCCGTGGTCGCCCTTTTCCATGTAGAAGAAGACATGCTTGCGCTCGGCAATGCTGTCGCGGTTGTTGTAATCCGGCCATGCTATGGTTACATCATACCAGTTCGAGTTCTCCATCATAACAACGCTTTCAAGATGGATGCCCGGCCAACAGTCCTGCCCTTGAATGAATATGTCATAGTCTAACCAGTCGTCGCGGTCAGCGTTGCGCCTCCGCTGCAGTTCGTCATACGCCCGCGGCGACAGATACTTTTGCAGGCAGGCCTGAACCTTTTCATAATCAGGGGTGCCGTGCTCGGGACAGGTGAGCGACAGATAATCGTCGTAAAAAAACAACAGCGTGTCTTGGGGTTCAAGGTCGCCACAACCCGAAAACAATGCCGCGCCGGCCATGGCCAGCAGCATAAGGATAGTCTTAATGGCACTCATATCAATGAATTAATAAATGTTATCAGATAAGGAAGGAAAATGATTACTCCCACCACGGCGGCACCTACGGCGCATATCAGCACAGCGCCGGCAGCAAGGTCCTTGATGTCGCGCTTGCGGTCGTCGCGCTCGGCCTTGACAAAGTCGGCCGTACGCTCAATGGCAGAGTTCACGGCCTCGGCCGAGAACACCATGGCAATGACGATGACCACTGCCGTCCACTCGCCCGGCGTGATGTCGAAAAGGAAACCCAGAGTCACTGCTGCCACGGTAGCCACACAGTGTATCCAGGCATTATGCTCCTCGCGAATCAACACCCTGATGCCCGCAAAGGCATAACCGAAACTCTTAATCCTTTTGCAGAGTGAAAACTTCTCGTCTTTCATCGAATCTCATGTTTTTTTTAATAACGCTGAAAGAACTGAAATATTGTGGAAAGCAGCTACCCCATTTACAAAACAAATGTCTAATCGCTTTTTTTTATACAATTTATTTTTTTTCTTATATTTGCAAACAAAATCAATCAACTAAATTCATATATCTTCATGAGAATTAAAACACTTATCTTTTTATTAACATTTTCCACAGGAGGACATCAACAATGAAAAGAATTGTTTTAACATTGTGTATGCTACTGACCGTCACCGTAGCGACAGCGCAAGAGTATGTGCGCATAGACACGGTGATACGCCCCTATATTGAGTTCAATTACCTGTCTTGGATGGATTCGGGCAAACCGTTAGTCATTAGTGCGAATTGGCTTACTTATTATTCATGGTCAAATAGTGCAGATGCTGTTCATTCCTGGTCACAGGACACATGCAGTAAAGCCTTTGTCCATGGCGACATGCTTCAGTATAACTACATTGAAGGAGGAGCCGATATCTACGGGATAAGTGTGATGCTAAGTGTATTCAATGGTGGGGCTCATGGGTATCACCCTATGCCCTATGGTTTCTATCCGAGCGAGTTCCTGTATCTTTACGAGGCCACCCCAGACACTTTTGAACAGAAAGGCACACTGATGATAGACCTGTTCTGCGATACCATATTCCCTACAGTATACACCGGTCAATCTAACCTTCTGCACGATTGTAATGTGGAATTTGAAACCCAGTATACCACACCTGGTATTGAGGATTACCGGTTCTTCTTCGACAAACCCATCCATGTATCGGACTCTTTCTATGTGGGAGCATCAAACAACCATTGGCAGTGGGAGAAGTTACATCTTGACTATATTACTGGAGTGACTGCAGAAGATGTACCTCCGTCTGCAACGGCCTATTACGGTCTCTGGGACCCCCTGGCCACTTTCAATTCTCAATGGGACTCTTTGTGCTACGGAGAGGAATGCCTGACACCATTCATGAAGAAAAAGGTTCGCTGGACATTGGACAGCAACTTATACCATGGGAACATACCCATCGAATTCAGGCTGAACGAATGGGTGCCGACAGAAACACGGGAATTCTGGATGATTTTCCCTCTTATTGCGACTTATGACACCATATGGACGGTGGACACTCCAGACTGTCTGCCTGTGCAGGATTTACGCATCATGAGCCGCTACGGAGACACCGTCATGCTACGCTGGAACCCCTTGGAGGGGAGGAGCGAGTACCAAGTGTCCTATGGGCCGGAAGGCACAGCGCCTGACAGCGGCACCTTTGTCAATGTCAACACCAACAGATGGCGGTTTATCGACACACTGCACACTGGTGAAATAATGGTGGCATACGTGCGCACGGTATGCCGTGAACTGGACACGCTGCGCTACAGTGAATGGAGCGAGGGCGTAGAGTGGCAGACAAGGGTCGGCATCGTACAGCCCGACGAGGATGTACGTCTGTCGTCGCGTGTATTTCTGCAGCCCAATCCCGCGAAAGAGAGGGTTGAAGTGGTGACCCCATGCGGGGTGAAAGGCATTGAGGTGTACGGCTCCTACGGTATTCGATGGCGCGAATTCCCTGCTGGCACCACATCCTTTGACGTGAACGACTGGGCAAAGGGCACCTATGTGGTGGTGATACACACCTTGGCAGGTTGCGTAACCAAGAAACTGGTGGTGGAGTAGATGTCCAGACCACAAACATCACAGCAGGGGACTTGGCATTTCCGAGTCCCCTGCTGCATAAAAAAAACACATGAAATCTTATAATTGAAAAAATAAATGTATCTTTGCATCAATAAACAAACCTAAACGCTTTTATCATGAAAAAGACATTAATCATTGTAACTGTTGCAAGTAGCCTTCTTTTTGCTTCATGCACCTTTCTGGACAATCTGGCCAACAACCTGTCCAGCATAGCCAATTTGGCCAACTGCGAATACTCGCTACAAAACGTGTCGAACGTCTCTGTGGCCGGTGTCAATGTGCGCAACGTCGCCAGCGGACAGATTTCCGCCACCGACGTGGTGATGCTTGCCTCTGCCATCACTTCAAAAAGGGTGCCCCTTTCGCTCAACGTCAACATCGGCGTGAAGAACCCCACCGACCGCAGCGCCCTGCTCACCACCATGGACTGGGCATTGGATGTGGCTGCCAAGGAATTCGCCACTGGCACCACGAACCAGAACTACAACATCACCGCCCAGAAGACCACCACCGTGCCGCTGGGCGTGAGCACCGACCTCTACCAGATTTTCTCGGGCAGCGGCGTCGAAGCACTGAAGACTTTTGCCAGCAGCTTTACCAAGGACGGCACCTCGTCGCAGCTGGGTTTGCGCATTCGTCCCTCTATCTCCGTGGCCGGACAGACCATCAAGTCTCCCTCCTACATCCAGATCATGAAACCCGCCACTCAAAACACGGGCAACACGACCGGCAACAACAACAACAACAACAACAACAACAACAACAACAACAATGGCGGAAACAAACCCAACACCGGCAACAACGGCGGTTTCCAAATCAAGAGATAAAAAAATTGAGAATTGAGAATTGAAAAAATGAATTCATTAATTCGTTAATCAAAAAGACTAACACATTCACACGTTTACACATTCTTAAAACAACGATAACATGAAAAAGTCAATCAAAACCCTCATTCTAACCGCCCTTTTGGTCATGGCAGGCAGCCTCTCTGCCCAATCACTCATCAACGGCGGCTTCGACTACATGCAATTGCGAGTCGGCGACAACAAGCCAGCCAACTATCCGGGCTTCCATGTCGGAGCAGCCACCAACGTGGCACTGTCCAAACACATCGGTGTAACCCCCGGCATCTTCTTCAGCCGGCACACCGCCGACAACAAGACTGCCGTTGCCGGCATCACCCACCACAGCAAATACACTGAATCTACCGTCAACATTCCCGTGCTCCCCAACGTGCGTCTCTACCTTTCCGAGATCTCCTACTTCTACATCTTCGCCGGTCCCGAATTCAACATCGGTGTCTCCGCAAAGAGCGACAACTGGGTGGACGGCCTCGACGCACACCTCGAGAAGAACTACTACGATGACAAGACCGTCAGTGCTTCGGAGGAGATGCGCCGCTACAACATCAGCATCATGTTCGGTGTAGGCTTCAAGCTGGATTTTGTCAACATCACCCTCGGCGCAACGGGCAACCTGTTCAACCAGCACTACAAGAACGATATCGACCAGAAGGCCTACCGCGCCTTTGTCAGTGCCGGTTTCGTGTTCTAATTCCGCCGTCATGAAAAAAACATTGCTCCTGACTCTGCTGTTTGCCGTAGCCGCATCGTCTTTCGCCCAAAAACAGAAGGTCAATGTGAACCGCCACGGTGAAATCACTGTGGGCAATCAGGTGATAGCCTATATTGAGAAGGTGGGCTGCAAAATGCTCAGCAGCGACTGCCAGTTTTTCATCACCGACGAGAACGACAATCTCCTCATCGCTGTCACCACACAGAGCTTCCGCGACAAAGACCGCATGATGCCCAACCACCCCGAAAGCGGAACGGTGAACTACTACGTCTTTGCCTTCAAAGGGTTCGACACCACTGCCGAAATCGAAATCGACGGCTTTCCGAAAGAGGAAACCATTGCCGAAACCATAGCCCGCTGGCGGCTCATCAAAGGCAAGCGGTTGGACCCCGAAGCGGTCAAACTCTTTGTCAGCTCCTACGGCACGCGCTTTTCCGACAAGGAGATACGCCAGGCACTCTCGGGATTCCTGCTGAGGAAATAGCAAGCAGGGCTCCCGCCAAACGATAGAAACAATTTATCAACAAATCAAACTACAAACAACATGAAAAAATCAATTCTTATCATCGCCGTCACAGCGGCTCTGCTCTTTGCAGGAAAAGCCAACGCACAAAGCTTAGGCATCAACCTGGGCTACGCACCCCAGACAACCACCAACTTCACTCCCGGCGAGATGGCCGGATTCTTCGGCGGTGTCAACTACAACCATGTTCTCTCCGGCAACATCGGCATCTCCTTCGGCGGCCAGTTGCGCTATAACTACAAGAAGACCGCCACCACCGTCTTCTCTGCTACCACGACCACCACATACACCCAGATGCTCATTGATGTGCCCGTGCTGCTCAACTTCGCCATCCCTCTGGGCGGCAACGCACGCCTGGCCGTGTTTGCAGGTCCTGTGCTGAGCTATGCCCTCAACGGCAACACCAACATCTCCGAGAATGTGCTCAACACCAGCACTGACTACAAATGGTACGGTGACAACTCCAACTACAAGCAGTTCGACCTGCTGGGTGCCGTCGGTGCCGCCCTTGAGTTCCAGCAATTCCGTTTCTTCGGCGGCTACCGCCTGGGTCTGCTCGACATCAACAAGAGCGACAAAACCACTTCCAAGACTTCCGGCATCTTCGTCGGTCTTGGCTACATCCTCTAAAAATTGAAAATTGAAATTTTGTGAAATGTGAATTGTGAATTGTGAATTGAGCAATCACTAATCACTTTTCACTTTTCACTTTTCACTATTCACTAATCACTATTTTCAACTTTCAATTTTCAATTCGTAAAGCATTTATGTCAACTCCAAGCCCTCTCACAAGGAGGGCTTTTTTGCTACCTTTTAAAATCGTTGTTGGTCCGTTGTAACGTCGTTCCTTTTCCCTTTCTTATTCGATTTGTTTCCTATCGTTTTCCCTTTTAAAAGGGAGAAATGACGGAAAACGATAGGAAAGGGAGGGAATAAGGATTGGCGCTACAACGAAAAAAGTTTGATTATACAGATTTATTTCGTATTTTTGTAGATTGATGTTTTTGGAGTATATTATTATAATAACTATATAATGAGAATCTTATAAAGATGGAAGAAAACCTGTCTCTTAATTTTTTGGAAGAAATCATCGAACAGGGGCTCAACGAGGGCACCTACAAATCCATTTTGACGCGCTTCCCGCCAGAACCCAACGGCTATCTGCACATCGGCCACGCCAAGTCTATCTGCCTTAACTTCGGCCTCGCCAAGAAGTATGGCGGAAAGACCAATCTCCGTTTCGACGACACGAACCCCGTGAAGGAGGACACGGAGTATGTGGACTCCATCCAGCAGGACATCCGCTGGCTGGGCTTTGAATGGGCCGGAGTGCACTACGCCAGCGACTATTTCGAGCAGCTCTACGAGTGGGCAGTAGTCCTCATCAAGAAAGGACTGGCCTACGTCGACGACCAGACGCAGGAGGAGATCCGCCTCGGCCGCGGCACTGTCACCGAGCCCGGCAAGAACAGCCCCTGGCGCGACCGCAGCATCGAGGAGAACCTCGACCTGTTTGAGCGCATGCGCAACGGCGAGTTTGCCGACGGCGAGAAGGTGCTGCGCGCCAAGATAGACATGGCGCACCCCAACATGCAGCTGCGCGACCCCATCATGTACCGCATCCTGCACGCCAACCACCACCGCACGGGCGACAAATGGTGCATCTACCCCATGTACGACTACGCCCACGGACAGAGCGACTCTATAGAGCATATCACCCACAGCATCTGCACCCTTGAGTTCGACATCCACCGTCCGCTCTACGACTGGTTTATCGAGCAGCTGGGCATTTTCCCCAGCCACCAATACGAGTTTGCACGCCTCAACATCAACTACACGGTGATGAGCAAGCGCAAACTCCTGCAGCTGGTCAAGGAGAACTATGTGAGCGGCTGGGACGACCCCCGCATGCCCACCATCTGCGGTTTCCGCCGCCGTGGCTACACGCCCGAGAGCATCCGCAATTTCTGCGAGGACATCGGAGTGGCCAAGCGCGACAACATCATCGACTATGTGCGCCTGGAGAACAGCCTGCGCGACCACTTGAACAAGGTGGCCCCCCGCCGCATGGCAGTGCTGAACCCTGTGAAGCTGGTCATCGACAACTATCCCGAAGGACAGACCGAAATGCTCTCCGCCATCAACAATCCCGAGAACGAGGCCGACGGCACACGCCAGGTTCCGTTCAGCCGCGAGCTCTATATCGAGCGCGAGGACTTTATGGAGGAGGCTCCCAAGAAGTATTTCCGCCTGAGCCTGGGCCGCGAGGTGAGACTGCGCTATGCCTATTTCGTCACCGCCCAGAGCGTGGAGAAAGATGCCGAGGGCAACATCACCTGCATCCATTGCACCTACGACCCCGCCACCCGTGGCGGCGACGCCCCCGACGGCCGCAAGGTGAAGGGCACCCTGCACTGGGTCAGCGCACAGCACGCCATCGACGCCGAGGTGCGCATGTTCGACCGCTTGTTTGCCACCGAGGCTCCCGACGAGGCTCCCGAAGGCAAGACCTTCCTCGACAACCTCAACCCCAACAGCCTGCAAGTGCTGCAGGGCTGCAAGCTTGAGCCCGCACTGGCCGAGGCCCACATGGTGGTGAACGAGAAGGGCATTGAGGAACCGATGCGGTACCAGTTCGAGCGCATGGGTTACTTCTGCACCGACCGCGACGGCACACCCGAGCATCCGGTGTTCAACCGCAGCTGCTCGCTGAAGGACACTTGGGCCAAGATCAGCCAGAGCTGAGAATTGAGATTTGAGAATTGAGATTTGAGAATTGAGAATTGAGATTTGAGATTTGAGAATTGAGAATTGAGATTTGAGATTTGAGAATTGAGATTTGAGAATTGAGAATTGAGAATTGATTGACATATCAACGTATCTAACGAATTCAATATGAAACAAAGCTGGCCTGCATACACGATTGTGGCATCGGTGTTCCTGATGCTTATCAGCGGTTCGCTGCTGACGACGGGTATGTTTATGGACGGCTTGATTTACGGCAATGTGGCGGACAACATGGCGTCGGGTGTCTGCACGTTCTGGCACCCCACGCATTCGCCGTCGCTGCATGCCGACTTCTACGAGCACCCTCCCCTGGCGATGGGACTGCTGGCCGTGTTCTACAAGATTTTCGGCACCCACATCTGGGTGACGAGGCTTTTCACCATGGTGACCACTGTGCTGACCGCATGGCTCACCGTGAGGCTGTGGCACCGAATGGGCTACGACCGGAGAACAGGCTGGCTGCCTCTGCTGTTGTGGGTGCTGATTCCCGCCATGTCGCGCAACGCCCACGACAATATGCTGGAATGCACCATGGTGATTTTTGTGCTGGCAGCGGTGCTGAGCCTGCTTCCTCGCGAAGGAGGCAAACGATTGTTGCACTTGGCGTTGGGAGGAGTGTTCCTCTTCCTGGCATTCCTGTGCAAAGGGTTCACTGGTCTCTATCCTTTCGCCCTGCCCATGATTGTGTGGGCGGTCGATTGGGCCATGGGGCAGCACACCCATGTGGGTCGTGCCCTGTTGCGAGCCCTGTCCGACACGCTGATGGCCGTGGGTACTTTTGCACTGTGCTTTGCCGCCACGGGGCTGTTGTTCCCCGAGGCAGTCACGTATTTCGAGACCTATCTGTCGAACCAAGTGCTTGGCAACCTCGACACACCCATTGTCGATAACCGCTGGACTATCGTGAAGAAATTCTTCGAGCAGACCATCATCCTCTGGGCATTGGCCATTGTGGTGGTTGGTGTCGTGAAAGCGAAGAGTCGCAAGCGCGTGAGCCGCGCCGACAGAAGGGTGTTCTGGATTTGCTTCCTCTTGGTTCTGTCGGGTGTGCTGCCCATAGCCATCAGCCTGAAACAGCGCGGTTTTTATATTCTGACCGTCTATCCAATCTTGGTTGTGGGAATCGGGGCCATCATGCAGGAGCCCTTGACCCGCTGGACAAGCACCGAGAGCAAGAAGCGCCGTAACACACTGATTGCCGTTGCCGTGCTGGCGGCCATGGGGGCTGTTGCCCTTAACGCCGTCAGCTGTGGGAAACCAGGCCGCGATGTGGCCCTGCAGGAGGATATGCGGACGATTGCACCGCTGCTGGAAGAAGGGGAACAGGTGGGTATCCCTCCTGCCATGTCGCAGGAATGGAGCCTATATGCATACTACTACCGCGAGAAACATATCGACTTGAAAACAACCGACCTCGCTCATATCCAGCAACCGCTTCCCCAGCATCTGCTGACCGACGGGAGTGTGGACATCCCCGCCGACCTGTATGCCGAAACCCCTTTACCCACACAACAATATAAACTATACGTATTGAAAAAATAAAAACACATAATAATGAAAATATCGTACAAATGGCTGCGTGAGTATGTCGATACAGACCTCACCCCCAACGAACTTGACGACCTGTTGACCTTCAGCGGACTGGAGATTGAAGACGTGGAGAAGGTAGAAAGCATCAAAGGCGGACTGGAGCACGTGGTGATAGCCCAGGTGCTCACCTGCGAGCCCCATCCCGACAGCGACCACCTGCATCTCACCACCGTGGACGTGGGTACCGGCACACCCCTCAACATTGTGTGCGGAGCCCCCAACGTGGCTGCCGGACAGAAAGTTGTGTGTGCACAGATTGGCACCAAGATTTACACTTCCGACACGGAGTTTTATGAGATTAAGAAAGGCAAACTGCGCGGTGCGGTGAGCGAGGGAATGCTCTGCGCTGCCGATGAGTTGCAGCTGGGTTCCGATCACGCCGGCATCATGGTGCTGCCCGACGACGCCCCCGTGGGCATGCCCGCCAAGGAGTATTTCCATCTGGAAGAGGACTATACGCTGGAAGTGGCCATCACCGCCAACCGCAGCGATGCCACAAGCCATATCGGCGTGGCCCGCGACGTGGTGGCCGTGCTCAACACGCGCAACGGCGCCGACAAGCACATACAGTGGCCCCCGGTTGCCGACTTGTCGGATGCCCAGGGAAAGAACGGCGTCCGCGTCACCGTGGAAGAGCCGGATCTCTGCCCCCGCTATACCGGCATTACGCTGGAGAATGTCCATGTGGCCGATTCGCCTGAGTGGCTGCAGAACAAACTGCGCACCGTGGGCATCCGTCCCATCAACAACGTGGTGGATGTGACCAATTTCGTCCTCATGGAAGTGGGGCAACCTTTGCACGCCTTCAATGCCGACATGATTACGGGCAATCACGTCATTGTCCGCACCCTGCCGCAGGACACGCCTTTCGTGACCCTCGACGGTGTGGAGCGCAAGCTCGACCGCCGCGACTTGATGATTTGCAACGAACAGGAAGGCATGTGCATCGCCGGTGTGTTCGGCGGTGAGAAGAGCGGCGTGACCCACAACACCACACGCGTCTTCCTCGAAAGTGCCTACTTCAACCCTGTGAGCATCCGCAAGACCAGCAAGCGCCACGGCCTGAAGACCGACGCCTCGTTCCGCTACGAGCGTGGCTGCGACCCCAACATCACCCGCTGGGCACTGCAACGCGCCGTCTATCTGATTAAGGAACTGGCAGGAGCCACCGTGGCCTCCGAAGTGGTTGACATCTATCCCAACCCCATTCCCAAGGCCATAGTGGACATCAACTTCCAGCGCGTGTTCAGCCTCATCGGGCAACCCATTCCCCTCGAGGCCATCCGCACGGCTCTCACTTCCCTCGACATAGAGATTGTGTCGGAAAACGCCGAAGGCATGTCACTGCTCATTCCCACATGCAAGGTGGATGTCACCCGCGAGTGCGATGTGGTGGAAGAGATTATGCGCATCTACGGCTACAACAACATCCACGTTGACGAGCGCATCAGCAGCAGCCTTTCCTTCAGCACCAAGCCCAACCCCGTCAAGTTGCAGAACGTGGTGAGCGACATGCTCACCTACAACGGCTTCAGCGAGATTATGAACAACTCGCTCACCAAGGCCGAATACTTCGAGAACAACCCCGATTTCGACTCCTCACGCAGCATCCACATCCTCAACCCCCTGAGCAAGGAGCTCAACGTGATGCGGCAATCCCTCCTCTATTGCGGACTGGAGTGCATCGTGCGCAACATCAACTACAAGATTCACGACCAGAAACTCTACGAGTTCGGCCGCACCTACCAGCTCAACCCCGACGCCAAACCCGGCGACGACATCCCCGTCACCAAGAAGTACATCGAGACTCAGCACCTCTCCATCTTCATGACCGGCGACATGGAGCCTGAGAACTGGAAAACCCCTGCCACTCACACCGACTTCTACTTCCTCAAAGCCCAGGTGATGAACATCCTGCACCGCATGAGGATGAACATCACACGCCTGCAGTTCCAACCCACAGCCTTGCACTGCTTTGCCGAAGGCATCGACATTGTCTTCCGCGACAGCCACAAGACCCTCTGCTCCCTGGGTCTCCTCAACCGCGACACCCTCAAGCGCATGGACTGCAAGCAGCAGGTCTTCTACGCCGACTTCGACTGGAGCCTCCTCCTCAAGAACTACCCCACCAAGGAAGTCACCTATGCCGAAATACCCAAATACCCCGAAGTGCGCCGCGACCTCGCTCTGATTCTCGACAACAAAGTCACCTTCGCCGAGATTGAGCAAGTGGCCTACAGCACAGAGAAGAAACTCCTCAAGCGCGTCAGCCTCTTCGACGTGTACAAAGGCAAAGGTATCGCCGAGGGCATGAAATCCTACGCCGTCAGCTTCATCCTGCAGGATAAGGACAAGACCCTTAACGACAAGCAGATTGAAGCCGTCATGGCCAAACTGCAGAAGAACCTCGAAACACAGCTCAACGCCAAAGTGCGCCAGTAACCCATGCAGAAAGGCCTCCTGTCATACAGCCCGCGAGTGCTTCTGGCACTGCAGCAAGCCATCGGTGGAAGCAAAGACTTCTTCCAATGGCTTGTCGATGCCGGGTATGTCGAATTGGCCGCTTTCAGCAATTTCCTGCAGGACGACATCGAGGCCGAGCAATGGCTCGTGCAGCACAACTACCACTGGCTGGGACTCCTCAGCCACGCCATCGACGGCGACAGCCGCGCCCGCCAATGGGTGCAGCAAAACCTCCACGAGGCCAACCTCATGTTCGCCCTTGCCTGCCGCAACGACGACAAAGCGCTCTCCTGGCTCCGCTTCATGCAGCTCGACATACTGCTGCGCCTGGCCAACCAGGTGGCCGCTCTCCGCAACAAACAAGAATTAGACTCCAGTTATCCCTACAAAATGCGATTCTGAAACCATGGAACACAACAATAACAACAGCAACCGCCCTAAGCGCAACACCTCCAAGCCCGCTCCGCGCTCCGGCCGCCCCGAAAGAAACACCCGCCCCGAGCGGAACAGCCGCCCCGAGAAAGAGGGACGCACACCCCGCAGCAGCCGCAGCGGCGACGAAAAGCCCTTTGCCAAACCCCGTCGCAAACCCGACACCCCGCGCACTGAGCAGACCGACAAGAAGCCACGGGCAAGAAAACCGATGCAGCGCAAGCCCAAGACTCCGCCGCCCACTCCCAAAGCCTATGACGGAACCATACGCCTCAACAAATACATCGCCAACGCCGGCATCTGCTCGCGCCGCGAGGCCGACAAACTCATCGCCGCAGGCAGTGTCATGGTCAACGGCACGGTAGTCACCGAAATGGGCTTCCAAGTCCACGAAGGCGATGTGGTCAACTACGGCGGCGAAGTGCTCCGTTCCGAGCGCAAACGCTACTTCCTCCTCAACAAACCCAAAGGTTACATCACCACTGTCGACGACCCGCAGGAGCGCAAAACCGTCATGATGCTCATCGACAGCGCCTGCCCCGAGCGCATCTACCCCGTCGGCCGTCTCGACCGCAACACCACGGGTCTCCTCCTCTTCACCAACGACGGAGACCTGGCACGCCGTCTCACCCACCCCTCCACCGGAGTGTATAAAATCTACCATGTGGAAGTGGACCGCGCCGTCACCCGCGACGACATGAAGAAACTCCTCGAAGGCATCGAACTCGAAGACGGTCCCGCCCATGTCGACGACATCCAGTATGTCGAGGGCGCCAACGACAAACGCATCGTGGGCGTGGAACTGCACTCCGGCAAAAACCGCATCGTCCGCCGCATGTTCGAGCATCTGGGCTACAACATCCACAAACTCGACCGTGTGGTCTTCGCCGGACTCACCAAGAAAGACCTTCCCCGCGGCCGCTACCGTGAGCTCACCGAGCAGGAAGTAGGATACCTAAAAATGATCTGATGGCCGGAAAGCTCATACTCTTCCCCGTCCCCGTCGGCGACACCTCCCCCGACTTGTGCATCCCGCCCTACAACCGCGAGATGCTCAACAGCTGCCGCATCTTCATCGTCGAGGACATCCGCACAGCCCGCCGCAACCTCCGCGCCATGGGCTACGAAGGCTCTATCGACGACACCCTCTTCCTCGAACTCAACGAGCACACCGCCGAAACCGACATCATCAACTACCTCGACCCCATTGCCGAAGGCCACAACATCGGTCTCATGAGCGAAGCCGGGCTGCCCTGTGTGGCCGACCCCGGCAACCTTGTCACCGAGATGGCCCACCGCAAAAACATCGAAATCATGCCTCTCGTGGGTCCCTCCAGCATCTTCCTGGCGCTCATGGCCTCGGGCTTCAACGGGCAGAACTTCGCCTTCAACGGCTATCCCCCCATCGACCAGAACAAATTCTTCCAGCAGCTCAAAAACATCGAGACACGCATCTACCGCGACAACCAGACACAGATTTTCATCGAAGCCCCCTACCGCAACGACAAACTGCTGGCCTTTCTGGCCAAACGGGTGCAGCCCACCACGCGCATCTGCGTGGCCTGCGACCTCACCCTGCCCACCCAGTACATCCGCACCCGCATGGCGCGCCTCTGGCTAAACGACCCGCCCCAGCTCCACAAACGCCCCACCATCTTCCTCCTATATAAATAACCTATAAAATCCTAATACATCCTAGTTCATCCTAAAAAAAAATCAATAATAACAACCCAAAAATAAAAAAAACATGAAAAAATTCGACCCCGCAACCGCTATCCAGCGTCTTGATGGCCGCGACGCCAACCGCGGCGTGAACCCCGCCATCTGCGACAGTGCAACATTCACCTTCCCCGAGGCACACCTCATGACCGAGACCTTCCACGGCGAAACCGAAGGCTTCTTCCTCTACAGCCGCCACTGGAACCCCTCCAACCTCGCTCTCTGCCAGGCTCTCGCAGCCATGGAAGGCACCGAGGCAGCTTGGGTCACCGGCTCCGGTCTGGCAGCCATCACCTCCGCCCTCATCCACGAAGTGAAAACCGGCGACCACATCATCAGCTCCATGACCACCTACGGCGGCACCTTCGCCTTCCTGGCCAACTACCTGCCCAAATTCGGCGTCGAGACCACCTTCGTCAACATGCAGGACCTCAATGCCGTCAAGAAAGCCCTTGCCGAGCACCCCAACACCAAGGTCGTCTATACCGAGACCATGAACAACCCCCTGCTCCGCATCGCCAACGTACCCGAGCTGAGCAAGATGGCCCACGCCGCCGGTGCCAAGCTCATCGTCGACAACACCTTCACTCCCATGATTTTCAGCCCCTGCAAATTGGGAGCCGACGTCACCGTCTATTCCATGACCAAGTACGTCAACGGCACCAACGACTGCGTGGCCGGTGCCATCTGCGGCAGCGCTGAATACATCGGCAGCCTCATCGACGTCAACAACGGCACCTGCATGCTCCTCGGCCCCGTGCTCGACCCCATGCGCTCCGCCTCCATCAACAAGAACCTCCACACCCTCCACATCCGCATGAAGAAACACGGCGAAAACGCCATGTACCTCGCCAAACGCTTCAAAGAGGTGGGATTCAAATACAACTACCCCGGCCTGCCCGAGCACCCCGACTACGAGCTCTTCAACTCCATGTGCAATGAAGGCTACGGCTACGGCGGCATGATCAGCATCGACATGGGCACTGCCGACAAGGCCAGCCGCATCATGGAAATCATGCAGAAGAAAGGCGTCGGTTACCTCGCCGTCAGCCTCGGCTACTTCAAGACCCTCTTCTCCAACAGCGGCAAGAGCACCAGCTCCGAAGTGCCCGAAGACATCCAGAAAGAGATGGGCATGAGCGAAGGCCTCATCCGCTTCAGCATGGGTCTCGACAACGACATCGAAGCCACCTTCCAGCTCATCAAAGAGTCTGTCGAAGAGAGCAACCGATAAACCCCAAATCGGGTTTCAGCCCACAGCGGCACACTTCGCGAGGTGGCGCGGCCTTGGCCGCGCCACCTCGCTTTCGTATCCTTTCTTTTACAAATATCGTTAAAGCCCCCGCTCAGATTTTTCCGTGTGGATTTTTTTGTGTATCTTTGCAAATTCGGTCTCGTATGTCGAGACCCTACAAATTTCTGTATAATAAATTATTAGTAAAAAAAGAAAACACAATAATGGCAAACTTTCTATCCAAACTGTTCGGCACCAAGTCCGACCGCGACTTGAAAGAGGTCAAACCCTACCTCGACGCCACCCTTAAGATTTATCCCGAGATTCAGAAACTCTCCAACGACCAGCTCCGCGCCAAAACCATCGAGTTCAAGGAGCGCATCCGCAAGGAGGTCGAGTCCGAGGAGAACGAACTGGCCACCCTGCGCCAGCGCATCGAGGAAGAGTACGACATGCCCATCGACGAGAAAGAGGAAATCTACAAGCGCATCGACAAACTGGAGAAAGATTCCTACGACAAGACTCAGAAAGTCCTCAACGACATACTGCCCGAGGCCTTCAGCGTCGTCAAGGAAACGGCTCGCCGCTTCGCCGAAAACAGCGAGGTGGTCGTCACCGCCACCGACCACGACCGCGAACTGGCCGTCAAACGAGACAGCGTCAACATCGTCCCCGGCGACGATGGGCAGGACAAGGCCGTCTATCAAAACCAGTGGATGGCGGGCGGCAACATGATCACCTGGGACATGGTCCACTACGACGTCCAGCTCATCGGCGGTGTCGTGCTCCACAGCGGCAAAATCGCCGAGATGGCCACCGGCGAGGGTAAAACCCTCGTCGCCACCCTCCCCGTCTATCTCAACGCCCTGCCCGGCAAGGGCGTCCACGTCGTCACCGTCAACGACTACCTCGCCAAGCGCGACTCCGAGTGGATGGGCATGCTCTTCGAGTTCCACGGCCTCACCGTCGATTGCATCGACAAGCATGAGCCCCACAGCGACGAGCGCAAAGCAGCCTACAACGCCGACATCACCTACGGCACCAACAACGAGTTCGGCTTCGACTACCTCCGCGACAACATGAGCCGCAACCCCGAAGAACTCGTCCAGCGCGGCCACAACTACGCCATCGTCGACGAGGTCGACTCCGTGCTCATCGACGATGCCCGTACCCCCCTCATCATCAGCGGCCCCACCGGCAAGGACGACGAAGACCAGGAGTTCGACCGCTTCAAACCCGTCATCGAAAAACTCTACAACGCCCAGCGCGTGCTGGTCACCAAAATCCTCGCCGACGCCAGGGCCGGCCTCGCCGAAAACCCCGACCCAAAGCCCGACCAGGAAGCCGCCAAGCTCCTCCTCCGCTGCTACCGCGGTCTGCCTAAGAACAAGGCTCTCATCAAGCTCCTCTCCGAAACCGGCGTCAAGGCCATCCTCCAGCGCACCGAGAATTTCTACATGCAGGAGCAGAACAAATACATGCACATCATCGACGACGACCTCTACTTCACCATCGACGAGAAGCAGCGCAGCGTCGAGCTCACCGACAAGGGCATGGACTTCCTCACCGGCCTCGGCGAGGACCGCAATTTCTACCAGCTCCCCGACATCGGCAGCATGATTGCCGAGCTCGAGCACGAGAACCTCTCCCCCGAAGAAAAAGCCGCCAAAAAAGAGAAAATCTACAGCGACTTCGCCATCCAGAGCGACCGCGTCCACACCGTCGACCAGCTCCTCAAGGCCTACACCCTCTTCGAGAAAGACATCGACTACATCGTCACCGAGGACCGTCAGGTCAAAATCGTCGACGAGCAGACCGGCCGTATCATGGAGGGCCGCCGCTGGAGCGACGGTCTCCACCAGGCTGTCGAGGCCAAGGAAAACGCCAAGGTCGAGGCCGCCACGCAGACCTACGCCACCATCACCCTGCAGAACTATTTCCGCATGTACAAAAAACTCGCCGGCATGACCGGTACCGCCGAGACCGAGGCCGGTGAGTTCTGGGATATCTACAAGCTCGACGTCGTCGTCATCCCCACCAACCGCCCCATCGCCCGTATCGACATGGACGATATGATCTACAAGACCAAGCGCGAGAAATACAAAGCCGTCATCGACGAGGTCGAACGCCTCATCGGCATCGGCCGTCCCGTCCTCGTGGGTACCACCAGCGTCGAGACCTCCGAGCTCCTCAGCAAGATGCTCAAGATGAAACGCATCGAGCACAGCGTCCTCAACGCCAAACTCCACCAGAAAGAGGCCGAAATCGTCGCCCACGCCGGTGAGCCCGGCCACGTCACCATCGCCACCAACATGGCTGGCCGTGGTACCGATATCAAGCTCAAGGGCGGCGTCCGCGAGGCCGGCGGTCTCGCCATCATCGGCACCGAACGCCACGAGAGCCGCCGCGTCGACCGCCAGCTGCGCGGCCGCGCAGGCCGTCAGGGCGACCCCGGCAGCAGCCTCTTCTTCGTCTCCCTCGAGGACGACCTCATGCGCATCTTCGGCTCCGACCGCATCGCCTCCGTCATGGACCGCATGGGTCTGCAGGAGGGCGAGGTCATCCAGCACAGCATGATCACCAAGCAAATCGAGAAAGCGCAGAAAAAAGTCGAGGAGAACAACTTCGGCATGCGTAAACGCCTGCTCGAGTACGACGATGTCATGAACAACCAGCGCACCGTCATCTACAACAAGCGCCGCAACGCACTCTATGGCGACCGCCTCAGCATCGACATCAGCAACATGTTCTACGACACCTGCTCCCTCATCTACGACGACGCCCTCGAAAACCACGACTGGGAAGGCTTCAAACTCGAGATGATCCGCGTCTTCGCTCTCGACATCCCCTTCTCCGAGCGCGAACTCTTCAACGCCCGCCACGACGACGCCGTCCAGAAACTCTTCGACCTCGTCTATTCCACCTACAAGGAACGCATGCAGCGCATCTCCGAGCTCGCCTACCCCTTCATCAAGCGCATCTACGAGAACACCCGCTACATCAACGTCGCCTTCCCCATCACCGACGGCAAGAAGACCCTCAACGTCGTCACCCCCGTCAAGAAATCCTACGAGAACAAGGGCCGCGAGGTGCAGCTCAGCATCGAGAAAGGCATCACCCTCGCCATCATCGACGACCTCTGGAAAGACCATCTGCGCGAACTCGACGAACTCAAAACCAGCGTCCAGAACGCCTCCTACGAGCAGAAAGACCCCTTGCTCATCTACAAATTCGAGAGCTTCAACCTCTTCGAGAAGATGCTGCTCGAAATCAACCGCGAGATTTCCTCCTTCCTCATCCGCGCCAGCCTGCCCATGCGCGAGGAGGACGAGATGAAAGAGGCTCGCCAGCCCCGCACCCAGCAGAAAGGCCTCAAGGCCAGCCACGACAGCACCGCCACCGACACCCAGCGCGCCATGGACCAGGCCGCCCGCCAGCAAACCGGCGAGCGTCCCAAGCCCCAGCCCGTCCACGTCGAGAAGAAGGTGGGCCGCAACGACCCCTGCCCCTGTGGCAGCGGCAAAAAATACAAAAACTGCTGCGGCCGCAACGAAGCCTAAGAAAAGTGAAAAGTGAAAAGTGAAAAGAGGAAAAATCTATCGTATCTATCAAATCTATCATATCTATCGTATCTATCAAATCTAAAAAAAAACAAAACAATGACCACAGTAAGACTCGGCAAATCGGAACTAATAGTCCCCAAAAACGGCTTCGGCGCCCTCCCCATCCAGCGCATCTCCCTGGCCGACACCGTCCACCTGCTCCATAAAGCCCTCGACAACGGCATGTACTACTTCGACACTGCCCGTTTCTACACCGACAGCGAGGAGAAGCTCGGCGCCGCCTTCGCCGACCGCCGCGACCGCGTCGTCATCAGCACCAAGACCGGCGCCACCACCGCCGACGGCTTCTGGCGCGACCTCGACACCAGCCTCCGCCTCCTGCGCACCGACTACATCGACCTCTACCAGTTCCACAACCCCGCCTTCTGTCCCAAGCCCGGCGACGGCACCGGCCTCTACGAGGCCATGCTCCAAGCCCGCGAGCAGGGCAAAGTGCGCCACATCGGCATCACCAACCACCGCCTCGCCGTGGCGCACGAAGCCATCGACAGCGGCCTCTACGAGACCCTCCAATTCCCCTTCTCCTACCTGGCATCCGACAAAGAGCTGGACCTCGTCAACCTGTGCAAAGAGCACGACATGGGCTTCATCGCCATGAAAAGCCTTGCCGGCGGCCTCATCAACCATGCCGCCACCGCCTACGCCTACCTGGCGCAGTTCCCCCATGTCGAGCCCATCTGGGGCATCCAGCGCGAGAGCGAGCTCGACGAATTCATCTCCTTCCAGAGCAATCCCCCTGTCCTCACCGACGACATGCGTGCCCGCATCGAGAAAGACCGTCAGGAGCTCAGCGGCGACTTCTGCCGTGGCTGCGGCTACTGCCAGCCCTGCCCCGCCGGCATCGAAATCGAGAGCTGCAACCGCATGTACCTCTTCCTCCGCCGCGCCCCCTATAGCGTCTATCTCACCGACGAATTCTACGAAAAGATGCAGCAAGTCAAGCAATGCCTCCGCTGCGGACAATGCCGCGACAAATGCCCCTACAACCTCGACACCCCCAACCTCCTCCAACGCAACTACGACGACTTCATGGCCCACTGGTCCAAAAAAGACCAACTAAACCCCAAAAAAAATTGAAAATTGAAAATTGAAAAAAGAAAAAAATTGAAAATTGAAAAAAGAATCAATTAATTCCATCAATTCAATTAATTCCATTAATTCCATTACCCCCATTAATTCAATTAATTCCATCACCCCCCAACCCCATGAAACACCCATTACCCCTATTCCTCCTACTACTCCTCCTAACCCCCTCCTCCTGCCAAAAACCCGACACCATCTACTGCACCATCTACTGGCAGCTCTACACCCCCGCCAAATACATCACCGCCGACGAGATAGAGCAAGCCTTCCAGCAGACCTTCTTCGACTTCTACGAGCGTGTCAACGACAACACCGTCCGGGCCCGCAACACCACGCGCGCCGACGTGCGCTCCCTCACCCTCAAGCTCGCCACCATGGCCGATGCCAAGATCCACGACACTGCCGACCCCGCCGCCCCGGTCGAAGTGCGTGTCTTCATCAACTACGGCGGCTCCAATATCGAGGAAGTCTGGAGCAAAAACTACTGACCCTCCTCCGCCCCGCCATGTCCCGAGCCGCACACCTCCTGCCACTCCTGCTCCTGCTGCTCTCCCTCACCGGTCTCCGCGCCCAGACCCCGCCCACCGAAACACCCTCACGCCTCGTCACCACCCCTCTCGACACCGTCGATGCCACCGACGGCCTCACCTCCCTGCGCGAAGCCATCCTCCACCTCAATGCCGGCCTCGTCCCCGACACCATCCTCTTCGCCCTCCCCCTCGGCAGCAACCGCACCGTCGTCCTCTCCGCCAACCTGCCCGCCGTCACCGCGCCGCGCTGCTATATCAACGGCAGCAACCGCGGCCCCGACACCGGCCGCGTCGCCCTCGACGGGGGCGGCACCCACAGCCTGCTCCTGTTCCTCGGCGGACACATAGCCATCGACAGCCTCCTATTCCTCAACGGTCGCAACGGCAACCCCGGCGGCGCCGTCAATGCCGTCGGCGCTTCCCTGACACTGCGCGACTGCCTGTTCCGCGACAACTTCGCCCTCCACAGCGGCGGCGCCGTCTACTGCGGCACCACCGCGGCAGGCCCGCCGCCCCGGTTCACCGCCATCCGCTGCCTGTTCCTGGACAACCACAGCCTCAACGGCGGCGCCATCGTACTGGAGAACTGCGACACCTCCCGCATCTCCGCCTCCCGGTTCTCCGGCAACCTCGTGCTGACCGACGGCCGCGACAGCCACGGCGGCGCACTGCGCATTCTCTCCTCACCACTCCTGCTCGACAGCTGCCTCTTTGTTGGCAACAAAGCCCGTGTGTCCGACTCCGACATCCTGGCCTTTGTCAAATGCTATGGCGGTGCCCTCTCCGCGCAGCAGTCCTTCCTCTCCCTCCGCAACACCACCTTCTCCCATAACCTCGCCGAAGCCCCCGCAAGCGGTGTGGCCGCACGCGCCGGTGGTCTCCATGCCGACCAGTCCGACCTCCTCCTCCACAACTGTGCCTTCATCGACGACACGGCCGTCGGCGACGGTGGCGCCATCTACATCGAAGGCACCGCCTCGCACTCCGCCGTCATCTCCCGCTGCTCCTTCTCCGGCTGCTATGCACTGACAGCCCTGGGCGGCGCCGTGGCAAACTACGCCGCCGCGCGTCTCCTTATCGACCACTGCACCTTCTTCTCCAATGGCTCGGGCATGGGTGGGGCCTTATACTCCCGCAACGGTGTCCTCTCCCTCCTCAACAGCACCCTCGTCTCCAACCACGCCGCCGAGAACAACGGCGGAGGGGCCCTCATGGCCCAGGGCGGACAGCTGCAGCTGTGCAACAACCTGTTCGCCGACAACACAGCCGTCGCCGCCCTCAACGACATCGCCTCGTGGCCGCGTGCCACTCTCCGAGCCTACCACAACCTGTGGTATTCCGTCACAGGCACCCCCGCCGCCGACCTCTGCAACACCGTCCTCGCGCCCACCGTGCCGCTGCCCCTGCACCTCGATGCCTACAGCCGCCCCGCACCCGCCCACACCACACTCCACAGTGTCACACACACCCTTCTGCCGCCCCTCCCCAACACCGCCGCTTACCACAGTGGGGTCCCCACCGCGCTCAGCCCCGATCACCTCACCGCCGCATACCTCGACGGGACGGCGTGGCGAAGCCTCGCCGACAACCAGCCCCTCGCCGCGACCCTGCTGCGCGACAGCCTCGACCAAATCGGAACACCGCGTCCCGCCGACACCCTCGCCGTCGGCGCCGTCCAACCCCTCCCAGCTCTCCTTCTCTCCGACACCCTCTCCGCTTGCGACACCCTCCGCTGGCGAAACCTTCTCCTCTCCTCCCCAGGCCTCCACTCCGACACCCTCCACAACCCCCTCCTCTGGGACACCATCTACCTCCTCACCCTCAACCTCGCCTACAGCAACACCGGCACAGAGACCCAGACAGCCTGTGATTCCTATTCTTGGCATGGCATAACCTACACCGCCAGCACCAACACCCCCACCTACACCGAGACAAATGCCGCAGGATGTGACAGTGTCGTGACCTTGAACTTGACCGTCAACTATGGCACGCACGACAGCTATAACCAGAGTGCCTGTGATGTGTATACATGGCACGGTGTTGACTATACCGAGAGCGGAGTGTACACCTATGGCTACACC
>CADAQX010000010.1 GCA_902790215.1 uncultured Bacteroidota bacterium | reverse complement strand
CACGCGCTCTTAATAGGCTCTACCCAGTATGTAGAAACCATCAAGCGCCGTCATTTATTCGATCGTTATTCGATCGTTTTCCACTCGTTTTCCGTTTCACAAAGGGAAAACGATGGGAAACATATCGGAAAACGATAAGATAAAGAACGACGCTACATCGAACCCTGAAGGCGCACAGAGGTACGTTGGGGACAAAAATACGACACTATCGGTATGCTGACGAAAGTTGCCGTAATTCTTCACAGGATAAACAGTAAATTACGCGCGAAGCGGCAGAAAGCAAAGTAAGAGGTAAGAGATAAGTACGAAAGACGAGCGTATAGAAAGCTCGCTTTCCATGCCGAGACCAAGTAACGTCATGGAACATAACAAGTACTAATCTGGCATGAATCCTAATGACCGATTTGGGATTATTGTTGTTGCGACGAAGTGTCTGTTGAGCAATAACGTTTGTTGTTCTAATGAGTTCTGCCATTCTTCTGTTGTTTCTTTTTTATAGGGAGGAGCGAAGTTGTACTGAAGTAATAGCGTAAGAAGAGATGACGGCGACAGGGCTGCAGAACAACGGCGCTGGAGGGTCAAAAAAAAGGAGGCACAACTTTCGATGTGCCTCTCTTTGTCCTTTGTGCGGATAAACGGACTCGAACCGTTACGGCTTTCGCCACTAGATCCTAAGTCTAGCGCGGCTACCAATTACGCCATATCCGCATGGTATTCAATGTTGTTGCATTTTCTCTGCTTGTGCAAACGAGAGTGCAAAGATACAACTTTTTTCGGACATAGATGATTTTTGTATGTTGCCGTGTAAAATATTTCCCTTGCTAAGCAAGGCCGGGTTGGTCGGGCAGGGTGGGGAGGAGGTCGGCCAGCAGGCCGATGAGATCTTGGTCGGCAGGGAGCCACTGCACGTCGCGGAGGGTTCCGGTGTCGAGCCAGCGGGCTGCGTGGTGCTCGTTGAGGGTGAAGCCGCCGTCGTGCAGGCGGCAGAGAAAGCAGTGCATGGTGAGGTGGAAGTCGGGGTAGTCGTAGTCGACGGTGGTGAGGAACTTGTCGATTGCGATGTCGGCATTCAGCTCTTCGTGTATCTCGCGGACAAGGGCTTCCTCATGGCTTTCGCCGGGCTGGATTTTGCCGCCGGGGAACTCCCACCAGCCTTCCCACGGACCGTAGCCGCGCTGTGTGGCAAGAACGGTGTTGCCACGGCGGATGACGGCGGCCACCACTTCGACGGTTCTGCGTGCCGGCTGCCCGGATTCCTTTTTGCGTCGGAAAAGCATCTCCGGCGGGCCGTACATGACGGCTATGGGTTTGTGTTTTTCCATGTCGGTTAAAAAAAACTCCGCCACCGAAGTGGCGGAGACTACCAAAAATTATGAAAACAAAATTACTGTATGTCGTTCTTGTCGAGAGGCTGAGCCAGCAGGCCAGTGAAGTTGCCGCCGGCGTCAAACTCCATGCGGGTGTATTTGAGTTTGTTGCCCAGTCCGCGCACTTTCTGGCTTACGACAACGTAGGTGTAGGGCTTGGGTTTCTTGCCGTCGATACGCCATTTGCTGTCGTAGGTATAGACAATCATGCGCTCGATTTTGTACTGCTCGCCTTTGAACTTCTGGGCAAGGTACTTGACGATGGCAGCGGTGTAGTGGTTTTTGTCCAGCACTTTGCCGCTCATTATGTGGGTTTCGGACAGTACGTCATAGACTTCTTCCATTTCCACTCCCTGGCGGTTGATGTAGTAGGCTACCACCTGGGCGGGGACACGGTTGACCCATTCGGGACCTTCGGTCACCTTTGAAGGCGGGCAGAGTTTCTCGAAGTGGGCGGTGATGGTGGAGGTGGTGTCGATGTTGACCATCTCGGGCACGTCCTCAACAGGGGCAGGGCGTTTGCCGCCTTTGTTGCTCTTGAGGTTGCGCAGGTGGTCGTCGGCCACATCGTCATCGGGGTTGTTGAGGGTGTAGAACTCGCGCTTGACGGCGTCGGGGTCGGGTGCATTGCTCTTTTGCAGACGGCCGCGGGGGTCGAAGATGAGCTCGTTGTCTTCATAGCCTACACCTGTCTTGACAATCATCATGCGGTAGTATACGTCACCGTCCATCTGTTCTACATAGTCGATGGAACGGATTCGGTAGCCAGGATAGTTGTCGACAAAGTATTGGTTCATGGCAGTGGGGCAGTCTTCCTGACGTGTGGGGAAGGAACTGTATTGCCAGTCACCGTTGTGGGTGAAGTAGGCGCGGCCGTTCTGGCCGTCGTATACGAACTCTGCTATGTATTGTCCCGGTGAACGGTACCAGGTTTTTACTTTATAGGAGTCGTACTTCTTGTCCAGGGAAATCAGCACTGATTTGGGCACCTGGGTCTCTTTAATCTTGGTCTGTGCCATTGTTACCAGCGGCACGGCAAGAATGAGGAAAAGAACTAACTTTTTCATCTATTCAAAATGTTTTGCCCTAAAAAACGCAATATATTTTTTTTTATTGTCTGAAAAGTTAAAAAAAATATTTATTTCAGGGCTTTTATATTCGCAATCAATGACTAATACTTATGTTTCTATTGTTTGAAAAGTACGTCTTTCCGGTCGGGGCTGATGGATACGGCCAGTACGGGGACACCGGTGGCTTTTTCCATTGCTTCGAGATAGTTGAGGAGGTTTTTGGGCAGTTTGCTGTATTCGGAGATGCCCTGCAGGCTTTGTTTCCATCCGGGGAAGGATTGGAGCTGGGGCTTGATTTCCACTTCGTTGAACTCGAAGGGGATTTCATCGGTGTCCTCACCGTTGATGTTGTAGTGCATGCACATCTTTACTTCGTCGAAGTCGTTCATGACATCGGGTTTGGTGACGAAGAGATGTGTTACCCCGTTGAGCATGCATGCGTAGCGCAGGGCAGGGATGTCAATCCATCCGCAGCGGCGTGGGCGTCCGGTGGTGGCTCCGTATTCGTGGCCTATTTCGCAGAGACGTGTGCCGGTGCTGTCGAAGAGCTCGGTGGGGAAGGGGCCGGCACCGACGCGTGTGCAGTAGGCTTTGCTGATGCCCATTACACGGCCTATGCGCGAGGGTGCCACTCCCAATCCGGTGCATACTCCGGCAGTTATGGTGCTGGATGACGTGACAAAGGGATAGGAGCCAAAGTCGATGTCGAGCATGGAGCCTTGTGCGCCTTCGGCCAGCACTTTCTTGCCTTCGTCAAGGCAGTGGTTGATGAAGTATTCGCTGTTGATGAGGCGGAACTGCTTGAGAGTCTCAAGCGATTCGAGCCACTTCTTCTCATATTCGTCAATGGTGTAGCCGTCGATGGTGAAGGCGGCGATGTCGAATTTGAGGGTGTGCGCGGTTTGGAGGTGCTGCACTTTGAGGAGCTCGTATTTCTCAAGGAAGTCGAATTCCATGATGTCCCCCACACGGAGACCGCTGCGTGCAATCTTGTCGGTGTAGGCCGGGCCTATGCCTTTCAGTGTGGATCCGATTTTGGCATTGCCTTTGGCCTGCTCGTTGGCGGCATCGAGCAGACGGTGTGTGGGCAGGATAAGGTGGGCTTTCTTGGAGATATACAGGTTTTTGGTGGCATCGACATCTCTTTTCTGCAGTGCCTCGACCTCTTGCTTGAAGATGCGGGGCTCAATCAGTACGCCGTTGCCTATCAGGTTCAGTTTATCTTCGTGGAAAATGCCTGACGGTATAATATGCAGGACATGTTTAATGCCGTTGAACTCTAAGGTGTGGCCGGCATTGGGGCCGCCTTGGAAACGGGCTATGACATCGTAGCCAGGCGTAAGGACATCCACTATCTTGCCCTTGCCCTCGTCACCCCACTGGAGTCCCAGCAGAACATCTACTTTGCTCATTGTAATATAACTTATGCGATTGTTACTAGATATTAATTGTATGCAAAGATACGATTATTTTTTGAATTGTCGCAAAAATATTTGCTTGGGATGGGTTGTTGTATGTGTTTGAGGGTTTTGTGGCACTACTCTTTGTTGCGGGAGTTCTTGAACCATTTGACGAATTCAGGCAGGTCGTCCAGGGGACGGAATCCCTCTTTGAAAGGCTCTTTGGGCATGGGACATAGTTCTATATACCCGATGAGTGTGGTGCAGTCGAATTCGCCAATGAGTGCCTCGAGGGTGACGTAGGTGCCGACCAGGATGTCGTCATCGTCGTCGGTGTCGGGGTGGGGTCGGTAGTTGGTTGGCAGGTCAGGCAGTGCGACACGGAGGCCGATGATGTCGGGCTCTTCTTCGCTTTCGAGTTGAAGGAAAGCCATCTTGGCCGTATCGAAACGGTATTTGTCGAATGTCACTTTCAGCCCTTTCCCTTTGGGCTGTTTGAAAGGGATGAACTCCCACCAGTCGACATCAGGGGCGTTGTCGGTGAGCTCCACTACGTAGCGAAACAGGTCGAAGTCGCCCTCGGCGCTGATGGTGAGTGTGCGGCCTTGTGCCGTTTGCTCACTGATTTCAAAGGTGAGTCCTTCGCAGTATTTGTCGAGCTGGCTCTGCATCTCGTCGAGAAGGCTGTTTCGTTTGGCCTCATCGAGGTCGTTGAGCATGGTGAGTTGCTCGCTGTTGGCTACAAACCAGTTCCAGAATACATCGGGTTGATTGTTCATGATGTTTATATGGGTTTAAAGGATGATTGCTTCTTTTTCAAGGGTGATGCCGAACTTTTTGTATACGTCGGCGGTGACGGCATCGGCCAGGTTGATGACCTCCTGCCCGGTGCATCCTCCCAGATTGACAAGCACGAGGGCTTGCTTGCTGTAGACTCCGCAACGGCCCAGGGAGCGCCCTTTCCACCCAGTGTGTTCTATCAGCCATCCGGCAGCAAGTTTATAGCCGTCGGCGGCCGGGTAAGCCACCATGTCGGGATATTCTGCTTTCAGCCTTTCATATTGGGTGGCATCCACGACGGGGTTTTTAAAGAAACTGCCCGCGCTGCCGGTTTCTTCGGGACGAGGCAGCTTTGCCCAGCGTACCGAGGCAATGGTATCGGCCAGTTGCTGTGGGGTGGGTGTCTCTATGCCGGAAGACGCTATGGCGTCGGCAATGGCCTTGTACCGCAGGTCGGGGGTGAATGTCCTGCTCAGTCGGAACGTCACAGACCAGACGATGTATTGTCCCTTCAGTTCTTTTTTAAAGATGCTGTCGCGGTAACCGAAGCGGCATTCGTCTCGGCTGAAGGTGCGTTCATTGCCTGTACTTACCTCAAAGGTATGGACAGAATGTATTATATCTTTTGCCTCCACGCCGTAGGCTCCCACGTTCTGCACAGGGGAGGCACCCACGGTGCCGGGGATGGCGGCAAGGTTCTCGGTGCCGTGCCAGCCGTTGGCGATGCAGTGCTGTACAAAAGAGTCCCAATTTTCTCCGGCAGAAGCTTCGACCAACACTTCTTGCGACTGCGGCAACTCTTGGACAAGATGAATGCCTTTGTTTTCAAGGTGAAGGATTGTGCCTGGGTAGTGTCTGGCGAAGATGATATTGCTTCCGCCTCCCAGGACAAAGAATGGTTTGGTGTGCAGAAGTGTGTCGTGCTGCAGGAGGTCGAGCAGTTCGTCTTTTGCGGAGACGGTTATGTATCTGTCGGCGGTGGCTGGAATACCAAATGTATTGTATATCATACTTCTGAATCTGTGTTAAAAGGTGTGTCCAATATTGAGATAGAGGCTTGGGCGCTTGGTGAAACTGTTCCAGTTCAAGTCGAGTGAAATGGGTCCCAATGGAGTGTCATAGGCGGCACGCAAGGCGGCACCGTAGTTGATGCGGAGGGCGTTATTGTCGCCATAAATCCAGTTGGCTGATAAGAGGACGTTGGACATTAGGTAGATGTACAACTTGTCGAGAATTCTGTATCGCAGGTCAAGGCGGCCGATACCGGCAAGATTGTCCACATGCACCGTGTTGGTGAGCCCGATGAATGGCAATTGGTGGTCGAGGTAACGGCCTGGAATGGTGCCGCCGATGATGTTGTCATACCATGCCGAGTTTTTGCCGACAAGTATCCTGGCGAACACCTGCGGGATAACGGTGAATTTGGGTGAAGTGGAGATGAATGTCTGGGCGTTGAAATTGAAGGCGAAAAAGCTCTGGTCTATTTTTTTGAAGAGGTTCTTGTTGTCCACCCGCCAGTTGACACCTGCTTTGGCATATAAACCCTTGGTGGCGAAGTAGGCATCGTCGAGGTTGTCATAGAGGCCGTGCAGAAAGGCTCCGAAGAAACCTCGTGCTTGGTCGAAGTGGAATATGCCGTTGTATAGGATATCGTTGAGTGAAAAGCTGTTCTGGTTGGAGTAAAAATCCTCGTCTATACCGCAGGCAAAGGTGAAGTTCCTCAAATGGAATTCGGATAGGTATAGGCTGAAGTTATGGTGGTTGACACGCCAGCTGTTCAAAGAGGTGGAGTCGTGGGACCTGATGCTGAGTGTGCTGTTGTGGTAGCGGTAGGCAAAGTTGATGTCGCCAAGTCCGATGTTGCACCATGACAGCTTTGTGGCGATGCGCATGTTGTAGTTGAGGTTGAAGTCAATCCCGGCCTTGAATCCGGACAGGCGCTGCTCGTTGAATCCGAAGTGAAAGAGAATGGCAGACTTCTCCTGGGAGTCGTATCTGAAGCCGATTGACAGGAGGTGCGGCTCTGCTGGCTCCAGCATTATGACAAGCTGGTAGCTCTTCATCGGTTTGCCATTGGTGACAATGGTGTCGCCGGGCAGGATATTGTAGGTGATGCTGGAATAGGCTTCGGTGCCCATCATAATGCCAATGGCGCGTTCTATTGCATTCATTGTGGTGACCTTGCCGCTTTCAAGTCCCCCTCTCTTGATGAGCCAGTGGGCGTCGATGGGAAGAACGCCTTTGTAAAGTACATTGGTGAGCAGGATAGAATCGTCGGACGCTATGATATTGACACGCGGAGTCTGCAGGGTTTTGCTGCAGGGACCGTATTTCTCCAATCTCTGTTTCAGCAATAGCAGCTCTTCACGGTGTGCCTGGGCACATTCGTAACCTCTCCGCACCATGGTGTCAATTGCGGCAGAACTGAAGCTGAGCATGTTGTATCCCGTGATATCGGGATGCAAATAGATGTCGCAGAGATCCCTGTTCTCGCTTCTTTTGCTGTTGACAGCAATGCTCAAGTATTGCGACAGCTGTTGAGGGAGTGACTTCATCTCTTTTGGGTCTCTTGCCATTTCTTCTGCAAGTTCAATGCCGATTATGAAGTCGGCTCCCATATTGAGGCACAGGTCTGCGGGGAAGTTGTTCACCATCCCGCCGTCGGCTAACAGGTGGCCATCCCATTCCACGGGAGAAAAGACTCCGGGAATGGCCATGCTTGAGCGGATGGCTTTGGCAAAATTGCCATGATTCAGAATCACGGGTTTGCCGGTGAGTATGTCGGTGGCAACACAGCAGAAAGGAATAGGCAGCTGGCTGAAATCCATGGAGTCGTTGTATCCGACACTCAGCCGGTTGAAGAGATTGGTCAGGCTGGCCCCGTTGATGACTCCGCTGGGCAGTGTGGAAAGAATGTTGAACGATTTCTCCTGGAAGTTGCCTGAGCCAAAAGGAACAGAGAATAGATATGTGCTTTTCTTGGCGCGGATGGTGGATGACTGATAGTAGCGGTCTACATTGTTGCTCATGTAGATTGACCAGTTGATGTTGGATATCAAGTCGGCCATCTCGTCGGGAGTGTAGCCAAGGGCGTAGAGCCCGCCAATGATTGACCCCATGCTGGTGCCTGCTATGCAGTCGATGGGAATGCCTATCTCCTCCATGTATTTCAGTACCCCGATATGGGCGGCCCCCTTTGCTCCTCCGCCACTGAGTGCAAGACCCACCTTGGGTCGCTGCGGCTGGGGGACAACCGCGCTGTGGGGTTTCTGGGCCTGTGTGAGTGGGTGGCACAGCAGAAGAAACAGAACGGCGGGGATAAGCTTTTTCATGGTGGAGGAATGTTATTGTTTGACCAATGGAATGGAGCGGATGCCTTTGTCAGTGCGGACAGTGAGCGTGTAAATACCTGCAGGTAGTCCCTCTAAGGGGAGGGATGTCTTCGTGCCGTCTATCCTGTGATGGCGTATGCGTCTGCCCTTTGTGTCACAGAGAGTGGCATCAGAGAGTTTGGCTGTGCCGGATGTCTGAATTGCGGTGTAAGAGGTTGCCGGGTTGGGATAGACTCGAATCAATGTTTCGGTGTCTCCGTTGAGTGGCCAGTGTATGCCGAGTGTGGTGGTGTCGGTATGGGTGGTGTCGGTGTGTGTTGTGTCGGTTTGTGTGGTGTCTGTATGGGTGGTGTCCTGTTGCTGGCGCAGCCAGAAGGAGAGTGTGTCGAACACCACGGTTTGGACTGCCTCACGGATGACGCGGGCCTGGCGTTCCTCTATTTGCGGGAAGTATGTGATTTGCAAGGGAGACCGATGGAAAATCATGGTGTAGAATGCACAGGCGGCTGCATAAGTCCCCGCTACGGATGGATGGCTGCCGTCGCCGTTATAGAGCTGGATGTCTTGGTGGTTGGTGCGCAAATACCTCCACACCCGTCCCACCGGGCACACCGAGGCGTCGTAGGTGCGGGCCATATACATGTAGCGTTCATATAGCATGCTGTCCATCCCTTCGTATGTGCCGAGGACTGGGAAGTCTTGTGCGTTGTCTCGGTCGCCGTTCTCTCGTCCCCAAGTCATGTATAGCATGGCTTCGCCATTGGGGTTGGCCTCATATACGGCGTTAATCAACTGTTCGGCATAAGGGAAGCATTCCTGTTCCACTTGGCCCTGGGGGAACGATGGCAGCTGGCTTTGTTCCTGCAGCACCACCACATCCCAGTTGCCCTGTCGGATCAATGTCATGGATTGGTTTCCGCAATGTTGTTGAAACGTACAGCCACCAGGGGTGTTGCTTTGGTAGTCTATTCTGTCCCCGACACTCGCGGCAACCTGTTGTACCATATTGGGGAGGTCGTTCACTGCTGTGTAGCTGTTGCCTATAAACAACACTTTCTTGGTTTCTTCTTGAGCCCTGGCGATTTGGCATACAATCAGGCAGAGGCTTAAAACAAGAATGAGTTTGCTGTTTTTCATGATTTATTGTTGTTTGTTTGACTCGATGACTCCGTTGGGACCGCGCTCTTTGCGGGGCTTGCGCTCTGGAGGAATGTATCCCGGGGAGAATACTTTGCGTTGGGTGTATAGCAGACATCCCGACAGTACCGCTCCCAGCACATCGCTGATGGTGCAGCTGCACCACACGCCCGACAAACCGGTTCCGCCCAGGTCAATGTATAGCAATGGAATCAGATACATGAGGGGGATGAGGAAGATGACCTGACGCGAGAGACTGGTGACTATGGCAATCCAGGGCTTGTCGATAGACTGGAAGAACTGAGAGTTGGTAATGGTGAATCCGATTAGGGGAGCCATCACCATTAGGTAGCGCATGGCCGGTATGGAAATGGAGATAAGATGTTCGTCATCGCTCATCATCATCACCAGCAGCCGTGGCACCGTCAGGGCAAGCAACGCGCCCACGATGCCGATGCCCACATTCCATTTCAATGAAAGCAAGTATACTTGTTTCAACCGGTGGTTGTGACCGGCTCCGTAGTTGTATCCCGCAATGGGCTGCATGCCTTGGCAGATACCCAGCAACACCATGAATACAAGCAGTGAGATGCGGTTCACCACGCCATAGGCACTTACGGCCAAGTCCCCGCCATAGAGTATTAGTTGTGAGTTCATCAGAGCCACCACGGCACAGGCGGCCACATTCATCGAGAACGGGCTGATGCCGATGGCAAGGATGTTCTTGACTATGTACATCTTGGGCTCCCAGCAGTGGCGTTTGAACCGGATGAACGACTTGGGACTGACGAAATGCAGTACAGCCAGACAGGCGGAGAATGCCATGGAGATGGTGGTGGCCCATGCTCCGCCTTTTATCCCCCATCCCAGTGCCACGATAAACAGAGCGTCAAGAGCAATGTTAAGCAGCGCACCGCTCACCTGTATCCACATCGACCTCGATGCATAGCCCGAGGCACGTATCAATCCCGACAGGTTGAAGGTGAGCGTGGTGAGGAACATGCCGGGCAGCACGATGTCCAGATATTGTTCTGCCAACATAATGGTGGTGTCAGAGGCTCCGAACATGGAAAGAATGGGCTTCATGAACAGGTAGCCTGCCGACAGGAACAGCACACCGAAGAAGAATGTGAGGTGCATGCTGTTGCCGAGAATCTTCTCTGCCCAGCGTACATCTTTGCGCCCCAGGACGATACTCATGCGTGCCGACGCACCGGCACCCACCAGCGAACCGAAGGCATGGATGATATTCATGATGGGCAGGACTATTGCCAGGGCGGCCAGAATGAGGGAGCCATTCTCGGCGTGGCCCAAGAATATGCTGTCCACCAAGTTGTAGATGGTGGCAATAATCTGTGTCACCACTGCAGGCAAGGCATATTTCCACAAGAGCGAACCAATGTTCCTTGTGCCTAGTTCTTTTGTTGTATCAACTACCTCGCCGCTCATGGGTTAAATGCTTTTTATTCTCTGTTCCAGTGCCCGGAAGGCGTTGTAGGCCACAAAACCACCGGCCAGTTCCAGCGACCGTTCGTCCACCATCAGGTCGGGACGGTGCAGGTTGCAGTACGGTGTGCCGGGTATGTGGATGCCCACGCGGAAATAGCAGGCGGGTATCTTCTGGGCAAAGAAGGCGAAATCCTCGGCTGTCATGCGCAGGTCGAGCCACTCCACATTCTCTTCTCCCAGGAATGCCACGCCGTTGTCATGCACCTGCTGGGTGCAGACATCGTCGTTGATGACAGGCGGGTAGCCGTAGTCTATGAACAGGTCGCACTCGCCACCCATGCTCTCGGCAATGCCGCAGCTTATCTTGCGAATCTTCTCGTGGCAGTCCAGTCGCCATTGGGGGTCGAAAGTGCGGATAATGCCCTCCATCTTCACCTCGTCGGGGATGATATTGGTGCGTCCTTCTCCGATGAATTTGCCGAAACTGAGTACCGTGGGCATCATGGGGGCTGCGTTGCGGCTCACTATCTGCTGCAGGGCCACCACGATATGCGAGGCTATCAGGATGGGGTCCACGCTCATGTGGGGTGTGGCACCGTGGCCGCCTTTGCCCTTGACGGTCCAGTACAGCTCGTCGGTCGAGGCCATGTAGCGTCCCTTTTTCATGCCGATATGGCCAAAGTCCATCTCCGGCAGGCAGTGGAAAGAGTATATCTCGTTGGGCATTACTTCGTCAAACAAGCCGTCGTCCATCATCATGCGGGCACCGCCGGGGTACATCTCCTCCGAAGGCTCGAAGATAAGCATGATGCTCCCGTTCAGTTCTTCGCGCAGGGTGTTCAGTATTTTGGCGGCGCACAGCAGCGAGCAGGTGTGCATGTCGTGGCCGCAGGCGTGCATCACGCCGGGGTTCTCCGATGCAAAGTCAAGCCCGGTCGCTTCGGTGAGGGGCAGCGCGTCGTAGTCGGCGCGCAGGCCGACACAATAGCCGTCGGGGTCTTTCCCGCCGCGTATCATGGCCATCACGCCGGTCTTGCCAATGCCTGTCTTGGGCTCCAATCCCATCTCTTGCAACCGCTCGGCCACAAATGCCATGGTGCCGAACTCCTGCTGGCTCAGCTCCGGGTGGCGGTGCATCCACCGCCGCCAGCCTATCACCTCTTCACGGTATTGGTGGGCAAGTGCCTTGATGGTATCAATGGTGTTGTTCATTCTTGTCACGCATTTGCTTTGCGGATGTCAATAGCCGTGTTTTGACCCTCGATTATCTCGATGGTCGTGCCGCTCTCCACGGTGGGGAGCAGCTGCAGGCGTGTACACAGGGTCTCGGTGCAGATGTAGTCCATGTGGCGTTTCACAGCCTCGTCCCACTCGCCGCTCTGCAGGTCGATGGTGATGCGGTCGGTCACCTCGAAGCCCTCCTTGCGGATGTTCTGGATACGGTTCACCAGTTCGCGGGCAATGCCCTCGGCCTTCAGTTCTTCGCTGACGGTGATGTCAAGGGCTACTGTCAGGCTGCCCTCATTGGCCACCACCCAGCCGGGGATGTCCTGCGTGGCAATCTCCACGTCGCTGAGCAGCAGCTCCACAGGCTGTCCTTCCACGGTCATCTCACAGCGGCCGGCTGCCTCGAGGGCGTTGATCTGCTGCTGTGTGAATGCCTGTATCTGGGCGCTGATGGCTTTCATAATCTTGCCGTAGCGGGGACCCAGGGTCTTGAAGTTGGGCTTGATGCGCTTCACCAGGATGTCGTTGTCCGGGGAGAGGAACTCGATTTCCTTTATGTTCAGCTCCGAGCAGATGAGGTTCTGCACACGCTCCACCTGCTGGCGGAAGTTCTCGTCCTGCACCGGCAGCATAATCTTGGCCAATGGCTGGCGCACACGCAGGTTACTCTTCTTGCGCAGCGACAGTCCCATCGAGCAAATCTGCTGAGCCAGCTGCATACGCTCCTCCAGTCCCTTGTCAATCATCTCTTCATGCACTTCGGGGAATGCTATGTGGTGCACCGATTCGGCATCAATGCGGTGGGTGACATTGTTAAGGTCTTGGAACATGCGCTCGCTGAAGAAGGGGGCGATGGGCGACATCAGCCGGGCCAGAGTCTCCAGGCAGGTGTACAGGGTCTGGTAGGCCGAAATCTTGTCCTCCGTCATATCGCCTTTCCAGAAACGACGGCGGCACAGGCGCACGTACCAGTTGCTCAAGTTGGCGTCCACAAACTCCTGGATGGCGCGTCCGGCCTTGGTGGGCTCATAGTCGGCAAAGGCGTCGTCCACGGTTTTCACCAGGGTGTTCAGCTCGCTCAGTATCCAGCGGTCAATCTCCGGGCGTTTTTCAATGGGCAGGTCTGCCTCTTTGTACTCGAAGCCGTCGATATTGGCATAGAGGGCAAAGAAACTGTAGGTGTTGTACAGCGTGCCGAACAGCTTGCGGCGCACCTCGTCCACACCGACTATGTCAAACTTCAGGTTGTCCCACGGCTGGCTGTTGGTAATCATATACCAGCGGGTGGCGTCGGGGCCCTGCTTGCTCAGGGTGTCGAAGGGATCCACGGCATTGCCCAGACGCTTGGACATCTTGTTGCCGTTCTTGTCCAGCACCAGGCCGTTGCTGATGACGTTCTTGAAAGCCACGCTGTCGAAGCACATGGTGGCAATGGCGTGCAGGGTGTAGAACCAACCGCGGGTCTGGTCAACGCCCTCGGCGATAAAGTCGGCTGGGAACTGGCTTTCCTTCAACCCTTCGCCCATGTAGTGAATCTGGGCGTAGGGCATGGCGCCGCTGTCAAACCACACGTCAATCAGGTCTGGCTCGCGCATCATCTTTCTGCCCGTGGGCGACACCAGCACCACGTCGTCGATGTAGGGGCGGTGCAGGTCAAACTTCTCCTCGCGGTAGGGGTTGGTCTTCATGAACCCGGCGGCCACGGCTTTGTCAATCTCCTTGCGCAGCTCCTCGATGCTGCCGATGCAAATCTCTTCCTTGCCGTCCTCGGTGCGCCAGATGGGCAGCGGTGTGCCCCAGTAGCGGCTGCGGCTCAGGTTCCAGTCCACGATATTCTCCAACCAGTTGCCAAAGCGGCCCGTTCCGGTGGCTTCGGGTTTCCAGTTGATGGTCTTGTTCAGCTCTATCATGCGGTCACGCATGGCGGTGGTGCGGATAAACCAGCTGTCCAGCGGGTAGTACAGCACGGGCTTGTCCGTGCGCCAGCAGTGGGGATAGCTGTGGGTGTGCTTCTCGCTCTTGAACAACTTGCCCTGCTCCTTCAGCATCACCACCAGCTCTACATCCAGGCTCATGTCTTTCTCGCTCTTGGTGGGGTCGTAAGCGTTCTTCACAAACTTGCCTGCATACTGGCCGTAGGTCTCCACGTTCACATTTGTCTTCACCCATTCGGGGTCAAGGTCGTCCAAAGCCCAAAACTTGCCGGTGCGGTCCACCATGGGAGCCTGCTTGCCGTCGCGGTCGTACATCAGCAGGTCGGCGATGCCGGCCTTCTTGGCCACGCGGGCGTCGTCGGCGCCGAAGGTGGGGGCGATATGCACAATGCCTGTACCGTCTTCGGTGGTTACATAGTCACCCAGAATGATGCGGAAGGCCTCGCCCTCCACAGCCGTGCGGTGGCTCTGCTCGGCGGCGTTCACCACGGTGGGCTTCACCCAGGGGATGAGCTGCTCGTAGGCTATGCCCTCCAAGGCTGTGCCCTTGCACTCTTTGATGATGCGGCCGTGCAGCAGTTTCGACTTCTCGTCGGGCTCCCCTTCGGTAAAGAAGTTGCCAAACAAGGGCTTGGCCATGATGATGCGGCAAGCCTCGCCGCTGTAGGGGTGGGTGGTCTCCACCAGCACATAGTCGATGGCGGGACCCACACACAGTGCCGTGTTCGACGGCAGTGTCCACGGAGTGGTAGTCCACGCAATGGCATAGGTGGGCATTTCCGATAATTCCGATAATTCCGAAAACTCCGAATATTCCGACAATTTCGACAAAATCCTGAACATGGCCACACAGGTGGTGTCCTTCACGTCGCGGTAGCATCCCGGCAGGTTCAGCTCGTGGCTCGACAACCCGGTGCCGGCTGCGGGGCTGAAAGGCTGGATGGTGTAGCCCTTGTAGAGGAGCCCCTTGTCATAGAGCATCTTCAACAGAAACCACAGGGTCTCGATATACTCGTTCTCAAAGGTGATATAGGGGTGCTTCAAATCCACCCAGTAGCCCATCTGCTTGGTTAGCTCGTCCCACAGGTCTTTGTACTGCAGCACCTCGGTGCGGCAGGCCTGGTTATACTCGTCCACACTGATTTTCTTGCCGATGTCTTCCTTGGTGATGCCCAGCTTCTTCTCCACGCCCAGCTCTACGGGCAGTCCGTGGGTGTCCCAGCCTGCTTTGCGGTCCACAAAGTAACCCTTCTGTGCCTTGTAGCGGCAGAACACGTCCTTAATGGTGCGTGCCATCACATGGTGGATGCCCGGCTTGCCGTTGGCCGACGGGGGACCGTCGTAGAACACGTATGAGGGATGTCCCTCGGCAAGCTGCTGCCCTTTCTCAAAAGTCTCGTTCTCTTCCCAAAACTTGCGAATCTCTTCGCCAATCTGGGTCATGTTAAGCTGTTTATACTCCTTGTAACTCATATATGATATGATTCTGTTTCTTTGTTATATGCACACTAATAACACTTTGCGCCAAAGGCGGCACAAAGAATCCAAACTGCAAAGATACGAAAAAAACTTGAACTTTGCCCAAAAATCTTTCAAAAGATAAACCCGAATCCGCTGCAAAAGTACACACTTTCTTTCTGACCTTGAACCTCAACTTGACGCAATCTTCCTTAATTCTCGTTTATATACCAATATCTTCAAATATCTTCAGATAGGCGATGCGGGAACGTGTTGTTTTGTTAGTTCTTTGTATCGGCCGTCACCGTGGCGTCGTTTCTTTTCCCCTTGATAATCACTCTTTTTCCCTCATTTTTCCCTTTCCAAAAGGGAAAACGAGCGAATATCGATCGAATAACGAGTGGATAAATGACGACGCTACGACGATGCCAGGGGGAGGGTGGTGGGATGCCGTTGCGGGAATTGCGGGAGGGCGCAGGGTGCAAAAACAGACACACAGCACGCTTCCATGGGGCGGTGTGCTGTGTGGGGTATGGTGCGGGCAGGTGCCGTTAGCGGATGAGGAAGGAGAACTTGGAGAAGTTCTTCAGCGCGATGCCGGTGCCGCGGGCAACGGCGCGCAGGGGGTCTTCGGCTATGTGGACCTGCAGCTTGGTCTTGGAGGAGATGCGCTGGTCGAGGCCGCGGAGCAGTGAGCCGCCGCCGGCGAGGTAGATGCCGGTGCGGTAGATGTCGGCAGCCAGCTCGGGCGGGGTGGCCGAGAGGGTGTCGAGGATGGCCTGCTCGATGCGGGCGATGGATTTGTCGAGGGCGTGGGCAATCTCCTTGTAGTTGACGGAGATCTCCTTGGGCAGGCCGGTGAGCAGGTCGCGACCCAGGGTGGGGTAGTCCTCGGGGGGTTCGTCGAGTTCGCTGACGGCGGCGCCGACTTTGATTTTCACTTGCTCGGCGGTGCGCTCGCCAATAACCATGTTGTGCTGTTTGCGCATGTATTCCACTACGTTCTCGTTGAATTCGTCGCCGGCCACGCGGATGGAGTTGTTGCAGACGATGCCGCCGAGGGAGATGACGGCGATTTCGGCTGTGCCGCCTCCGATGTCGACAATCATGTGGCCTTCGGGTTCGAGCACGTCGATGCCGATACCTATGGCGGCGGCCATGGGCTCGTGGATCATGCGTATCTCTTTGGCTCCGGCCTGTTCGGCGCTTTCACGCACGGCGCGTTCCTCGACGTTGGTGATGCCCGAGGGGATGCAGATGACCATGCGCAGCGACGGCGGCATGAAGGAGCGGTTGATGTTGGTCATGCCGATGAGTTCGCGGATGAGGTGTTGAGCCATCTCGAAGTCGGCGATGACGCCGCCGCGAAGCGGACGGACGGTTTCGATGTTCTTGTTGTCGGTCTTGCCGGCCATCATCTGGGCGCGCTTGCCTACGGCGATAATACGGTTGTTGTTGCGGTCGACGGCCACGATGGAGGGTTCGTCGACGACTACCTGGTCGTTGTGGATGACAATGGAGTTGGCTGTGCCAAGGTCCATGGCCACTTCCTTGTTGAAGAATGAAAATAAACCCATTTATGCTATTGTATTTTTTATCTTGTTGTTTTTAACTCTCTATTATACGCAATTGCAGCGAAAAAGTTTCATTTAGTGTTTGAAATGGCGGTAGCCCGTGATGGCCATGCCCATGTGGTTCTGCTCGCAGTAGTCGATGGAGTCCTGGTCGTGGATGGAGCCGCCGGGGTGTGCCACGGCGGTGATACCGGCCTGGTGGGCTATCTCGACGCAGTCGGCAAAGGGGAAGAAGGCATCGCTGGCCATGACTGCTCCGTTGAGGTCGAAGCCGAATGACTGGGCCTTGGCGATGGCCTGGCGCAGGGCATCCACGCGCGAGGTCTGGCCTGTGCCGCTGGCGCAGAGCTGTCCGTTCTTGGCCAGCACGATGGCGTTGCTCTTGGTGTGTTTCACCAGGATGGTGGCAAAGGCGAGGTCGGCGGCCTGCTGCGGGGTGATGGGGGTGGAGGTGACGCTCTTGGCCATGTCGGCGGCAGTGGGGACGACGGTGTCGCGGTCCTGCACCAGGATGCCGTCGAGGGCGTTGCGGAACACCTGCGGACTCATCTTGAAGGCGTTGCGCTTGAGGATGATGCGGTTCTTTTTGCCACGGAGCACGGCGAGGGCATCGTCGTCGTAGTCGGGTGCTATGCACACCTCGAAGAAGATTTTGTGCATCTCGTCAGCCACCTCTTTGGTGACGGGGCGGTTGGTGACCAGCACGCCGCCGAAGGCGGAGACGGGGTCGCCGGCCAGTGCGTCTTGCCATGCCTGGAGCAGGGTGGGACGCGTGGCGAGGCCGCAGGCGTTGTTGTGTTTGAGGATGGCGAAGGTGGTGTCGGCGTAGTCGTCGATAAGGGCGCAGGCAGCGTCAATGTCGCCTATGTTGTTATAGGATATTTCTTTTCCGTTGAGCTTGGTGAAGCAGGCGTCGAGGTCGCCGTAGTAGCAGCCTTTCTGGTGGGGGTTCTCGCCGTAGCGCAGGGGGTTGGCCTGGCGGCCGCTGACCTTGAAGACGGGCAGCTGCTCCTGCTGGTTGAAGTAGTTGAAGATGGCGGTGTCGTAGTGGCTGCTGACATTGAAGGCGTAGGCGGCGAAGCGGCGGCGCTGTTCGAGGGTTGTGGCGCCGTCCTGCTCGGTGTAGAGCTGGAGGAATTCGGCGTAGTGGTTGACGGCGGGGACGATGACCACGTCCTTGAAGTTTTTGGCGGCGGCACGGATGAGGGAGATGCCTCCGATGTCAATCTTCTCGATGATGTCCTGCTCGGGAGCGCCGCTGGCCACGGTGGCCTCGAAGGGGTAGAGGTCCACGATGACAAGGTCGATTTCGGGTATTTCGTACTGGGCCAGCTGTTCGCCGTCGGAGAACATGTCGCGGCGGCTGAGGATGCCGCCGAAGACTTTGGGGTGAAGCGTTTTGACACGGCCTCCAAGGATGGAGGGGTAGCCGGTGAGCGATTCGACGGCGACGGGTTCGATGCCGAGCTCCTGGATGAATTTCTGTGTGCCGCCCGTGGAATAGATGGTTACACCTTGGCGGTCGAGGGCTTTGACGATGTCCTCAAGACCATCTTTATAGAAGACGGAGATGAGGGCTGATTTTATTTTTTTCGGTTCCATTATTGTTGTTTTGATACACTAATATTCATACAACACACTGGCAGTATGTCACTTGTGTGATATACTGCACGGTGATTGCCAAGTGCAAATATACGATTATTTTTCTTAATGCGTGAAATCTTTTTGTAATGCCCCGTGTTTTCGGCCATAAACAAAGAACGCCGCAAGGCATCCCTTGCAGCGTTCTTTGTCGGTGTGCGGCATGAGCTGCTGGCTCGGTAGCGGGTTTTATTCTACCACTTGAAGTGTGATATGGATGTTGCCTGCTAAGCCATAGTCAGAACTGTGCACTATGAGGTCATTATATGTGTTTAGTGTGCACAGGACGGTTAATTGGCCGTTTGTGGCAGTGTTGCTGAATATGCCAACTTTGTTCCAATGATTAATGATTGTACTCAGTTCGATTCCGGAAAGGTCGAGTGTGCCGGACAGGTTTTCGCAGTAACTAAACATGCTGGTGGCATTTATCAGGGAAGACGATGTGGTAGCACCCGAAAGGTTCAGCGTCTGGAGGCCGCAGTGATTAAACATGCCTTTCATGGTTGTGACAGACTGAAGGTTGAGGTTTGAAAGGTTTAAGGTTTCAAGGTTTTGACAGTAGGAAAACATGTACGACATGTCGGTTACATTTGCAGTGTTGAAGCCTGTGCCAAAATCGATATGCTCCACATTGGTCCCAAAGAACATATAAGAACAATCGGGGTTGGCGTCCATCCAGGCGGCGGGGGTATAGACAATCATTGTAGTGCCTTCAGTAGTGTAGTAGATGGGGGTGGCGCCGGATGAGAGGAGACCGTTGGCGGTGCTGGCCGGGCGTGTGCTTTTGTACTCGAACACCAGATTTATCATATCGGGACGAGCCATCATGACCCTTGAAAAAGCTGCTCCGTTGACCATCTGTGCGGGGGGGAGGAAGGAGAGGTTGCTGAGGGTGGTGGGATAGTAGGTGTTGCGGACAATGGTGATGGGGTTGTCGGCATCTTCGAAATGCTTGAGGCAGCAGCTGCGGTCGGTGGCCTCGATGGCAAAGGTCATTTCGGTGTAGTCGTCGGCCGGCAGGTAGATGTAGAAGGTGAGGCCTTGGCTGCAGTCCATGCCCTGCTCGCCGCAGTTGAGGGTCAGCTTGTGGCCGCCGTTGGCGGTGCAGTTCAGGCGGGGGTCGCCATCGTTGTAGTCGATGGCGAAGTCGCCGCAGATGTTGTTGTTGGGGGTGGTGAGCTCAATGCTGGCGATGGTCTTGTTCATGGCAGGGAGATTGAGCTGCAGCACGCCGCAGAGGTTTTTAAACATTAGTTTGCTGGTGGTGGAGTAGGCATACATGGGTGCGGTGAAGTGGGTGCCGTCCGTGCAGTTCTGCTCAGCGGGGAGGGTGATGCTTGCGGAACCCGTAGCGATGTCGGCAGGGTAGATGGCGTAGTAGGGGCCGCCGGAGGGGGTGGCGTCGCCAGTGAAGTCGGCGGTGGTGTTGTCGCTGGTGGGGATGGCTTCGAGAGTGTAGGAAGCGACTTGGTCATAGATGGCCACCTGGTCGCCCGATTCCCATTTCACTGTACCGGTGTTGTTGGCAATATTGATGGATGTTTTGCTGTCAACGGTGGCATTTTCGATTGAGCCGGAGAACAGCACCTTGGTGCCTTCCTCTTTCTGGCAAGAGGCGAGAGAGAACAGAGCCACGACGGACATGAGTGTGGCTGTGAGATAGAAGTGTTTCTTCATCTTCCTGTAGTTTGTTTTGGGTTTAGTTAAATTTGTCACCAAGTTGTCCGCCCAAACGGTATTGGTCGTTGCCAGAGGGATTGTTGATTGGATCGGTCGAGGGGTTTGACCCCGAGAAGCCGCGCTCCACGCGGGCATTCAGGATTTCCATTTCGGGAGAGGTGTACTCCCTTTTCTTGTTGTTGTGCATAGTGTTTTTTTTACTATTTTAAGACGATAAATTGTGTTTTTTTTCTCTTTTGCCTATGGTGATAGGGAAAGATAATGCAATGTTCAATCTGTTCAGTGCTAATAATATATAGCAATTTTTGTATTGATTTCTTTACGATATTTGAGGGTGCAAAGGTAGTAATATTTTTCTTCTTGGTGCTATTTTTTGCTCGGATTCGCATATAAAAGAGAATAATTGTTATTCGCTGAGCGGGTATAAAAAGTGTCCGTCGGCTTCTATAAGGCCGGCGGACAGGTGGTGATAATGAATGATAAGGATGTCTTTTATCGGATTACTTTGGTGAAGACGGGTGCTTGGCCATTGGCGACAGTGACATAGACCTGCATCTTACCGGCGGGGGGCATGTCGGGCTTGTCCTCGCGGGGAAGGTCCTCGGCGGTGAAGAGGTATTCGGTGCCGTTGGGCAGGGCACGGGAGGCTACGGTCGTGGCTCGGGCGTGAATCATGGGGTAGCCGTTGACGGCGGCGTCGAAGATGTCGGCCTCTTCGGCGGACACTTCATGTTGCTCGGGAAAGTCCGCAAGCGGCGTGTAGTCGCCCTTGATGAAGCCTCCGGCAATCAGGAATTGCTCCACCTCCTTGGGCATGGCATCCATGCGGGCGGCGCGGACACCATAGCCTGGCAGTATCTTGGCAAAGGGCTCTTCGGCTTCGAGGTCGGCGGTGCTTGACTCCAGACCACCACTGCCGAAGGTGCAGAAGGGGACTATCTTCTTGCCACTGAGGTCTTCGGTGAGAAGGTATTTGTCGATGGGAGGTGCGTAAGTGCCGAACCAGACGGGGTAGCCTATGAAGATGACATCGTATTGGCTGAGGTCGGCTTTTACGGGTTGTATGTCGGGAATTACGCCTTGCTCACGCTCTTGCATGCAGCGTTGGATACAGGCTTGGAAGTTGGTGTCGTAAGGGTTGACACAGACAATCTCCTCGATGTCGGCACCGAGGTGGTTGGCTATCTCTTCGGCCACGGCTTTGGTATTGCCTGTCAGTGAATAATAGAGCACCAGCGCCTTGGGGGCATTGCTCTTCGAGCAGCAGCTGGCTGCGGTCAGTGCCACGATGGTCGTGGCAAGGATGAGTTTCATTGTTTTCATGATGGTGTCTTTCAAAGATTATTCAATAGTGTCAGCAGGGGTCGCTCTGACCGAACTCGATGCCGAGGCCCTTGGCGGTGTGGACAAGGCTGCCGTTGGGGTCGACGAGGTTCTGGGCGCGGACGGCCTCTTCGAGCGGCACGGCCACGATGTCGGGATGGCGGTAGGCCACCATCTGGCCGAAGTTGCCTTGGATGACCTCTTCCATGGCGCGGACACCGAACTGGGAGGCCAGGATGCGGTCGAAGGCGACGGGTGTGCCTCCACGCTGCAGGTGGCCGAGGATGGTGCAGCGGATGTCGTGCTCCACGCCGGCGGCTTTGAGGTCGGCGGCCAACTGGTGGCCGATGCCGCCCAGGCGTATGTGCTGATAGCCCACTTCGCTGCTTTCAGCGCCTACGGTGGTGCCGCCCATGGGTTTGGCTCCTTCGGCCACCACGATGATGCAGTAGCCGTGGCGTTTGTTGTAGCGCTGCTCTATCTTCTCCTTTATCTTGTTGATGTCATAGGGGATTTCGGGAATGATGCAGATGTCGGCGCCACCGGCGATGGCACAGTGCAGGGCTATCCAGCCGGCATCGCGGCCCATCACCTCCATGATGAAGACGCGGTTGTGGCTGGCAGCGGTGGTCACCAGCTTGTCGATGGCCTCGGTGCATATCTGCACGGCGGTCTGGAAACCGAAGGTGTAGTCGGTGGAGGAGAGGTCGTTGTCGATGGTTTTGGGCACGCCCACGATATGGAGGCCTTTCTGTGCCAGGCCGAGGGAGATGCGCTGGGAGCCGTCGCCGCCGATGTTGATGACGGCATCGACGCCGAGGTATTGTAGTTTGCGTATCATCTCGTCGCTGCGGTCAACGGTAGTCCAGGTGCCGTCGCTGTTGCGCACGGGCCAGGCAAAGGGGCCGCCCTTGTTGGTGGTGCCGAGGATGGTGCCGCCTTGTATCTGCAGGCCTTCCACGCTCTTTTCATTCAGCTCGACTATTTCGGTGGGCTCGCGCAGCACCCCGTTGAAGGACTCGATGCAGCCAATGACCTCCCAGTCCTTTTCTTGGGAGGCACGTTTGACAATGCCGCGGATGACGGCGTTGAGGCCGGGGCAGTCACCGCCGCCGGTGAGGACCATTACTCTCTTCAGTGCCATGGTTTCTTTGTGTTATATGTTGATTTATATCGGATTTACAAATAATTCCCGTTTGCAGTAGAATATACAAAGGTACGAAAAATATAACATATAGAGAATTTTTTTTCTTGCCGAGGACGTCAGTCGTTGTCGGGCTGAATGTCGGACAGCATGTCGGTATAGTCGTTTGCATACTCGTCGGCCACAGCACGCAGCTGCTCTTTGCTGGCCACCCGCCGGGCAGTGGCGTCGATGGCGGCATAGTGGCCGGTGAGGGCGGCAAAGGGGGCGAACTGCGCGGCACGCGCCTCGAGGGACATGGGCGGGTGGCGGTGCGACACATGGTGCGGCAGGTTGATGATGTCGTCGTAGTCGTGGGTCATGCTTTGTGTCCTCCTATCTGTTTGTTGCGGTCGCGGGTGGTGGCGCCCTCCTCGAAGTCGAGCCCCTTGAGGATGGCATTCTTGCCGAAGCGTTCCTTGATATGCAGGCGGGCTTCCTGCAGGCGCCGTTCTTTGTCGCGGGCGTCGGCGTCGGCTTGGCGTTGCTGCTCCAGGGCTTCGTAGTCGGTAAAGAGGTCGAGCTGCTGCGGCACTTGCTGCTCGGCGGCACGGCGCTCGTCGATTACATGGTTGGTGGTGAGGTTGAGGTAGCGGATGAGCAGGTCGGGGTTGACAATGCGGTTGTACAGCTCTATGACGGCCTCGGTAATAAGTTTGGAAGAGGAACTGGGGCATGGCAGGTTGGCGCTGCCGTGAGCTGACTTGGGCACAGTGCGCCCGTAGTGGTCGACATGCACAGGGCCGTTGTATTTGGCGCGTATGGTAGGATTGGAAAGGCTCTCGGCATCGTAGCCCACGCCCAATACCAGCTGGTCGGTGACCAGCCGTTTTTTTACCAAGTCCAGCGCCATGGCGTCGGCCATTTCCTGCACCACTATGCGGGCCTTGCCAAAGGTGTAGGGCGAGGTAAGCACCTGCCCGTTGCTGAAGGAGTTGCTCTCGGGCCGGTAGGCCTTTATCTTGTCCATGGTGCAGGGCTCCCAGCCCCAGGCGTGGTCGATAAGCAGTTCGGCATTGACCCCGAAAAGCTGGTAAAGCACCTCATCGTTCTCCACAGAATAGCGCGCCAGCTTGCCCATGGTGTCGATGCCCAAGGAGGCCAGCCGCCGGGCAATGCCACGTCCTACACGCCAGAAGTCGGTCAGGGGCTGGTGGTCCCAAAGCTGGCGGCGGTAGCTCATCTCGTCCAGTTCGGCAATGCGCACGCCGTCGGCGTCGGCGGGCTGTTTCTTGGCCATGATGTCCATGGCCACCTTGCAGAGGTAGAGGTTGGTGCCGATGCCCGCGGTGGCGGTGATGCCTGTCTGCCGCAGCACGTCGCGTATCATGGTCATGGCCAGCTGGTGGGCGGTGACGTTGTAAAGGGTGAGGTACTCGGTGGCGTCAATAAACACCTCGTCGATGGAATAGACATGGATGTCCTCGGGGGCGATGTATTTTAGGTAAATCTCGTAGATGCGGGTGCTGTACTTGATGTAGTAGGCCATGCGGGGCATGGCGGCGATATAGTCCACCTCCCAGTCGGGGTGGGCTTTCAGCTCGGTGTCGGAGATGGACTTGCCGGCAAACCGCCGGGAGGGCAGCGCGGCACGCCGCTTGCCGTTCACCTGCCGCAGCCGTTGCACCACCTCGAAGAGCCGTGCCCGTCCGCCGATGCCGTATTGCTTGAGCGAAGGCGACACGGCCAGGCAGATGGTCTTCTGCGTGCGGCTGGCATCGGCCACCACAAGATTGGTGGTCAACGGGTCAAGGCCGCGCTCCACGCACTCTACTGAGGCGAAGAACGACTTGAGGTCGATGGCGATATATGTGCGTTCGGTGTCCATGTGGCTGCCCTGTGTGGGAGTGCAAAGATAGAAAAAAAATCCCATTTGGAAAAAAATACGTATCTTTGCTTTTTGTAGCCGTTCTTGCTATGTGACGGCTTTTGTTGAAACATAAATAATTAAGTAAACGATATGAAACTGCAATTCATGGGCGCCACCCGCGAGGTGACGGGAAGCAAACACCTTATCACGACAAAAAAAGGACTGAAGATACTGCTCGACTGCGGCATGTACCAGGGCAAGGGTCTGGAGACCGATGCCATGAACCGCGACCTCGGCTTCGACCCCGCTGAGATTGACTACCTCATTCTCTCCCATGCCCATATCGACCACTCGGGACTAATCCCTTATATCTATACTTTGGGGTTCCGTGGCACCGTGCTCTGCACCCCCGCCACGCGCGACCTCTGTGCCATCATGTTGGCCGATGCCGGCCGCATCCAAGAATCCGATACCCATACGTTTAACAAAAAGCGCAAGAACCTCGGGCAGGAACCGGTGGAGCCTATCTACACCGAGAAGGACGCACAGGACTGCATGAGCTGCTTTATCGGGGTGCCGTATCACAAACCCTTCAACATCGAAGGCGAGGTGACCGTGCAGTTCTTCGATGCCGGACACATCCTGGGCAGCAGCTGTGTGTATCTCGAAATCAAGGACGGCCGCCGCACCATCAAGCTGGGCTTCACGGGCGACATAGGCCGCTACGACAAGCATATCCTCAAGGACCCCGAGCCGTTCCCGCAGGTGGACTACCTCATCATGGAATCCACCTATGGCGACCGCCTGCACACCACCATCGAGGATGCCGAAAAGGAACTGCTTATGGCTGTGCTCGACACCTGCACCAAGAAAAAAGGCAAGCTTATCATCCCCTCCTTCGCCGTGGGACGCGCACAGGAAATCATCTATGCCCTCGACCGGCTGGAGCATGTCAATCTGCTGCCTGACATCGATGTCTTTGTCGATAGCCCCCTCAGTGTGTCGGCCACAAACATCATGCGCCTCCACAGCGAGTGCTTTGGCCCGTCAATCCTGGAATACATGAAGCACGACCCCGACCCCTTCGGGTTCGACCGTCTGCAGTATATCCAGTCGGTAGAGGCTTCCAAGGCACTCAATGTGCGCCACAAACCCTGCGTCATCATCTCTGCCTCGGGCATGATGGAAGCCGGCCGTGTCAAGCACCATCTGGCCAACCACATCGACGACCCCTCCACCACCATTCTATGCGTGGGCTACTGCGAACCCACCACCCTTGGGGCCAAGATAATGCGAGGTGACGAGACGGTATCTATCTTTGGCCACAGGTATGAAGTGCGTGCCGAATTGCGCCGCATTGAGTCCCTCTCCGGTCACGGCGACTACAGCGAGATGATCAACTACATAGGCTGTCAAGACAAGAAGAAACTCAAACAGCTCTTTATCGTCCATGGCGAGGAGCAGACGCAGATACACTTCAAAGAAACCCTCAACCGCCTGGGTTGGAAACGCGTAGAGATACCCTACTTCCGCCAAGAAGTAGAACTCTAATGTCTTAAATTTATGAATAATCAGAATAATCAGAATAATCAGAATTTTCAGAATACTCCGAATACTCCGAATACTCCGAATATTCCGAATAATCAGAATTCTCAGAAATCTCCGAATCCTCCCACCACCTTCCTACCCCAACACGGCCACTACCGCAACCTCCGCGTTTATCAAGTCACCGAAATCATCTACGACATCACCTACCACTTCACCCAGCACTATCTGGAAAAAGGCGACCGCACCGTTGACCAGATGATACAGGCTGCCCGCAGTGGCAAGCAAAACATCTCCGAAGGCAACCAGGCTGCTGCCACCTCTTCCGAGACCGAAATCAAGCTCACCAACGTGGCAAAAGCCAGTCTTGAAGAGCTGCTCAACGACTACGAAGACTATCTGCGTGTGCGCAACCTGCCGCAATGGGATGCCCGACACCCGCGGTACGAGAAAATGCGGCAATATGCACGAAGCCGTCAGATACAACAAGACTATGCCGCCAATATCCAGCGCATGAATGACGAAGAGCTGGCCAACCTCTGCATCACCCTCATACACCAGGCAACGTATATGCTCCACAAGCTGCTGGCCACCATGCAGACCCGCTTCGTGACCGAAGGCGGCATAAAAGAACGCATGTATCAAACCCGCCTAAACTACAGGAATAGCAAGAATAACCAGTAAACTCAGAATAATCGGAGTAATCAGAATAATCAGAACCCTTCGAAAACTCAGAAAAATCCGAACCCTCCCAATACCCCAAAAGAGCTCTTGGGAATAATAGAAAAGCAACAATAAATAGTTGTAGAAAGCAACAGAGTATCAGTCAAATAAAGAATAAATTTTGCTGAATGAAAAAATAGTTGTAATTTTGTAAAACTTTTCAAGCAATTCACAATAAGGATTATTCCGTTGTGAAAACTACTAAGAGGGCGGGGGACAAAATCCCCCGTCGTCTTTGTAAAATAGAAAAGAGTAAGGAAGAAAGATTGACCATAGTGACACCCAACCCTCTCCCAACAGGACTCAGATTATTCAGTCTATTCAGAACCCTCCCAATTGCTTGAAAAGAGAACATTGACATAATCGATAAACAACCTTTTGCCCTGAAGCAAGCACCTCTATCCAGTTGTGAATTGCTTGAAAAGAGAACATTGACATAATCGATAAACAACTCGTTCCGCAAGGACAACAGCCGTCAAAGGTTGTGAATTGCTTGAAAAGAGAACATTGACATAATCGATAAACAACATTTGTCTTTTCAACGGGATTTGTAGTAGAGTTGTGAATTGCTTGAAAAGAGAACATTGACATAATCGATAAACAACATTGCAGTTGAGAATGCTTGCAAGGTTGTCGTTGTGAATTGCTTGAAAAGAGAACATTGACATAATCGATAAACAACGGTGTGGTCGGTCTGCTCTCCCCCCGTAAAGTTGTGAATTGCTTGAAAAGAGAACATTGACATAATCGATAAACAACTTCATCATTAGAGAGGCGAGTGCCGTCGGTGTTGTGAATTGCTTGAAAAGAGAACATTGACATAATCGATAAACAACAAGTAGTCAAGGGTCAGCGTCTGCAGTCTGTTGTGAATTGCTTGAAAAGAGAACATTGACATAATCGATAAACAACATGCCTTTTATTCAGGCTCTGGGGTATGATGTTGTGAATTGCTTGAAAAGAGAACATTGACATAATCGATAAACAACTGGCCAAGCTGACAGGTGAAGTCCTCAAAGGTTGTGAATTGCTTGAAAAGAGAACATTGACATAATCGATAAACAACAGGTGAATAATCACCGTTATTAATGCCATGTTGTGAATTGCTTGAAAAGAGAACATTGACATAATCGATAAACAACATACCAGCTTCAAAACCTTCTCTAAGAGCTGTTGTGAATTGCTTGAAAAGAGAACATTGACATAATCGATAAACAACTGTCCGAAAAGTTTGCTATCTTTGCCCCATGTTGTGAATTGCTTGAAAAGAGAACATTGACATAATCGATAAACAACACGATTATGGTATTTGATTGAAGTACAATGTTTAATAGACTGTCAATGGTTTAAAAAATCCCGCTTCAACAGGCGGGATTTTTTGTTTGTATGGACTCTTTTTCTTATCCTAAGTTCCAAAGGAACTCTTTCCGTGGTGGTTGAATGGAGTCAGAATAGTTCTAACTGTTGGCCGGGGGCGTTGGGTGGCACTTCCTTTTTGCAGACATATAGTTCTATGTCGGCAAATTGCTTGTCGGTGATGGTTAGGCAGCCCACCTGTCCATAGAGGGGCAGCATGGAGCGGACGCGACGTAGGTGCACGTCGGCGTTTTCGCGGCTGGCACAGTGGCGCACATAGATGGAGAACTGAAACATGGTGAATCCGTCGGCCAGAAGGTGTTTGCGGAAGTCGGCAGCGGCTTTGCGCTCCTTTTTGGTGTCGGTGGGCAGGTCGAAGAATACAAGCAGCCACATGATGCGGTATTCACTAAAGCGGTCCATCACATTTCGGGGTAGGAGATTTTACGGCTCTCGCCAGCAAAGCAGCGGGCAAGGGAGGCGGTGGTTTGGCTGGCAGCCACCATGAGGGGGCTGCGTTGGCCGCCGATGTGCACCTCGAGGGTGGGGATGGTGAGCAGACAGCGTTTGATATCGGTGGTGACTTCGGCGGTTTGGGGAAACTGTCGGATGGTTTGTATGACGAGACGGTCTATGTAGGGACGGTAAGGCTCCATGATGTCGTCGGCCAGGCAGTAGGCGTTGTAGCGGTTGTGGTGGTGGATGCCGAGGGTGGGGAGGAGGCCGCTGCTTACTAAGGCACGGGCGATGACGGCGCGCAGGATGGCATAGCCGTAGTTGAAGAAGTTGTTGGGGTACATACCATCGCGGCTGCGCGAGAAGCCGGGTATGTCGGGCAGCAGTTGGGTCCAGTAGTAGGCGGCGGCGCGGCCTTCGAGGTTGGTGCTGTCGCCGGAGCGCACTTCAGCGACCCACGATGTCATGTTGCCTGTTTCGGCACCGTGCAGTTCGCGTAGCAGGGTGGCTTGGTTGAGGATTTTCTGTTGCACGGTCTGCTGCCATAGCTGTTTGCGCAGGGGCAGGGAGGCCGACAGCTGTTCTTGGAAACGTTCGCTCTGCACGGTATGGCCTTCGAGCGGGAGCATAAGCCCCACGGGCATGTGGTGGCTGTCGCAGGTGATGACGGAGGCGTTGTTGTCGAGCAGGGCGGCCATGAGGCCGTGGGTGAGGGTGATTTGCGGGTTGTCGAGCACCACAATGCCGATATCCTCGATGGGTATGGTGGTCTGTCGCTCGGGTTCGGAGCCGTGTTTTTCCAGTCGCACCAACAACTGCCTGTTCTGCATGGACAGGTAGGCCGGGTTGGAGAAACAGAGTGTGCGTTTAATCATGGCTCGTCGTAATGTCCGTAGGAGGTAAGCACCAACACTACCACTTCGGTGTCGTGGATTTCATATACAAGCCGGTGCTTTTCAGTGATTCGGCGGCTCCATTGCCCGCTTCGGTCACCTTTCAACTGTTCGGGACGTCCAGTGCCAGTACGGGGATGTTCGGCAAGTTCGTTGAGGAGTTTGATTAGTTTTTTGAAACTTGAAGGCTCGTTTCTTTTCAGTTTGATAAAGTCAGACTGGGCTCGTTGGGTATAGTTGATGGTGTACATGATTAGAGCGAGTTAAGCCAGGCGTTCATTTCCTCGAGGTTGTTGAATGATTTGAATTTACCTTCTTCATATTCCTTTTTTGCCTCGTCCACATGGGCGAAGAACTCCTCTTTGGTCATATGTGTGGGGTCCTCTTTCTCTTTGACCAGACGCTTGGCATAGCGTGTGAGGCGGCGCATGAGTGTTTCGTTGTCGGCAATGGCTCCGATGCTCTGCCAGAGCTCCGTGTTCATTGTGTTTAGCTGTGTTGCTGTCATCGTGTGATTCCTTTCTGTTTATGAGGTAACGGCAAATGGGTCTGTTTATTGTGTCGTGCAGCTTGGGAGTCGCTATTTGAAGTAAATATTTCCCAAAGCATCCACTTCGAAATCGTAATGCTCAATCAGGGCTTTGAAGTTAGATGCTTTAAGGGAGAGGAAGCTATCTTTTGTGTCGCAGTCAGTTTCTTTTCGAGCCTCTAAGTGGTGTCTGAGATATATGTAAGGTGTTCCAATAACATTGAATTTGTAAACGACATAGAGCCGTTTGCTTAATTCCTCTTTGTCAAGGTCGCGGACTTCTTCGGGGATGTTTTTGTATAGAAGTACTCGTGCCCCCTTCTTAATGATGGCTGTGAGTGGCATCCTTGCGTTTTTCTCATACGTGGCGAACTCGGGTTCTGAAACCAATTCTGATACACTTTGGGGTTGCAATTGGGCAATGTCGAAATAGTTTACCAGCCGGAACGCCCGTTGGAATTTTCCTTTGGCATATCCTTCATAATAAAGGCAAAGGTAGTTGTCGTCGTTCTGCACATAGTACAGGTTTTTGTACTCATGCTTGGATTGGTAGGTCTGTTGCTTTATTTTCAGCACAGTGTCATATCCCAGTTCTCCACGCCCGGCCTTGGCATAGCATCGCACGTGTCTGATGGGGAGCAATGGACGCCCATTCTTGTCGTGTGAAATGGGGCGCCCGTCTTTGTCAAGCATGAAAAAGTCTTTCTCTAATGCTTTAGTGAAAGATATACCTTCGTTGGCCATGTATTGATTGACTTGGGTCTCGATAGCATCGGCCACGGCTTTGGAAACAATGGATTGGATGTCCTTTTCGCCAAGATCTTTCAGTTGTTTCCGCACAACCATGCGTTTTGCCCCGTCGTTGTCTATTGCTCCATAGAAGGTGTCTTTGTGGAGACTGCCTCGTATGGAGTCGCCCTGTAACCATTGTCCTTTGATTATGTGCTTTCCGTTGCGTCTGGGTTTCTTGGCGGGTGTAAGAGTCTGGTCTTTGGAGATATGGTTGACCAGAATGTTCTGTTCAATGGAGTCCACTAGTCCAGTGATGGTTCCAATGCTGCATGAGTTTACCTCTTTCTCTAGCCTTAGTTGGATGGCACCCTTTTCCATGTCGTCGGCCTCTTGCAGTTGATAGAAAAGTTCCAGCATTCTGTCGCGTTGAGCAGCGGGAGGTATCATGGTGAGAACGGCGGCATCAATTGCGTGGTGCGAATGTTTCTGGCGGTCTTTCTTTTCGTCTGCGCTCTGTATTCCAAGAATCTTGCGGAAGTTGGCGGTAATGCTGCCTTTTTGTACATCCACCCGGGAGAAAACGGATTTTAGATAGTGAAAGGCATATTTGGTGATGATACGAGTGTCAACCAGTTGACTGTTGCGGAAACCGAGGTCGAGGTCGTCTTTCTGCACAGTAAAAGTGTTGAGTTTTGTTTCCCAGTAGTTCTTTTCCAATTCCCACAGGTGCTTCTGTTGCAGGCATTCGTTCTTGCGTTCCATCGTGGCGGCGGTCTTGGCTTTGCCTTTCCATAGCTCAATCTGTGACTTAATGTGTATTACTTTTTCTTCCCATGGTTTGATGCGGTCTTTGATGTCTTCGTAGTTGGATAGTTCCGAAGGAATGCGATTCCCTTTTTCAGAACGGTTGAAGTGAGCGTCACACACTGTTCTATTTGCCAAGGAGTCGTCGAAGGAGATGCTTCGTGGTATAGTGTGCTCGATGTCAACCGTGTTGTCTGCAAAAAGGTCAGAAAGACTGATGAACTTTCCAGTGTACAGGCATTGGAATTTTTGTTCTTGCCAGAGTTTGTATTTCTGCATGTCAAGGGCAAACTTCTCGGCTTTTTCTCTTTGAGTTCTTGTAGTCTGAGGAACAATGTTCTGTTCAAATAGCAGTCTGCCTTTCTCGATGTCGGCATCGGTGTAGTTGGGACGGAATTCTTTGATTATATCGATTATGGCATCGTTCTCTTTCTCACGTGCCTTCTGATACATTTCTATAGCCTTACGCCAATTGGCATCGTTCATCTCCCGAGCGGTCTCGACCACCACACGGGTTGTCTCGTCGATAATGCCATGTTTCAGCAGTTCGTTGACAGCCCGCCGGAGGACGTGTAGGGCTCGTAGTGCCACCGGGTTCTTGATTGCCCCTATATCGGGCTTGCCCAGTTGGAAGTATTGCATTATTCTTCCATCCACCTCTTCTGTCATCTCTTTTCCGTGGGGGAACATATCTATTTGAGAATGGTGGTAAAGGGTGTCCCACAGTTTTTTGTCAATATCGGGAAATTGCTCCATCATATATGACTTCATCGCATTGCTCTGACGGGGTAGTTTGCAGTATTCTTTCTCGGAACTCGCAAAAAACTGTTGATAGAGATGTTCTACATTTTGTTGCAGGTTGGCTTTTTCTTGTTGGCAAAGGCTATTCCATCGACTTGCGCTGAGTGTTTCGATGATGCAATTGCGTATTTTTTCTTTGTCTGTGTCGTTAAGTACGTAGTCGGTGTTGTGTCGGCTTTCTTGTTCATCAAGTACTCTTGTTTTGTAGTTGGCGATAAGGGTATTGGTGATACCGTATATCATCCGGCGGTACTCGTTTTCTTGCATATGGTGCCGTAATCCCTCCATGATGTCGTTGCCCTGCTGCTCCCATCGGTTGTGTCCTATGATGTCGGGTATCTTGGCAAAGGCTACAGCTTCACTGTAGATGATGCCTTTGCGGAGGAATGGCAAAATGTTGTGTATGGCTTTTTGGCTGAGCGAGGCATACCCTTCTTGGATGGAGCTCCATAGTCTTGTCATTTGACTGCATTGCTCTTTGGTAAGCCTCATCTGTTTTTCGGAGAATTCAGCCAGTTCCTCGAAATCGTCGCTGCAGTACGCTAAGTGCCAGATGTCTGTGTAATTGTAACTAACGTTGTGGACTTCACCTGTGTGGAAGTTGGTGCGTGATTTCTCTGTGATAATTGTGCTGGAACGCCAGTTGTCACCTAATATCTTCTTCAAGCGACTGATTACGGGACATCCCGCCACAGTGGTGTGGTCTCGGTAGTTGATGGTTCGGTTGTTGTAATCAAGATGCGACGACTGGAGCTTTTTCTCCAACCATTTGCGGATGTCCTCAAATTTGAATGTTGCATTGGCACGGGTGAAAAGGCTTTCGAAAAGCTCTTGACGTTCGTCCGCTGTTAGGGTCTTCCATTCTTCTTCGGCGCTTAGGCGGTACTTGATGTTATTGATAAACGACAAGGCTCTGAATTCCTCGAAGTCGGGATGGCTAATGGGGCAGCGACGATGAGTAGGCTCCAGTGTGCATTTTCCCACCAGCCCTTTCTGCGACCGCAGTGGGCGGCGGTAAAAGATTGTGCCTTCTCCCTTTTTTGTACTGATGAGGCTTCGGTGTAATTCTGGTGCAATCTCGTCAATATGCTGGTATTTGCAAATCTTATCCACCTCATCGCGGTATTGTGACTGCACGGCTTTGTACTCGCTGTTTCTCACGCGAACACCTTCTTGTTCCAGTCTTGCAAAAGCACATCCCGCAGTCGGGAGGTTGTGTTCGACCATGTATTCACTCAACTTGTGGGATGTTTTTTCTTCCGATTTCTTCATCTCACCACTGATGTCTATGGTGTCAACATCTGCGTCCTCCTTGGATTCTTTCAGGGTTTCGCCCTTGCTGCTTTTAAAACCACGACGTTGGGCTATGTGGTACATGGCACGTCCGAATTTGTAGCGGTCTGTGGGGTTGTTCCAATCCAGTTCATGCTCCATGAGTTCTTTCCGAAGTTGGTAGGGGCTTTTGTATTCGGGCATACCGTCGCAGTTGAAGTCCAGCCTAACCCATTGTTCGAACACCTTGGCATCGATGGGGTATTGCCGTTTCAAACCTTTTTCCTTGTCGTACCGAGCCCATCGGTCAAGTTCTTCGACTTTTAAAGGACAGCATCCGTGCTCAATAAGTAGGCGCAGTGTGGCCCATATCCTGTATTTTCGTGATTGATAGAGTCGTCTTGTAGAACGGAATTTGGTTCTCTTGGCGGCGTATGAATATTCCCCACTTTTGTCTGTTCCAACCCCTGAGGGAAAAATTATGGACGTGTAATATTCCAACTGCTCGGCAATGTTTTTGCCGAGGTCTGTGTCTCTTACAGCGATTCCTAACGAACTGGTGCCAAGGTCTATTCCTAATATTTTTTGACTCATAATGTTGTTGTTTCAAAAATAATCATTATCTTTGCATCATCTTTTTAAGCTTTTCACAATAAGGCTATAAGCCGAAGATTTCTGGAACCCTGCGCTTTGCGTAGGGTTCATTGTTTTGTGAATGGCTTGCATTCCCTCTTTTGATTTTGCAAAGATACGAATATTTTTTGAATTTGTGTATGGTTTGTGAGGGGGATTTGTCGGCGGTGGCGAAAAAAATGTGGGTTGGGGATGAGGGGGTTGCGGGCTCTTTGCGTAAGTATCGGTAAGTTGAGGGATGCGTTGTAGGAGACTTTTGTATCTTTGCAGCCGAAAACGTGAACTGCTGCGGGTGGGGAGGCGAGGGACGGGTGACGAGTGGTCTTCGACTTGTTGAGGATTGGATTTGGGTTAAAAAAACAAGCCCGCGCTGGGGTGTGCGGGCTTGTGTTGTGGTATCCGGTTTGGGATTAGAAGATGATGCGGTGGGTGAGCATGAGGTAGCCTACTTTGCGTACCTTGCCTTTCAGCATGCCGCCGGTGTAGTCTTCGTTGAGGAAGTTGTGGAGGGGCATGGAGAACATGAGCAGGACTTTGCGGGAGTTGGCCTTGTTGGCGTAGGAGATGGCAAAGTCGAGACCCAAGCCGCTTGCAATCATGTCTTTGTTGGGGGTGCCGAAAACCTGCGAGGTGCCGGTGCAGCCGACGGTGTAGTCGTAGAATACACCAGCCTCGAGGGCGGTGCTCTTACCGCCAATAACGAGTCCGGCACGGGGCTGGAAGTAGTTGCCGCGCAGGTTCTGGTCGTTGGCCATGAAGCATATTTCCTGGCTCTTGTAGTAGGCACCGGCATAGACACCTACAACCGAGGGCACCCAGGAGGCATCGAGACCTATGCTGAAGTCGCCGAGGCGTTTGAAGGGTGTTCCGAAGGCACGGTGGTAGGGACCATAGATGTCGTTAGGGTCAGCAAATCCCTCTTTGCCCATGCCGATGGGAAAGGCGAGGTCGGCGCTGGGGATAGCGGCCTCAATAGCGGGATTGTTGTCGAAGACAAGATAGGTCACAGCATCGCGTGCGATGTTGTAGAGCAGGGTGGTCCAATAGTTGGATGACCATGCACGCGTGTTGATGGTGAACTGACTTTTAGTTGGAGTTTTTGTTTCTTGGGCAGAGGCTCCAGTGGCCATGATAACTGCCATTGCGACAATTAATAATGCTTTTTTCATAGTAAAATGATTATTTTGATTTCGTTTGGCAAAGATACGAAGAAAAATTGGGATTTGAATCATGAAAATAGAAATTTTCAAAAAAAATCGTATCTTTGCAACCCGAAAAAAGATTAAGTTATGGTTACTTTTCTTATTGCAATAGTGCTTTTAGTGCTTGGTTATTTGGTGTATTCCAAGATTATCGAGCGAGTTTTGGTGGTGGATCCGAAACGGGTCACTCCTGCTGTGGCGCACCCCGACGGGGTGGATTATGTGCCGATGAAGCCGTGGCGCATCTACCTTATCCAGTTTTTGAACATTGCCGGTGTCGGTCCCATCTGCGGAGCCATTATGGGTGCGCAGTTCGGCACGGCGTCGTTTCTGTGGATTGTCTTCGGCAGCATCTTTGCGGGTGCTGTCCATGACTTTATTGCGGGGTTTATCTCCATCCGCAGGGACGGAGCCTCGCTGCCGGAGATTCACGGTGCCTATCTCGGCAACGGCGTGAAGCAGTTTATGCGCATCTTCACGGTGCTGCTGATGATTCTTGTCGGCGCCGTGTTTGTCAATACCCCCGCTGTGCTGCTGAACCAGAACTTCACCCCGGATTGGAATGTGTTCCTGTGGGTGGGTATCATCTTTGCCTATTATCTTGTCGCCACACTGCTGCCTATTGACAAGCTTATCGGCAAGATTTACCCTATTTTCGGTTTCCTGCTGCTGGGCATGGCGCTGGCCATCGTGGTGGCATTCATTGTCTATCGTCCGGCACTGCCCGAGGTGTGGCAGGGATTGCAGAACCAGCATCCCGATGCCGCCCATAACCCGATATTCCCCATGATGTTCATCAGCATTGCCTGCGGAGCCATCAGCGGTTTCCATGCCACGCAGTCGCCGCTTATGGCGCGTTGCATGACCAACGAAAAGCAGGCGCGTCCGGTCTTCTACGGTGCCATGATCACCGAGGGTGTGGTTGCCCTTATCTGGGCGGCTGCCGCCACGGTGTTCTACCACGACCCGATGCTGCAGCAGCTCACCGTCAATCCTGAGACGGGTGCCACGCTGGGCGGCAATGCCATGGTGGGTGTGATTGCCAATGCGTGGTTCCCCAAGGTCATCGCTGTCATCTGTGTGCTGGGTGTCATCAGTGCCGCCGTCACCAGTGGCGACACGGCCTTGCGTTCCGCTCGCCTGATTGTGGCCGACTTCCTGCACTACGAGCAGAAACCTGTCAAGAACCGCCTCTTTGTGGCACTGCCCATCTTTGCCGTGACCGCAGGTGTGTTGGTCTATTCGCTTATTGATGCCAAAGGCTTTGACGTGATATGGCGTTACTTTGCATGGAGCAACCAGGTGCTGGCCACCGTCACGCTGTGGACGCTCACGGTATATCTCTGCTACAAGCATAAACCCTACATTATCACCCTGCTGCCCGCCATGTTCATGACCATGGTGACAGGGTGTTTCCTCTTTGTGGCCGAGAAAGAAGGCCTGGGTTCCTTTATTCCGCGCTGGCTGGGCTACACCATCGGCGCCGCAATCACCTTTGCCCTCACCCTGCTCTTTTATGTTTGGAAGCGCAGACGTGGAGGAAAAGAGGCTTCGGACGAGGAGTAGCAGCCTGCTGACAGGTGTGCCCTTGGGGCATGGAAGGCCATGCCTTTCCAAAGCAATAATTCAACATTCTGTTGCGCTGATGCAATTTTTTTGAATATACTCCGTTATCATTCAAGAAAAAGTTGTATCTTTGCATTGCATTTTGTATCGTAAATAATAACATAAGATGAAGAAATACATCGTTTTATCATTGGTGTTGCTGGTGGCTGGTACCGCCTTTGCCGGCAACAAGCCCCGCAAATCGTCCCGTCAGGAAATGGGCATCAACGGCAATGCCGTCTATGTGATTGAATACACCTACGACATCCATGGTGGCCGCAATGGTGGCCGTCGCCTTGTTTGCATCGACTCCATCACCTTTGACAAGCGCGGCAATTTCCAGGACAAATACCGCACCAAAGACGGTGAGTACACCTGGTATTCCTACTACTTCGATGTCCACGGCTATGCTCTGGGTTGGAACGAGTACAACCGCGCCAAGGAGCTGACCGGCCGCACAGCCTATCTCAACGACAAGAACGGCAACCGCATCGAGCGCACTGTCTTCATGGGCGACCATATGACCAAGAAAGAGACTTCGCGCTATGAGAACGACCGCCTCGTGGAAGAGCAGAGTTTCTCGCCCGACGGCACCATGACGGAGAAACGCGTGTATAAGTACGACGCAGCCGGCAACAACACTGAGATGGAGTTCTACGACCGCGACGGCGAGCTGATGCAGCGCTATCTCTACAAGTACGACAGCCATGGCAACCGCATTGAGTGGCGTTTCTACGATGCCGACGACTTCCTCGTGGCACTCACCACCTACTACTACGACGACCACGACAACCTCATTGAGCTCTCTTCGTTCAACTATGACGAGCACCTCAACTGGAAACACAGCTATGTGTTTGAGTATGACGAGGACGACAACTGGGTGCGCCAGACTATCTACCGCAACAATGTGGCCTACCAGGTCATTGAACGCGAAATCGCTTTCCCGGCCTATTAATCTTAAGGAATCATGAAACGCAGCGGAATAATAATTGCCCTTATCCTTGGCATCAGCGCGATAGTGGCGGTGTGGCTGGGCGGCAAATATTTCAACAAGGCACGTGGCCATGCCAAGACCGTCTCGGTGGTGGGCAAGGCCGACCGCGACTTTACTTCCGACCTCATTGTGTGGAGGCTCAATTTCAATGTGCTGAACACTGACATGAAACAGGGCTACACACAGATAAAAGACATTTCCAACACTGTCCGCGAATACCTCAAAAGCAAGGGTGTCAAGGCAGATGAAATGGAATTTGACGCCATTGACTGCGACAAAGAGACCGAGTACCACTGGGATCAGCAGGCACAGCGCGGCTACAATACTTTTGTTGGCTACCGTCTCAGGCAGAGTATCAAGGTGGAAAGCAGCGATGTGGACAAAGTGGAGACCATCTCACGCGAAATATCCGAGTTGCTTGACAAAGGCATACAAATCAGTGGCAACTATCTCAACTATTATTATACCAAGCTTGCAGACCTGAAGATAGAGATGCTTGCCGAGGCCACGGCCGATGCCCGCAACCGTGCCGAGACTATCGCCAAGAGTGCCGGTGCCCGCCTGGGCGGCCTGCAGACTGCCAACATGGGCGTGTTCCAAATCACTGCCCCCAACTCTTCTGACGAGGATTACTCTTGGGGCGGAACATTCAACACCACATCCAAGAAGAAACGTGCCAGCATCAACATGCGTCTGACCTATTATGTCAGATAGTGGGGTGCGGCATTAACAAAGGACATAATAAGACGTGAAGCCGCAATGTGGCAGCACGTCTTTCTTTTTTTCGCCATGACTCACAAGACAATTACTACAGTTCTCTTTGTCGCCCTGCTGCTGGGACATTTCACGGCTGCTGCCCAGCCGCAGACGATAGACACTTCCGATATCGTTATCCTTTACGACAATGACGTGCACGGCGCTGTCGAGGGTTATCCGCTCATGGCCTCTTTCCGCGACCAGATGCGGCAGCTCTCACCCAATGTCACCCTTGTGTCTTGCGGTGACTACCTTTCCGGCACACCCTATGGTACTGTTTCCTCAGGTAGTTACCTTGTGCGCCTAATGAATGCTGTGGGTTACGACTATGTCACACTGGGCAACCACGAGTTCGACTTCGGTATGCAGACGCTGCAACAGCGAGTCAGCCAACTGAAAGCACGGGTTCTGTGCTGCAATTTCTCCAGTGTCGGCCAGTCCCACTCCATCTATCCCAGCTATGACATACGCCGCTATGGCAACCGCAAGGTGGCTTTTATTGGTATTACCACTCCGGATGTCCCCACCCTGTCCACTCCCACTTTTTTCCAAGGCAGCCTTGGCCGCTGGCTCTACACATTCTACTCCACTGCACTCGACTCACTGCTTCAATGCCGTGTCAACGAGGCTCTTCGCGAAGAAGCCGACTACGTCATCCTCATAGCCCATGTGGGAATTAAAGACTTGCCCAGCATTGTGGCACGCACATCGGGCATAGATGCTGTGCTCGACGGGCATTCGCACAGCGTCATCCCCCATACCATCCTCTACAACCGCCTCGGCAAACCAGTACTCTGGACCTCGTCGGGGGCTTATTTCCACGCATTCGGAAGGCTGGTAATCAATGCCAACGGCGACATGACCAGTGACCTCGTCCCTCGTGATTCTGTTGTTGCTTTTGCCGCGGGAACCACTGCCGTTGACGACACACTGGCTTTCATCCGTGCCGAGTTTGACAAGCAAGCCCAAGCCTGGGATGGGCATAGCACCGTTGCCTTGAGGCGTGACGATGCCAATGGCAGCTTTGTTGACTGCACGCTGGGCAATTACTTCACCGATGCCTTTCGCACAGTGGCGAAAGCCGACATTGCGGTGATGAACCGGGGAGGGATGCGTGCCGACTTACTGCAGGGCGACCTTACTTTGGGCGACTTCTTGGCGGCGGCACCATTCCAGAACAGGCTATGTCTTGTGGAAATGAAAGGACAGGCACTTCTTGATGCGTTGGAGATGGGATGCCGCTATTGGCCTTCACTTGGTGGTGGCTTTCTGTATGTTTCCGGCCTTACCTACGAGATTGACCCCAACGTAAATAGCCCCGTGGTCATTGACGAGCACGGCATTTTCCTCCGAGTGGAAGGCAAACGGCGTGTATGCAATGTGCGGGTGTGGAATGCCAAGAAACGTCGCTACGAACCCCTCAATCCCAAACGTACCTATCGGGTGGCGGGTACCGACTATACCCTTCTCAACAAGGGAAACGGTCATGTGTTCACCGGCGCTCGGATTATCAATGCCGATGTGTGTCCCTATATGAGTGCATTGTTGGTTTATCTTGACGACTATCTTGACTCTATAATCGGAGACCAATATTTACGGCCTGAAGGCCGCATACGGGTGTTGTAGTCTCTTTTCATGTAAGACGTTTTCAGGCCGTATCGTGACTGTAGCGGCTTATTGGGTTGTTTGTATTGACTGTATTCAGATGGAACAAGCCTTTTTATGTGGCAGGCAGATGTTAAATTAACGATTTTTTTTTGTGTTTAACATATCGTATGTTTTTTTTTCGTATTTTTGCGTTTTAAAACATAATGTATCATATTGTGTAAGGCTTATGAATATCAAGTTACGGCTGATTGTGATGAACTTTTTGGAGTTCGCCGTGTGGGGTGCCTACCTGACCTCGATGGGCGGATACTTGGCCCGTATCGGGTTGGGTGACCGTATTTGGCTGTTCTTCGCTATGCAGGGTGTGGTGTCGATTTTCATGCCCGCGTTGGTGGGTATGATTGCCGACAAGTGGATTCCGGCGCAGCGGATGCTGTCATACTGCCATGCACTGGCGGGTGCATTCATGCTGGGTGTGGCCGTCTATGCCCATGGTTTGGGAAGTAATGTTGACTTCGGCATTTTATTCTTGCTGTATTCTATTAGTGTGGCATTCTTTATGCCCACGATTGCAATTGCCAACTCGGTTGCCTACAATGCATTGGAAGTGGCCGGTCTGGATTCGGTGAAGCATTTCCCTCCCATCAGGGTCTTCGGTACGGTCGGTTTTATATGCTGCATGTTGTGTGTTAATTTCATCCGCACCAAGGCGGGTGTTCAGCTGCAGCATTCTACGGGTCAGTTCCAGATTTCCGGATTATTGAGCATTGTGTTGAGCCTCTATGCCTTGACGCTGACCCATTGCCCGTGCGTTGGCAAGGGAAAGAAGTCTAAGTCGTTTGTGTCGGCCATGGGGCTGGATGCCTTCAAACTATTCAAGCAACGCAATTTCGCGGTGTTCTTCATCTTTTCGATGCTCTTGGGAGCTTCGCTACAGATTACCAACGGCTATGCCAATCCTTTTATCACGCATTTCAAGGAGCTGCCTGAGTATGCGGGAGCCTGGGGTGCCAACAATGCTAATGCACTTATTTCTATCAGCCAGATGTCGGAGACGCTGTGCATATTGTTGATACCGTTCTTTATGAAGCGATTTGGCATCAAGAAGGTGATGCTGATATCGATGGTAGCATGGGTGTTGCGTTTTGGACTGTTCGGTCTTGGAGACCCAGGCAGCAGAGTGTGGATGCTGGTGTTGAGCTGTATTGTGTATGGCATGGCATTCGACTTCTTCAATATCTCCGGTTCGCTTTATGTGGACAAGAACACCGACAACGAAATACGGTCGTCGGCCCAAGGTCTGTTCATGCTGATGACTAACGGACTTGGCGCTTCGCTCGGCACATGGGCGGCAGGCTTGGTGGTGAACCACTTTGTATATAATGCCGCAGAGCCCAATTGGAGTGCAGCGTGGTATGTGTTTGCAGCCTACTCGTTGGTTGTTGCCATATCGTTTGCTATCTGCTTTAAGGAAAAGAAAACGTCAATTAATACATTATAAACCAAAATTACATTATCATGAGTAAGACTATTAAACGTTTGCTTGTCGTACTGGTGGGTGTGCTTTTTGCCACCACGGCTTATGCCCAGTCGACAACGGCTGCTATCGCCGGTCATGTCACCGACGAGCATGGAGCCTTAACCGATGTGATGATTACGGCGGTATATGACCCGTCGGGCATCGTTTATCATGCGTTCTCTAACAGGGACGGTTCTTTCCGTATCAACGGAGTGGTGGCCGGCGGTCCCTACACCGTCAAGGCGGAATTGATGGGCCATCGTCCACTGGTGCTGAAGAATGTGCAAGCACCCTTGAGCGGAACGGTGGTGCTAAACTTGGTGATGAAGGCTGATGCCGTAACACTTGAAGAGGTTGTCGTAACTGCCGAGATGAATTCTAATATGGACATTCAGAATTCAGGCGCCGGTACTTTCATCAACAATCAGACCATTGAGAATGTTCCTACGACCAGCCGCAGCATGAACGACATCATGAAACTGACCCCCCAGGCTTCGGTAGTGGGTGGCGGTTTTGCAGCCGGTGGTGGCAACTACCGTGGCTCCTCTGTCACTGTTGACGGTGCTTCGTTCAACAATTCCTTCGGTATCGGCACCAACCTGCCCGCAGGTGGCAGCCCTCTTTCGTTGGATGCTATCGACCAGATTTCCATCAACCTCACACCCTTTGATGTCCGTCATAGCGGTTTCCAGGGCGGTGCCATCAATGTGGTCACCAAGCATGGTAGCAACGAGTGGCATGCTTCGGTATATGACTATTACAACAGCAATATCCTTCAGGGAAGACTGGTGGGTGAGGACACCTTGCCGTCCAGCGAGTACCTCAACAATGTCATTGGCATGACGCTGAGTGGTCCCATTATCAAGGACAAACTGTTCTTCTTTGTCAATGCCGAGTACACGATGGATAATATTCCCGGTTCTACTCGTCGTGCCCGCACCAGTGAGACCGATAAGTGGGGTAAAAGCACCACATACAACCGTCCCACTGAGGCCCGTTTGGACGAGATTGCCGCTTTCCTGAAAGACAAGTACGACTATGACCCGGGTCCCTATCAGGGATACTCTCTGAGCACTCCCGACTATAAAGTGTTGGCCCGCTTGGACTGGAACATCAACAAGAATAACATTTTCAATATCCGTTTCAGCCACACGCACACCTATGGCTCCAACCAGCCCTCTTCGTCGATGAGCCCCATCGGCGGCACGAATACCACTGTCAATATTGGTGGCACTGACTACACCTTCAACCGCAACAGCCAGGGTCGTCAGTCGGAATATTCGCTGTATTACAAGTCTGCCCGTTACTATCAGGAGCAGAACTTCACCTCTGTCGCCGCTGAGTTGAACAGCCGTATCTTTGGCGGCAAAGGGACCAATACTCTGCGTGCCACTTGGTCGTACCAGAACGAGCCCCGTTCGTTTGACGGCAAACTTTTCCCGACAGTAGATATTCTGGAACCCTATACCGACGAGCATGGTGAGACACAATATGCATTCTACACCACTTTTGGTATCGACCCCTTCACCTACATGAATACACGTCGTGTCAACACGCTTAACTTCACCGACGAGGTTACCTACACCACAGGTATCCATAATATCATCGGCGGTGTTCAGTTTGAAACCAACCGTGCGGTTAACGGATTTATGCAGGGTGGGGCTGGTTGGTACATCTTTGACTCATGGGAGACCTTCAAGAATGGCGGCAACCCCCTGTCGATGATGATTACCCATGCCAATCTTGACGACCCCACTGCAATGGTGTACCCCACTTTCGACTACAACCAGGCTTCTCTCTATGCACAGGACGAAATGGAATTCAGCAAATACTTCAAGCTGACTGCCGGTTTGCGTCTTGAGATGCCTTTCGTTTCTTTCCACAATAATAACCTGAACAAGGATTTCTCCGATATCGCTGCCAAGAATCCCGAGAGCTCTTTCGCAGGCTTGAGCACTGCCGACCTTCCCGGTCTCACTGTCAATGTGTCGCCGCGTGTTGGTTTCAACTGGGATGTGACAAAGGACCGCAAGGTTGTTGTCCGTGGTGGTTCGGGTCTTTTCACTGGCCGTATCCCCAATGTGTGGCTGGTTAGCGCCGCTGGTAACGCCAATGTGCTGCAGTATCAGTATATCGCCAATCTCCAGACTGGTCAGCCGGTGTTCCCGTTTGCTCCCGACCGTGCAGACATTATCAACAGCATCTATGCTGGCAATGCTTTCCATCAGCAGGACCTTGCCGCTCCCACCAGCACCACCATTCTGGCCAAAGACCTCCGTATGCCCACCAGCTGGAAGACCTCACTCGCTGTTGATGTCAAGCTTCCTCTTGGTATCAAGGGTACTTTGGAAGGCATCTACTCATACAACTACAACGAGGTCGTAGCCACCACTCTTGGCTATAAACTCGGTGACAGCATCCAGCTCCCCGGTGAACCTGGCAAGCGTCCTACCTATGAAAATGAGAACATCCGTAACAGTGCCAATGGCAAGATGAGTGGATACTTACTCCACAATGCCAAAGATCTTCATGGCAAGTACTACTCTGTCACTGCACAGTTGAGCAAGAACTTCGCTTGGGGTCTTGACCTGATGGCTGCCTATACTCACAGTTTCAGCATGTCCGCTACCGATGGCGTAGGCGACCAGGTCTATAACATCGCCCAAATCAGCAATGCCTATGGCGACAACAGCCATGAGCTTGGCTACTCCTACTATGTTACCCCCAACCGTTTCATTGCCAATGCCAGCTACACAATCTACGAAGGCCTCCACACCGCCACCAAGCTTGGTCTCTTCTATGAAGGCTACAATGTGGGTTATGTGGGAAGCTACAATCAGGCTCGCTACTCCTATCTGATGACCACTGATCAGGGTACAGGTATCAGCACCGCTCAGCTTGTCTATATCCCCACCAAGGAAGAGTTGGCCAACATGCCTTTCGCCAGTGACGAGAACCGTGCTGCATACGAGGCTTTCATCTCCAATGACAGCTACCTCAGCGCCCATCGTGGTGAGTATAGCAAGCGCAACGGCGCTGTCTGCCCCTGGCTGAATCGTTTCAGTTTCAAGATTGACCAAGAGTTCTATTTCAACGTTGCAGGTCGCCTGACAACCCTTCAGGTTGGTGCCGATATCAATAACATTGGTAACCTCATCAACAGCAACTGGGGTTGCTTTCAGCAGCTCAGCAGCGAGACCATCCTCCAGCTCAAGAATGGTTCCTATACATTCACTGAGCCCAATTGGCATAAGTACAACAACTTCCTCTCCACTTGGAATGTGTTGTTACATGTCCGTTACTCATTCTAATAGAATATAGTTTTATCATATTTATGAATCCGGCTGGGGTCGAATGCGATGAGAATCGTAGAGGCCGCCAGCCGGTTTCTTATTTGATTATGGAGAGTCTTTATATTGCTTTTGCCCCCTTGCAGGGCTATACCGATTGTGTGTATCGAAAAGCGCATTGCGAGGTGGCTGGCGGTGTGGATGAGTATTACACGCCGTTTGTTAGGTTGGAGGGTGAGGGCGTGCGTAAGAAGGATATGCGGGACATCGACTTCCGGTGTAATGCGGGTGTGCCCACGGTGCCGCAGGTGATAGCCCGCGACCGGGAGGAGTTTGCCCGATTGTGTGATGCCGTGCAGGCAGAGGGGTGGAACAGGATTGACTTGAACATGGGGTGTCCTTTCCCCATGCAGGTGAAGGCTGGCAGGGGCAGTGGGCTGTTGCAGCAAGAGGCACACATAAGAGAGATTGCCGAGGAAATGCAGTGGCGCAACGATGTGGTGTTTTCGGTAAAGATGCGCATAGGGCAGGAGTCGGCAGAGGAGGGTATGTACCTGCTACCCATCGTCAATGAGATGCCGTTGCAGCATGTGGTGCTGCACCCCAGGTTGGGCAAGCAACAGTATAAAGGCATTCCGGACAAAGAGGCATTCGGACGCTTTTTCGAGGGCTGTAGGCATCCGATGGTGTACAACGGGGATGTGGTATCATCGGAGCAAATCGGGGCGATTGTAGAGGCATTTCCCGGCCTTAAAGGGGTGATGGTAGGACGTGGACTGTTGGCAAGGCCGTGGCTCTTTACTGACAAGGATCCAATGGCAGTCCTGCGCGGCATGCACGAGCGGGTATATCAATATGCCTGTGAAACCCTTCAGGGTGACAGCCAGATATTGGCAAGACTGCATGCCTTTTGGGAATACCAGAACACGCTTTTGGACAAAAAGCAATACAAGGCCATCATGAAGAGCGGATCGCTGAGGCGTTATGACGAAGCAGTTTTGGGTTTTAGGGGAGGAAGGTTGTAGGGTTTTAAGGTTTTAGGGGAGAAAAGTTTTATGGTTTAAAGGGAGGAAGGTTTTAATGTTTTAAAGTATCAAACCCTCAAACCCTTTAACCCTCAATCCCTCAATCTCTCAGAACAGCGACAGCTGACGGATGCCTTGGGCACAGTAGTGTTGATAGGGGCAGGCGTAGGGCGTAAGGCAATGCTGCCCAGTGGGGGTGGCGGGCTCGCCGTGGCACAGGATTTCTTTCATCAAGGCTATATTGTTTTCTATCTCGGAGTGCTGCGCTTGTAGTTCTTCGGTTAGGTTGATTATGGTGAATCTTTTGTCGGGGTAGTCGGAGCTTTCTGAACTATCAGTTTTTTCTGTGGGGGTATTGTGGACGATGTTGAAAGAGTGAATTGGGTGGCAATGGGAAATGACATAGTTTTGGATGGCGGCATCGCGGCGGTATGTGTCGCTGAGTGTGGAGCCGGATTTGACCTCATAGACGTCGAGGCTGCCGTCAAGTCGGCGGTGCACCACGTCAGCCAGTACCAGCACCTCGTTGTAAAGGAAACCTGCCTCGAAAAGGTCTGTTTCCTCATCCTTGTCTAATAGCTGCGCGGTGAGGGTAGGGTAGGCTTCAGTGTTGCGTTTGAGTTCGGCACTGATGTCAATGCCGTTGGGAAACGTGTCTTTGAATGAATGCTCAAACTCGCGCCCGTGGTCGAATCGTCGCATTTGCTCCGCAGAGTATCGCGCCAGTTTAGGGTTAAACACATCTAACCACAGTGCCCGGTCGCACTGCAGGCCGTGAATGTACTTGGATTTAGTGAGCAGATAGCTTTGTGCCATAGATTAGGCTTTGCTGCGAAGACGGCGTGCCACGGGGCCGTCGTTGGGGAGGGGTACGAAAGCGGCCAGCATTTGGAGAAGCCCTTCGGGTTGGTCGTCAATAATCAGATAACGGGCATCGGTGAGGTTGTAGAGCCCGTCGGCTTCCATGCGGCGGAGCATGTCGTATTGCGGGTTGAAGAAACCGAGGGTGTTGAGCAACCCCATGGGCTTGCTGCACAGCCCCAGCTGGTTGGCTACGAGTACTTCAAAGGTCTCGTCGATAGTGCCGATGCCGCCGGGAAGGGCAATAAAGGCATCGCTGTGGGCGATAAGGTACTCCTTGCGCTCGGCAATGGTGGCAACGCGCACCAGTTCGGTGACGGGCTGGGAGAGAATGATCTCCTCGGTGAAGAAAGAGGGAATGACCCCTACCACACGGCCTCCCCCTTCAAGGACTGCACCGCTGACGGTGCCCATCAGCCCGAGGTTGCTGCCGCCGTAGAGCAGCGTGTGGCCGCCCTGGGCGAGGAGCTGACCGAGGTGCCGGGCTGCATGGATATACTCGGGGTTGCGTGGAAGTGTGGCGCCGCAGAAAACTGAGATGTTCATAGGACAAGAGAATTACTGATTTGTGAAAAATTATAACGAGAAAGGCGAACAAAAATTGTGCGGCAGCCAATTCTTAATTCTCAATTCTCAATTCAGCCCCCCCGGGCAAAAGGGACATTTCTTCCCGATGCATTGGTTGTTGATGCTGCTGCGGGAGCAGGTAACCTGAGGCTTTTCCATTTCGACACCCAGATTCTCTTTTACGAAATCGACGGCGGTGAGTATCGACAGGTATGAGTCGCGTTTGCAGCAGCGGGGACCTCCGTTCAGGGCAACCTGTTCAAGCGCACGGGATGTCATCAGGTTGCACAGTCGCCAGGTGTCGGTTGAGAGGGGTGTGTTGCGTGTGACGATGGACAGGAATATCCCCGTGCTGATGGCGGCACCGCAGGCACCCATATAACCGCAGGCACCGCCCGGCACTTGCCGTCCCCGACTGATTACCTCGGTCAGGCAGGCGGGAAGGTCCAATTTCATGGTGTCGGAAGTGACGGTATTGTTATATGCGGTCAGCAGTGCGGCACCCACCAGCACGTGATGCTCGGGGCCGTGCATGTGGCAGAATGGTTTCGACATCATCTTTTCGAGGATGGCAATGGGGTCTTTGGAAGTCTCGTTGAGGCAAAGGACTATAATGGAATCCATTCCTGCCATGTGACAGTCGGAACAGACGTAGTGTCCTGCCGTGCAGCGTGTTTTGCTGGGCTCTTGCTTGTGGCACAGCACACATTCCATCATAGTGTCGTTTTCGAGATACTCCAGCGGGGCTCCGCAGATAAGGCATTCTTCATTGTTGCTCATGGTTTTGTTGTTTTGGTTGGAATCGGAACAGGATACGGCTGCAGCGGCCATCATGGCGCATGCAGCGCATAGTATCATTGCTTTCTTCATGGTCTTTATGTTAATCGGTTGTTTCATTTGTCTTTTTTCGGCGTGTACATATGTGGGGTGGCGATTTGTCGTTGGCCGTTGAGGCTCTTTTGGTTATGCGATAGGTCAATTCCCCCAGAAGGGCAATGTCATTGAGTGAGGGAGATACACAATCTTGAACGACACGACCATCAGCACGGCGCTGGCGACGAAGTAGGCTATCAGTAGCCAGCGGTTCCTCTTGCGCGCTTTCGGGGGCTCGTCTTTCCACCGGGCCTCGCAGTCGTCGTACAGCTTCTCTTTGTTAAGGATGAAGACGTTGAAAACGGCGATTGCCACCACGATAATCCACAGCAGGTTGGCCGACAGCTGGTGGCCGAACAGCAGAACGGGCAGGATCAGCAGCGTGTTGAGGTTGGAGATTTGAAGCAGCGATACGATGCCCATCGAGGATATCAGATGGGTCGGATCGACCTTCTGCGTCAGCGGGTCATAGGACAAGGAGTAATGCACGGGATGGTCCCAGAACCGCGTGATTCTATAGAAACAGTATTTGTAAAACTTTAGCATCTTTTATCTGTTGTTTCATTTTTGCATTTTCACCGCGCTCGGGAGCGACGCCCCGCAGAAGGCTGAGATGTTCATTGTGTTGTTTCTGTTTTCATTGCTGTCTGCGAGGACGGCGGCAGTTTCCTGTATCGGTTGGGGCTGGCGCAGGGGTGCGGCAACCGTTCTCAAATTACTATTGATTGTGCCTGACAAGAACGGTGATGTCTGTTGCGCTTACTGCCGGACTATCCTGTTTCTCAATCAGAGCCAACGTGTCCGTTGTCAACTTTGATATTTGGATTTTCCCTTGCTGGTCACCGTCGGAAAGAACAATTGTGCCGTCGGTGATATGATACTGGAAGGACTGGAGAATCGTGTCCATCTCGACAGAGAAGGATTCTTCGGAGAAATCCATTGTCCCGTTGACGAATGTGTAGGTGCACTTGCCGTCATCTGTGAACTCTATGCCAAGAAGAGGGCTGCATTCGGAGTCGCAAGTGTCGTAAATAGCGCCATCGCTTGCTTTCCAATCGTTAATCTCATAGACAAAATCCCACTGCCCTACGAGCAGTGTTTCATCAATGTTTTCGTTTTCAGTCCCGCTCTTGCAGGCGGTCATCATTCCGATGGCGTACACCATAGCGCCGAACAAAAATATCTTCTTCATTGTCTGAATGTGTTTATTGTTTTACTTCATTTTATTGTTTCATTCGTGCATTTACACCGCGCACGGGTGCGACGCCCCGCAGAAGACTGCTATGTTCATTTGCCGTCCACTCTCGGTTTGACTTTGGCCTTGGGCTTCACGTAGAAGTGTGGCACAATCTGACGGGCCGTCAGGTCGACGGTGACGGAGTCGTTGAAATCTGATCCGTAGCGTTTGGTCAGCGTTTCCGGCGACTGGTCGTATTTGTAGATATGCACAGGTTGGTCGTCGATGGAGACAACAAGGTACGACGGACCCTTTAGTTTGATTCCGCTGGTGCTATGAACATAGTACGATTCGACCTCAAGGTCTTTCCATTCGCGCTCGCTGCCGATTCCGGCATAGACGGTTACAATGAGAGCGGCATACACAATCACCACAAAGCCGAAGAAGTACTTGCCGACGGTCTGCAACCGGCTCTTGTAGGCGTAGAGGAATATCCCGAGAAAGAGGCAGATGCCGCCAGCAAGCGCCACATACGTGAACCACGGCAAGGTGACGATGTACTGCCGCGTCGTGAAAACCATCGCCACCAGCATCACCAGTGACAGGATGGAGATTGCCTGAACCAGCGGCGGCTGGCTCCTCAGCTTCTCCCAGTCGAGAATAGAGTTCTTGTTATTATTTTTCATATTCAATCTGTTGTTTCATTCGTTCAGTTTCACCGCGCTCATGAGCGGGGTATTGTTTTTGTGCGAAAATCGGGCTCGCACATGTGCGGGGAGCACTTCCGGACTGAAAATCGGTCTCGCTCGTCAAGCTCGCAGGCGACAGCAGGCGGAGCGGCCGATAGTGATGTCGGGAATCTGTGCGGAAAGTTCAATATACATTATATTTATTGGTGAAATATTAAGCGAATTAGAAATCGATATGAAATTTAAGTATTTTGTCTTGCTCAAGCAACAGCTCCGTTTGGTTGTAATCGTTATTGTTTACCAAGACCGATACGGTGTCGCCAATGTTCAGTCTCTTGTAGGTGTCATAGCAAATCTGGTCCGAACTGTTGTAGGTGCCTCCGTTCACAGAGTATTCATAGACAGCTTTGTAGTTAGACCCGTATCCTCCGCCGTAGTATGGCCTCACGTCGGTGATGACGGCCTTGACAGTCATAGCATTGTCGTGGTCGAAAAGCCCCCTCTCGCATTTGGCTATCGAAACGACGATGCCACACAGCACGGCGAGTATCAAGATAACTTTCTTTATATTGCTTTTCTTCTTGGTCGATTTCTTCCTCGGAGGTGCTTTTTTCATATACCTTTTATATTTATTGCTTTTCTTCTTGGTCGATTTCTTCCTCGGATGTGCTTTTTTCATATACCTTTTATATTATATGTTATGCATCAATTTCTCGGCGTGGTTTTGTTGAGACGCGGCGGCCTCAACGATTTCCTTGTTGTGCGGCATCGACGAGCCGCAGGAGATGGAGATGTTCATTGATTTTCTATTTTTTCTTGTTTATCCGTAAGATTCGCCCGACCAGTCGATTTTTTCATCTGTTTCCGTGAGGTTGCCGTTTGTATCTATGATATAGGTTTTGCCCTTTAACTCCACTAACATGTTATGATCAGGCTCCTCAACAAGAACCATATCCCATATCGCAGGCGTAAGGATATTGCCGCAACTATCAATGATTCCAAACTTTTCTCCTTTCCTTATCCAGGTGTAGCCGCCGTGACAGAATGTAATCCCATGGTCGTCGTACCCTGTAAAAATATCGTTCCCAACTTGACAGGTGTCTTCATTACGAGTTGTATCTGTCTCGCTTGATGTCCCGTTCTTACAGGCGGCCATCGCGCTCAAGGCGAGGATGGCCGTGCATACTAACAATATCTTCTTCATTGTTTGTGTTTATTGTACGTCTTCTGTCACTTGTTTTGTCTGGCTTTATGTAGAATATATCACAAGCTGCTGCAACCCTTGTTGTCGGTAGTGCCTGTGGTGTTATTTCACTATCAACTTTCTGACTGTCACACTGCCGCGTGATACCACCTTGATGAAATACCCCCCCTGCGGAACAGCAGACAAGTCTATTGTCATGGTTCCCGATGCTGTCGTCCAAGTGTTGACTGCACGCCCGTTGAGGCTAAAGAGAGTGACTGTTGCGGGACTCGTTGCCTCGATTGTCACACTGCCGTGCGCCGGATTGGGATAGACCAAAACACTTTCAAGATCAGCCGTTGATATACCTATGGTATGGATTGTGTCAAGCGTGGAAAAATCCAATGGCTGGCTCCAGTCACTCATTCGACCGTGCTTGTCGACGGCTGCCACCCGCACAGTGTAGTGCGTCAGCGGCTCAAGGTTAGTGAATGTCTGAATGTTTGATTGTGTGAATGTTTGAGTGGCAGGTGTGTCGGCACACGACAGTTCCACCATCCAAAGTTCCTCTTCGCCACCTGGTTGCCACGTGACTGTAGCGTTGAGGCTATCGACAGCCACCAGTTCCAAGCCTGATGGAGTTGGGGGAGGCGCGATGGCACGCACCGTCAAGTCGTCGATGGTCAGCCCGCCGTCACTGAGATTGCGGATGGCTATGTACCCGCTGTTGCCTGTATAGGTGTAGAACTCGATGTGTGCCGTCTGATATGTGTCGGCCACCGAAACGATGCTGTCAACAAGGACAAACGTAGTTGGGTCTAGTGGATCGGTCATCACGCCGATGTCGGCACGATAGTTGAAACTGATATTTGCCCCCCATGCTGTGCGGTAGCCAAACTCCAGATCTCTGTAGGCCAAGGAGTCCACTGCGGGCAGTACCCAGTATGTCGGGGTGTTCGAGCCTGAGGCGACAACCAGCGCGTGGATGCCGCTCTGTGCACTGGACAAAAGGGCATCATTCTCTACTATGTGGACAAGATATGGTTCCACCATGGTCGAGCCGTCGGACAACACTTTGTAGTATCTCCAACAAGGCTCTTCCGCTGTACCGGCAGGATAATTCTCAAAGTCCAGCATGTATGGCATATCGGCATAAGTGAGGGGCATACACATCGTGCGGAACTCGCACAATACTTCGTTGCTTATTGTGCTGTCGGCGCAAATGGTGCTGATTGTCGCCACATAGTCTGAGGATGGGGTTAGGCCAGTGAGTGTAACTGAGCTTGGGCCTGAGTGTGTCAATGTACGAGTCACCCCGCCACCTGTGAGGGCTACACGATACGTATGGCCGGGGATTGTGTCGGTGATGTACAATTCGGCCGTGTCGGCACCGATACGTCGTGCTGCTACCGACTGCGGACGCGGACATTGCTGCACGGTATGCACCTCAATATCGTCGATGTACCATTGGAAGGCGATGTCGCCCATGGGGATGCGCAGGGCTATGCGGCTGTCGGCAGGCGCACCGTTGAAGGAGACTGTCTCGGTGCGCGGCACAACATTGTAGCTGACCACATAGTCGGCTGCATTGAAGGAAAATAGCGGACGGAAACTGGCGGTGTCGTCGGGCGTCAGCGTGTAACCCACCTGCAGAATATGGTCGGTGGAATTATAAGGGTAGCTGGGGATGCTGTTAAAACTCATTTCTATGTCGCTTAAATCGCCTTGCAGGTCGGGAAGCACCACGACGTTGTTGCGGTTGTAGGAGCCGAGTTCCAATTTGAGTCGGCTATTGGTCGTGCCATACTCATTTTCGACAGTGCTTGTACCTCTACCGCAATGTTTCCAGCAAGGCAGAGCATCGGTCAGTTGCACGCTGTTGCTGCCAGAGGTGTTCACGGTGTCGAAGTCTTCGCTCCAAGGTAGCGGCATCGGGGCGCACAGGTCGGTGCGGAACTGCACCTGGGTGCGGGCTGTGCGGCTGCTGTCGGCACAGATGGAGCTGACAGCCACGGTGTACAGGCTGTCGTTGACAAGGCCGGTGAGGGTGCAGACGCTGCTGAACACCTCCACACTGTCGTTATCGACATACACCATGTAGTGTGGCACGGCCATCGGTGAGACGATATGCAGTGTGGCTCTGTCACCACGGATGTCGGTCACCCAGATGTTGTCGGGTTGGACGCAGGTGTCGACATACGAGTCGGACAATGCCTCAACGGTGATGTTGTCGACGAATGTGTGTGCTGTTTCAGAAACGTCCGAGACGAGAAGGAACCGCAAGGCAATCCTTCCCGAAGTATGGCTGGGGAAAGTGACATTGTAGTGCTGCCAAGTCCAGAAACTGGAGGGAATGCAGGTGGCCGTCGGCACGAAAGAGGACGCGTTGGCGGTATCGACGAGGATGCCCACCTCCACACCTGTGGCCGAGTCGCTGCCATGGGTGTAGCGCGACACTTCGAGGCCGAGCAGCAGGCTGTCGAGTGGCATGCTGAATTCAGGCAATACCACCAGCAGCTCTGGTATATGCGAGCTATAGCATGTGAGTGAGCGACTCCCCGAACCATAACCGACGGCTGTGGCGATGGAGAGGCTGTTTGACTGCCGGTTTATTGCCTTCCAACATTCGGGGATATCCAGGCCACAGTCCTCAAACGACTCGCTCCAGGGCAGCGGCATCGGGGCGCAGGAAGTACGGAATACGACTGAGATGGGCAGATGAGCGGTACTGTCGGCACACAGTTTCCTGACGCTGGCAGTGTAGTCGGTCGTGGGTGCAAGGCCAGCAAAGGATATTGTGCCGCTACCCGACTGTGTTACTGTCCGATTGGCTCCTCCTCCTGTGAGGGTGACAATATAAGTGGCTCCGAATGAATCGGTATCATTGACGACAATATCAGCAGATGAGGAGGTTACGTTGACGACCTCAATGCCTTGCATCTGGCTACATGTGGGGGTTACGTTAACCACAATGTCGTCAATTTCTATCCAGCTCATAGTAACCGACGAAGGCATACCGGCGCGGAACGCTATATGCCCGGTGGTGCCGGTATAGTTGGCGAAACTGACCACTACATTCTGCCATGCATTCGCTGTCAGTACCGTATCGAAGACTGCCACAGTCGTGAACGTCAGCGTGTCGGTTGGGTCGGTCATCACGCCCACCTGCAAGCTGCCTGGCCTATTGTTGTTGTGCATCCTGAAGCTAAGGGTCAGGCTGGGTATTCCCTGCATCTGCGGCAGGACGGCAAACTGCGGGGTACTATTATCTTGTGGGAAAAAACTGAAAATATTGTTGCCTGACGAACGCTCCACGCGCAGCCAGTTCTCACGGCTATAGGCAAGGAAAGTCCAGCAACGTATGCCGTGGAAATTCTCCATGGTGGGGCAATTCTCGAAGTCCTCAACAAATGGAAGGTCGTATGGCCTAATCACATCGCACGGGGTGGTAAACGACCTGCTGGCATAGGAACTGGTGGCAGCCGAATCGCAAACCGTCCGCACGCGAAATGTGTAGTCGGTGGCAGTAGTGAGCGAGGTGAGTGTTACCGTCGAGGCAGTGGTGAGTCCGCTGTCCACCAATAGACTATCGGCATATAGCTCCCACTCATACCCCATGGCACCGCTTACACTGTCCCAACTCAGTAGGGCAGAATGTGGCCCCACACTGTCGGCGGTGACTGCCATCGGGCGGCGGCAGTCGCCGGGGGTGTAGACGAATGTCGCCGACGGCAAGACCTGTGGTGAATTGGCCAACCAACTGTTGATTACATGCTGCGCGTTGGCATTGCGGCAGGTGACGGAATGGTATCCTGTCGAGCATACGCAGAAAATGTTATCGTAGGTCATAAAGCCTCCATCCTGCCCCAATCCGCGGAACGAGAGCAGCAGGTTGCCACCCATGTAGGGGAAAGCCGTGTCGAGGGTGATGGTCCATAAACTATCGCGTATGGCGACCGAACCTGTCCATACGTGCCGCACAGCACTGGTGCGGACCCACGCAAGTGGCTGAGTCGCAGTGTCGGCTACCTCCTCCATGCGTAGCTGAAAGGTTTCGGGAAAATCCAGTGAGTCGCTCATGGCATAGAAGGTAATCTGCGTAATCGTTCCGCCAGCCATCTCGTTCACACGTGAGGCAGGGTAGATGAACTCATTCTCGAAGCCCCAGTCAGCATATGCGGTGTTGATGGGAACATAACGATGTGCATGGGTCCATGGCAGACACACATCCAGCGTGTCGGCCCAAGTCGAAGACACTGCAAACAGCAGGATGGCTGCAATTAATGCATGTTTTTTCTTCATGGATTTTAGTGTTTGTTGATTATATAACGAAATATTATTATAAAAATTGCCTTGGCTCCAACGTTGATACGTTGGTACGATTTTCGCAAAACATATCAACATATCAACGGATAACGAATTGACACATTCAAGATTGTTGTCTCACCCCCATTAGAGCCACTTTCTTCACAAAAAGTGACATGGGAAGTGACTTTTTTTCTTCACATGTGGAGACTGCTATAAGTCACCTCCAAAGGTGTGCAATAAGAATAACATCGTTTAACCCAAATCGGTCATTAGGCCGACTTTTATTTTCTTTCTCGCTTTTTCAGGTCTGTTTATGCCATATCCGCATTTCTTCTGGCATCTTGTCTGCAGCCCTGTCTCGCGAGTATATTTGCATGAAGGATTAAACTATGTCGTGTTGCCGTGGGGGCTAAGGTCCCGCGCTGTAGGCGCGGGACCTCAACAGTGCCTGTTGGCTATTCTTTGCGCCAGCGCTTGAGCTGCGGGAAGTACTGGCGGAGCTGCTCGCGGTACTCGTCGGCAGTGAGGTGTTGGCCGGTGTTCTTGTTGAACTCATCCACGAACTGGACGCAGAAGTCTATCATCTGCTCCATGGTGCAGTCCTGTGTGAACTTGCCGTTGTCGAAGCAGTACTTGCAGTAGTCGGGATTGTCGCTCGTGACCTCTTCTCGTGCTCTACCAACGAAGCCAGTTGCCCCGTTTCATCAGTTTGTCAATTAGGGTTGCCTTGGTCACGGGCTTCTGTATCTCGAAGATTCCGGAGGGGTTGATGAAGCCGTGCGTGTCGCCGATACGGGCGTAGGCAAGACCTTCGGAGAAGGAGTGCAGATTGTCGAAACGAACATCGATAATGAGGTTGCCTGCCTTGTCGATGGCACCGCTTTTGTCGCCAATCTTGACGATGGAGCGTCCTTCAATGAGGGTGTCGACATGGTCGAATCTCTCGCCGAGCATCACCACGTCGTGGCCTTCGTGGTCGATGAAGCGCCACTTGCCGTCCTTCATCGCTGGTGCCAGTCCTTCGGAGAAGGACTCGGTCTCGTCGAATTCGGGTGCTATGACACATTTGCCTTCCTTGTTGACAAACCCGCACTTGTCTCCGTCGTTGACGACGACAGGCATAAGGTCTTCCTCAAAGGTGTAGGCAAAGCTGAACTTTGGCTTTATCACCATCTTACCGGTCTTGTCGATAGCCCCGTATCGCCAATCGCCATCTCCGACGATGAATTCAGCGGCCGCCAACCCGCAGGAGAAGTTCTCCACGTCGGTACAGTCCTCGCCGAGTTCGGCGAGAACCTTGCCATTTCTGTCTATGATGTGATAGCCGCCACCGATAGAGCATGCCGCCACTCCCTCGGTGAAGGCAAGGGCGAAGTCGTACTTCGGCTTGATCACCATCTTGCCGTAGCGGTCGATGAAGCCGTACTTGTTGTTGACCTCGACGGCCGCCAGCCCCTCAGAGAAGCCGGATGCCGCGGTGTACTGCGGCGCGATGGCGACATGTCCTTGCCGGTCGATGTATCCCCATTTGTTCTTTATCAACACCGCCGCAAGCCCGTCAGAGAAGAGCCAGGGGGATCCTGCCAAACTGTTCTTCATAGGCTATTCTTTGCGCCAGCGTTTGAGCTGCGGGAAGTACTGGCGGAGCTGCTCGCGGTATTCATCGGCGGTGAGGTGCTGGCCGGTATTCTGGTTAAACTGGTCGACAAACTGGACACAGAAGTCTATCATCTGCTCCATGGTGCAGTCCTGCGTGAAGTGGCCATCGGCGAAGCAGTACTTGCAGTAGTCGGGATTGTCGCTCGTGACCTCGTCGCTGAGCGGCATACCGCAGCTCTGGCAGTAGCGCTGCTTGGGGGCGCCGGGCTTGCGCTGCAGGACGGCATAGACTTTGGCCATGATGTCGGCGGCGCGGAGGTGATAGTTGGTTAGCATCTCGTCAGGGGTGCCGCTCTCGCCGAACTTGTCATCCACGGCCACGTACTCCATTGGGGTGGGGCAGTGGAGAGCGAGGGTCTGGGCCACGCTGTCGCCGAGGCCGCCGTTGAAGAGGTGCTCCTCGCAGGTGACAACGGCACCGGTCTTCTTGGCGCTGGCCACGATGGCCTCCACGTCAAGCGGCTTGATGGTGTGGATATTGATGACTTCGCAGCTGATGCCGACTTTCTCCAGCATCTCGGCAGCCTGCAGGGCTTCCCACACAAGGTGGCCGCAGGCGAAGAGGGTCACGTCCGTGCCCTCACTCAGCAGCTGGGCCTTGCCGATTTCAAACTTCTCGCCTTCGGGCAGGAAACAGGGCATCTTGCTGCGGCCGAGGCGCAGATAGACGGGGCCGACGTGCTCGGCGGCGGCCAGCGTGGCGGCCTTGGCCTGGTTGAAGTCGGCGGGCACCAGCACGGTCATGTTAGGCAGCACCTTCATCAGGGCGATGTCCTCCATGGTCTGGTGTGTAGCACCGTCCTCGCCGAGGGAGATGCCGGCGTGCGAGCCGCAAATCTTCACGTTCTTGTTGCTGTAGCACAGCACTTGGCGTATCTGGTCATAGACGCGGCCAGTGACGAACTCGGCAAAGCCCCCGATGAAAGGCACCTTGCCGCACAGGCTCAGACCGGCGGCAATACCGACCATATTGGCTTCGGCGATGCCGCACTGGCTGCCTTTCACGTCGGCGCTCAGGGCGACGACATTCTCGTTCTTGCGGCCAGCCTCAACAAGGCCTTCGCCCATGCCGGCGCGCAACTCTTTGCTTGATTGTTTTTCGTAGTGGGTCATAATATTATTGTTTATTTGTTATTGTTATATTAGTAATATTCACGAATATACAGATATGCTTTTGAGAAAAGGTTCTCGTCTTTATGCAGTTTATATTTCAACAAAGTTTTGCGCAAAGCCTTTTGGACCTCGCGCTCACCAGCATTTGTAGTTTGCCAGCCAGGGAAACGCACTATCTTCACGATGCTGTCGATATCTGTCACTATACGTCCTACCACTGCAGGTGTGTCCTCTGTGCGAAGCTCCATAAACAATTCGGTAAGTGCTTCCTTGCCTGTCTTACGTACCTCTGCATTATCCTCCATCTTCTCTGCCTGCAAGGTCTCGCGGGCTATCTGACACAGCTCCTTGATGAACTCAATGCTTGTTATCAAGCCTTGTTCTGCCTTGTCGCGCAATGCTTCCAACCGTTTACTCAGCTCAATGAAGATAGGTTTGTCGGCATGTTTCTTGAAACGCTTAATCAACTCACGTTCCATGCGCTTGGCGGCCTTCATGTCTTTCTTGTCCATCAGTGCCGACACCATAGCTTCGTCGAGCACCACCTCTTCCATATCGGTATGTATACCTTCCACGTGGATGTTCTCGTACATAATACGCTTGGTTTGGGCACCCATAGATAGCCAAATCAGTTTGCCTAGGGCTTCGGGACCGGAGGGCTTGACCGACTGATAGACATTCGACAGCCATTTGTAGTCGCTGCGGTAAGGCTCCAATGACGGGTCGGGTGAGAGCGACTCCCAGATATTAGCCAACCGTCGATAGTCGGCAGCGAAGGCATCGCGTTTCTCGTTGGTGTCGATGGCATTTTGAGCAGCCTGCAGACCGTCAAAGCCGTCGATGGTACGGTCCACACCTGCAAAATGCGCCAGCGTCTCTTCCATTACCTTTGGCAACTCCTCGATAAGGGCGTTGAGGTTGGTGATGACCTTGCTCATTACCTCTTCGTCGAACTCCAATGCTTTGGCGGCATCGTCGAACACACCGAAGTAGTCTACAATGCGTCCAAAGGTCTTGTTGGGGAACTTGCGGTTGGTGCGGCAGATGGCCTGCAGCAGTGTGTGGTCTTTCAGTGCCTTGTCGAGGTACATCGTCTGCAGGATGGGTGAGTCAAAACCCGTCAGCAGCTTGGCGGTGACTATCAAGAATTTCAGTTCCGACTCCGGCTTGTTGAATTTCTCAATTAGTTTCTCCTGATCGTCTTTGGTGAGGCTGTAGAGCCGTTTCAGTTCGTCATCTCCTTTGCCTGAAGTGGAGATGACCACCGCCGAGGCCGAGTCGGGGAAGTATTTGTTCAACTCCATCTTGTAGAGGTGGCAGGCTTCGCGGTCGGGCGTCACAATCATCGCTTTGAAGCCTTGCGGCTCCACCTTGTCGCGATAGTGTTGTGCGATGTCTTTGCAGATGGTGGTGATACGGTCGGGGGACTTCAGGAACTCCAGCATCTTGGCGGCTTTGTTGGAGAGGGTTATCTTGGCATCCTCATCCAACTCGTTGGTGATGCGTTCAAATTCCTCATCCACCTTTTCTCGGTCAATATGTATGTCGAGCAGACGTGGCTCGAAATGCAGCGGCAGGATGGCCTCGTCGCGCAGGGCATCCTCAAACGAGTAGCGGCTCATGTATCCACCCTTGTCCTCGGTGGCTCCGAAGGTCCAGAAGGTGTTATGCTCCGACTTGTTGATGGGGGTGCCTGTCAATCCGAAGAAGAAAGCGTTGGGAAGGGCGGCACGCATACGCTGCCCGAGGTCGCCCTCCTGGGTGCGGTGTGCCTCGTCGACCATCACGATGATATTGTCGCGGCGGTTTATATTGGGTTTGGCATCTTTAAACTTGAAGATGGTTGTGATGATGATATAGCGCGAGTCGTTCTCCAGATAGCTGTTCAGCGTCTCTATGTCCTCGGTGGACATCACGTTGGAAGCCTCCTTGAAGACGTTCTGTGTCTGCGAGTCGAGGTCGATGCGGTCCACTACAATCATCACCGTGGGGTTTTTCAGTGCCGGCAAACGACGCATCTTCTGGGCGGCGAAGAGCATCAGCAGCGACTTGCCTGAGCCTTGGAAGTGCCATATCAAACCCTTCTTGATTTTGTTCTCTACCACACGCTCCACTATCTTATTGGCACCTTCGTACTGCTGGTAGCGGCATACCACCTTGGTACGCTGGCGGCTCTTGTTGGTGGTGTAGGTGGTGAAGTTATAGAGTATATCGAGCAGCGTCTTGGGGGCGAGCAGTTGCTTCAGTTCGGCGGCGACGGCCTCCAATCCAGGCAACTCGACTTCCTCGGCTCCTTCGTTCAGCCGCCAGGCTGCCCAGAATTCCAGCGGTGTACGCACGGCACCATAGAAAAGGTTCTTGCCTTCGGTGGCGAAGCTGAGCACGTTGGGTACGAAGAGCTCCGGCACGCTGTTCTCGTAGCCGTCGTGGATGTCGGAGGCGGCATCGAGCCACGAGACGGCAGGACGCACCGGTGTCTTGGTCTCGCCCACCACCAACGGCAAGCCGTTCACGAACATCACCACGTCGGGGCGCTTGGTCTCGCGGTTGCGGACGCTGAATTGGTTGACCAGCCAAAAGCTGTTGTTAGCAATATAGTCGAAGTCAATTAGGCGTACTGGCACGTGGGCGTAGTTCTTGCCGAAAGGCATCGACATCTCCCCACGCAGCCACTTGGCAAACTCCTCGTTGGCACGCACCAGACCCGTGCTGTTGACCGACAACAAGATAGAGCGCAGCTTGTATATCACCTCGTCGGCGCGGTCGGGTTGCGCTGCTATCTCGGGGTTGAGGCGGATAAGGGCACTCTTCACCTCCGTCTCCACCATCACCTCGGTGATCTCTCGACGAAGCTCCGATGAAGGCGTGTATATCCACTGCGCACCGTAAGGAGTAGAACCCTCGTGTACAGACCCTATATCATTCAGATTGACCCCCGTCATCGTCATAATGACGAAGTTCTCCACTGCATTTATTTCGTTGAAGGACATGATTATTTCGTTTTTAATTTTGGAGTATTAGAGTCTGGTTTTTTGTTAGGTTCATCTACTTTTATTGTTAATGGCATAGGGAAATCTACACCTACTAGCAACGCTTCACCTTCTCCTAAAATTGGCAAAAAAGACAAACTGCTTCTATTGGCTGATGATGCAGCACTTTCTACTGCTTTTTTGTCTTGCTCGTTTATCAACCTATGAACGATAAACGTACCCATTTGACTAAGGGTTCCTAACGGAATGTCTCGAGGCATTTGTGTGGCAATACACAAAAATAATCCATATTTTCTCGATTCCTTTGAAATTTGCTCAAATGCATCAAGAGGTTTTGCTGAAAAATATTCATCTGCGATTGATTTATTCAAGAATTGATGCGCTTCATCTATAAAAACAATTAAAGCTTTTTCTTTGTATTTGCCTTCTCTTGCTTCAGTCAGAAGCATTTTCCCTATTGCATTTACAAGTATCTCTCTGACTTGATAATCAAAACTTACTTTAGAAAAATCTAATCTTAAAATGCTCTTTTGGGCATTGTTGATGTGATTAATAATCTCTTCTGCCAAATCTTTAGAATTAGGAATAGTAGATCTTCTAAAACCAAAAATCTGGTTATACTCACTTGTTGACATTATATTATTGACTCGTGAGATTAAGCTAACGCAATTTGAAACATCATTCTCGACACGATTGCCCCATACTCCTGGATTATCCCAAACACATTCGTATGTTATTTGTTGTGCTAACAACTCAAAATCAAAATCGCATGTGTTAGTTTCTATTCTAGCAGTGTTTCTATATCTAAACACGTCAAAATTTCTCCTTGGTTTTTGACATTTGAAAATGTTTTTAGATATCACCTGACCATTGTTGTCTTTAGGATAATATTCAGATAATGCGCCATCAGTATCTATATTTGACATTTTTAGAGATCTAATGGCTTCCATTAACTTAGGAACCTGCGTTTTAGATGAAGGATGTAGTAGATAATATAGTTCATCAATTGTTAGTTTTTTATAGTCAAAGATATACTCCCCAGTCCCAAGTTCTATAGAAGTCATATCATCACTAATTGAACTATATTCTCCTGTAGCATCAATTAGTATGCATTTATTGTTAGTAAAAGTAGAGGTCAGTTCCAATAGTTTAGCGACAGTCCAACTCTTTCCACCACCAGTGGTACCTAAAACCGCACAATGTCTTCCAAATAAAGAATTCAGAGAGATATTGCAAATCGCATTATTAGAAGTTAGTTTCCCTATTGGTGCAAAAGGTACATCAGTGTCAGTTGGTTTTATTCCAAAATTCGAAATGTAAGCTCCAATTTGTTCGTCGGAGCAAGAATAGACTTTTGCTCCAATAGCAGGATAACGCGAAATCGTTTTTATAATAGTTTCCGGCTGATATACACTAAACAAAGCTAAAAGTTCAATTTTTGCAATGGGATGGAAATCGGTGTCATCCATGTGGATTTTTTGATCTGTAATTTCCGTTTTTTCTCCTTGAGGTATATTTAATTCAAACAATCTTCCCAAAAAACCATATTCCACACCTTCTATTACAACAAAACAGCCAACGGTTCCTCCATAATACAGCTGTCCATTGTTATAAAACGTATGCAACAATTTTGCTGTTGGAACTTGTACACGAACATATTGTGGAGTAACCTCACAAACGTATCCGAGAAATTTTGTATGATCAAATGGATGCATTCTCAAAAGGATTATTATAAGAATTATTCATTGGTAAATGCTCTACAAAAGCTTTGAATTTAGAAAACAAAATAGACACGTTGGGCCTAACGACTAGATTCTCATCCAAATAATCAGGAACTAACGCTGATACTATACCACTATCTACCCACTTGCCTTCTTTTTCAGTTTGGCCATAACATACTATCAAAATATGTAAATTGTGGTTTTGCAGCGAAGCTTCTTTAATTACGTTCTGAATATGTTTATCTTTAAAACCAAATCCAACGACTATTAACAATGTGTTCTCCTTCCGAAGTGTTTGCTGGAAATGAGACATCATTTCAAAATAGGGTTGGTCGTAGCTACTTTCATATTTTTCACTCGCGGGATATATAATGCACGGATTTTCGGATTTTTCTTTTTGTAAGATTTGTCCCATGGCATTTTTCTCCCAATCGATGCTTCCATGCAGTTTAAATAGTTGAAATACATTTGGAACAAAGCTTTCTTCTTGCTTAATTCTTGTATGTTCACGGAATACAATATCAAAATCGAAATTAGTTCCATTAAATACTCTTGGATAAGATAAAGAAAAGCCATCAATTATCACATAATTCATTCGGCGTGCTGCCTGTTCAAATAATGTGTCATAGTTTGTCGTGTACAACTGCAACCGCGGTTCGCTTGGCTTTCGAGCAGTAAGTTTTCTTATAAAATCTTGATGATGTTGATTCGTTTCATCTAGATCTAATTCGCAAGCAGTAGCAATTTTGTTTTCTAATTTTTTGCGTAAATTTTTACCATCATCCTTGTCAAGAATCTCTCCATTCAATTTTTCATATAGAATCGTAAAAGATAAAAAGTCTTCTATGTTTTTGTCTTGTAAAATTTGTGTGCATTTATCTTTTAAAGTCCCATCAGTTGATGTAAAAACATTGGCAATTTTGTTTATTTCATCCTCGTAGCTTTCCCATAATTCGGTACGTGTTTTCCCGCCATGGTCTCCGTTTTCCATAGAGGTCCCTGCAGCGGTAAGTACAGCAATGTTCCTGAAATGGCTCATGTATCGAGACAAATCTTCTGCCATTGATTTGAAAGCATGTTCTTTTGCTTTTTCTTGCACATTGTCGTCCGCTTTCTTCTCTTGCATTTGATCGTTTACATACCATTGCTCATCATCATAAGCAACCGATGTGTTTTGAGTTTTATATAAATACACTCTGTCCATGTCTAGAAAACCTTGTTAATTAATTCCTGCTTTATTTGTTGAGAAAGAGTGATTTGCTCTCGGACTCTCTTTTCTTGATTTATTATGTTTCTAATAATGTTCACAATCTCATTTTGTTCTTTTTTTGATGGTAAAAATAACTCATAGTCAGAAACAATTTCGTGTGAAACACGAGGCATTTTGGTGCCAAAAGATTTGTCAACAATGTAATCCAAAAATGCTTTTGAATGCAATACATTCAGAATGTACTCTTTGGAAGTGTTGGGTTCGGTGCTGTAAACTATTATTTCTGTTGAACATATACCATCGAAATCTGAAATAATACATTTGTCTAGATATGGTCTTAATTTACCATATAACAAAGCACCCTTATGAAAAATGTAGCTGTCAGCGAGTACTTCATTGGCTTCGCCATACTGTGAACTATAATAAACACCGCTTTCTATGTGTTCTAGACCAAGATATTTATCATAATAATGAGGTGCTTTACTTTTCCTTTTATTGACAATCAAACAATCGGCAAGTTTGGCATTTGCTTGTTTCGATGTGTGTAGTTCAAAAGTTAGTTTTCTGTATTCTTCTACCTTTTCCAGTTCCATCTTCTCTTTCTCAATCATCTCGTCGGCGGACCAGAGGAGGGCGGCTAAGCGTTTCTGCTCGGGTTTGGGTGGGAGGAGGAATAGTTGTTTTGCAATGGCTTTCCAATTGATAGTTGGAGACAACCCTCCGACAGATATGGTAATTGCCATGTCAATGAATGACTTGGAATGAAACAGAAAGGGCAAAAACATTGGGTCAACAACATTTTCTTTGGCTCTCAATACCATTGCATGAGCAGAACAAATGCCGTCGGTAGTAGCCAAAGCTGTTTTCCGTTGATAAGCTCTTCTGCGACCAAAGATGATATCCCCCTTGTAGAAGCGTAGTTTTGTACCTTCAACATCACTGGGGTGACCATGCCGTTTGATATGTAATGAGTCAGGGTCTATATGTTCCAGCCCAACGTACACATCAAGGTCGGTTTGGCCAGGTTCAACCCTTTCCGATATGTTCTGTACCATCTCGTCAAACCTGTATTTCTTCCAGTCAGTTTTATCTATGGTAATATCGTTCATTATTGTAGTCTAATCTAACAATTTCGTGTTCCAGTCAAATAAATACTATGCCATATAGGGACTTATTATTGGTTCTTACCTTTGGTGTTTTTCTTTACTATTTTGGCTGTAGCTTTCACGGTCTCTAAATAGGCTTTTTCCACGGGCGAAAGAGTGTTTTTCTGGTATTTGCGATATTCAACAGTGGCTTTCTCTAAGGCTTGTGCGTGACTAACAGAACCCGCACCTTCAAGTAAAGGCCTGTTTCCGGAAGTGAGCACAGAATCCAACTGATGGATATAGTCACTCATATACATAGGCTTGTGCTCAAGGGCATTGATTTCAGCCAAGTCAAAATAACCGGATACAAGGTTGTTCAAAATCTTTAGCTCGCTTTCGCTAAGATAATTCTTAGCAATTCCGATGTCCTTTAATGCTGGCAATTCACCAGAAAAAGTAGTCAACCCCATAAAAGGCTTTTCTGCATCGGCACGCTCGTATATGACTTCGGCTGCCGTGTGTCCGTGAGCAGCAAAATGTAGTTTGTTTTGTACCATTTTGAAGAAGTGAACAGATTCTTCACTCTTGGGATCATAGTCCACACTGGTCGCATATAAGTCGAGCACCTGTCTATACAGCACTTTTTCCGAAGAACGGATGTCACGTATACGGTCAAGCAACTCTTTCCAATAACTGCCTCCACCATTCCCTTTCAGTCGCTCATCATCCATCGTGAATCCTTTGACCATATATTCTTTCAAGCGCTGAGTGGCCCAGATGCGGAAACGTGTGGCAACAACCGATTTGATTCGATAGCCTAACGAAATAATCATATCGAGGTTGTAATAGGTAACCTCGTAGTTTTTACCATCATCGGCAGTTGTTCGGAATTTCCGAACAACTGACTCCTCAGTTAATTCTCCTTCCTCAAAAATGTGCTTAATGTGTTCACTTATATTAGATTTACTCGATTGATATAACACCACTAACTGCTGTTGATTGAGCCAAACAGTATCGTTATCTAATTTAACATTAATATTCGTCAAACCGTCTTCGGTTTGATATATGATGATGTCGCCCGTATTTTCCATTTTATTATCCACTGTTGTTGTATAAAATAGTAGTTTATTTTAGTGCAAAGATACAAATTATTGGCAATATATCAAAATAATTGCAGATAATGGGATATTTAATTGTCTAATATTTCGTTGATTCTGTCGTATAACTCTATTCTGTTTCTTTCCCATTCATCCAGCAACTCGGGTAGAGATTGTGAGGGTTTGTCGCTTTTTACCTCTAGACGAGAGACGTATTGGGAGATGTTCAGTGTGGCTCCGTTCTCGAGTATCTGTTTGTTGGAGACCACTTTGGCAAAACCCGCAATGTCTTTGTATTCCTTATAAGCCTTGAAAATCTTGTCGATATGCTGCGGTTCGAGCGTGCTGATGGTCTTGTCGCGCTTCACCTCATCGACGGCATTGATGAAAAGTATCTTGCCCCGACGGTTGGCTGGCTTCTGCATACGGCATATCAGCAGGCATGCCTCCATTGGGGAGTTGTAGAAAAGATTGGGACCCAAACCGATGACACAGTCGACGCAGTCGTTCTCTATCATCTTGCGACGCATCTCGCGCTCGGCATCACGGAACAGGATGCCGTGAGGCCATAGCACCACACAACGCCCGGTGTCGGGCTTGAGGCTCTTCATTATATGCTGCTGAAAGGCATAGTCGGCACAGCCTTGCGGCGGAGTGCCCCAGATGTTACGCCCGTAGGGGTCGTTGGTGAAAGCAGCCTGATCCCAGCTCTTGATGGAGTAAGGCGGATTAGCCAATACAATATCGAACTGCTGCAGCTGGTCGTACTTCATAAAGAGCGGATTGCTGAGCGTATTTCCACGAACAATATTGAACTCCTCAAAGCCATGCAGCAGCATGTTCATGCGGGCAATGCCAGAGGTGATAAGGTTGATTTCCTGTCCATAGAGACGCAGGGTGCGGTATTCTTTACCTTGGTCTTTGAGCATCATAGCACAGTTGAGCAGCAATCCTCCGCTACCGCAGGTGGGGTCGTAGACGCTCTCGCCCTCTTTAGGGTCTGCAATCAGCGTCATCAGCCTCACCACAGTGCGGTTGGTGTAGAACTCGGCAGCGGTATGACCGCTGTCGTCGGCAAATTTCTTTATGAGAAACTCGTAAGCGTTGCCCAACTCGTCATTGGGCACGTTCTTGATATTGAGGTTACGGGAGGAGAAATGTTCAATCAGTTGACACAGCAGGCTGTCGGACAGACGCTCTTTGTTGGTCCAATCAGCATCACCGAAGATGCCTTGAAGTTGCTGGTTGTTGACCTTTTGGATGGCGTTCAATGCATCGTTGATGGCTTTGCCGACGTTCACAGTCACCTGCCTGACTTGATTCCAATGGGCTTCGGCAGGCACCTTGAAACGGTGGTTTTCGTCAAAGGCGGCATATTCGAGGTCGCCGTCACTTTCAGCAAGGGCTTCCTCATATTCCTCGTCATAGACATCACAGATTCGCTTGTAGAATAGCAAGGGGAAGATATACTGTTTGTAGTCGCCGGCATCAATAAACCCACGGAGATAGGTGGCAGCACCCCAAAGATAGGATTCAAGTTCTTTCTGTGTCATTGTGCAAACTCCTTAAGCAGTTGAATGAAACGTTCTTCGGCCTCACGGGCTTCCTTTGCGGCAATGCGCAGTTGCTCTTTGGCCTCTTCAAGTGTTGGAAGGCTATCTACTACCTCTTTCTCCACATAAAGCGGGATATTCAGATTGTAGTCATTGCTACGGACATCCTCAATTGAGGCAACTTTTACGTGGTTCTTTACGTCTCTGAAATCGGAATACCAGCCGAAGACGGTGTTGATATGCTCTTCCTCTAGTGTGTTTTGGGCACGACCTTTTCTCACCTGGTCGGCGGCGTCGATGAACAACACCTTGCCTTTCCTCGACATGTCTTTACGTGCCCTGAATACCAGGATACAAGCCGACAGCGTGGCACCATAGAAAATATTGTCGCCGAGACCTATCACGGCTTCCAACAAATCGTTTTCCAATAGTATGGAACGAATCTTGGCTTCGGCATGTTTGCGGAAGAGGGCTCCGTGGGGCAACACCACTGCCACACGACCAGACTTCTCATCCATCGACTTGATCATGTGCTGCACCCAAGCCATATCGCCATTGCCATTGGGCGGCATGCCTGCGATATTGCGTCCATATAGGTCGTCGGCCCAAATTTCTGCGCCCCAATTTTTGAGAGAGAATGGCGGGTTGGCAATGACAATATCGAACTGCTGCATTTTGTCGTACTTGAAGAATTTGGGTTCTCGAAGTGTATCGCCACGTTCGATATAGAAGTCCTCAATGCCGTGAAGGAACATATTCATGCGGGCTATGGTGGAGGTGGTAAGATTCTTTTCCTGACCATATAGCTTCAGCGTACGGTAGTCGCCACCTTTCTGTTTGACCTGCTCGATACATTCCAGAAGCATTCCTGCCGTACCACAGGCGGGGTCGTAGATGGTTTCGCCTGCCTGAGGGTTGACTATCAATCCCATTAGCCGGACCACAGAACGAGGTGTGTAGAACTCACCGGCTTTCTTGTTGGTTTGATCGGCAAACATTTTTATCAAATACTCGTAAGCACGACCAAGAACATCAGGCTCGACATTGGAGTTGGAGAGGTTGTATTGGGAATAATGCTCAATGAGACGGCATAGGAGTTCATCGGACAGTTTTTCCTTGTTTGTCCAAGCAGCGTCGCCAAAGATGTTGGCCAAGTATTGAGGGTTGGCCTGCTCAATTTGTGAGAATGCCCCTTTGATAGCGCTACCAACATTGGTAGTGGCCATCCGCACGTCGTTCCAATGGCATCCTTTGGGAATGATGAAGCGGTGCATCTCAGTAGCAGAAGCATAATCGTGGTCTCCCTCACTCTCTTTCAACGCCTCATTGTATTCTTCATCATATACATCCGAGATTCTCTTAAAAAAAAGCAAAGGGAATATATACACTTTAAAATCAGCAGCATCTACCGGTCCTTTCAGTATCCACGCCGCTTTTGAAAGATATTGTTCTAATTGCGATAAGGTTAACATTAGTTTGTAGTATTTGTCATAAGACAATTAAAAGATGCTTATCTGTTGATGTTTAGTAGCACTACGAAACCGTCCATCTTGACGCTGCCTTTCACGTCGGCGCTCAGCGCGACGACATTCTCGTTCTTGCGGCCAGCCTCAACAAGGCCTTCGCCCATGCCGGCACGCAACTCTTTCATAGATTGTTTTTCGTAGTGGGTCATAGATATTATTGTTTTTATTGTTTGTTTTCTGTTTTTGTGGGGCTTATGGGGTTAATGGGGCTAATGGGTTTAATGGGCAATATGGTTATCTCGGCCCATTAGACCCATTAGCCCCATTCTGCCCATTAAACCCATGACTATCTCTATAGGCTTTCCTTGCTCTATACATTTCTTCTTTTATTCCTCCGTTCTCGAGGAAGTTCTTTTTCTGCCATTCTATCAGACCTTTTATCAGCACATCGCATTGGTGTATCAGTGTGATGGCGATATTAGCGATGGTCTCGTCTGAGCGGTCTTTTATCTTCTCACGGAAAACCGCCGAGTCGAGGTGCCGCTTGCAGAACTCGCGCGTCTGCACACAGCGCGGGTCATTGAAAGACCACTGCTCCAGCCCGCGCACCCGCAGGTAGTCCTCATAGTCAAGCAGCAGTTCGTGCAGCGAGGCGCGGTTGACATTGGTGAGTTTTATCTCCATCTCTTTGGAGGTTACCCCGTCGATGTTGCCTTCCGCCAAATTCTGCTTGCCGCTTCGTGCCGCCTGAACCATCTGGTCTATTGTGCGGTCGCCTTTCGTTAAGAACTTATTGGCAAAATAATAGGTGACGTCGTAGATGCATTCCGCCTTCTGGAACGCCTTCAACGTCCTATAGTTGTTATCCTGCCGTATAAATTCCTTGTTGGACATGTCTTTATCTATCGATTGTAATAAGTGATTGTCCGAATGATTTCAAGCGTTTTGCCACTATACTGCTCAATCCAGTTGCCATGGCTGTCGTATTTGTAGGTGTAGCTTGTTGTCGTTACTTTTCCTTTGTTGTAGAACAGATTGCCATTCGGGTCATACTGGATTTGTGCAATATCACCGTTCTCATTGTATGTGAATGTCACGACAAGTTTGTCTTGATGAGTCTCTTTGACTAACCGGCCCAGGCTGTCGTACTCATACAGTTTGCCCCAATATTTTGAGCCAATCCCTTTGATACGCCCGTCGTCATACCATTCATACCAGGGCTCGTTTGCTTTGCTGTCGAAATCCCAGCTGGTCTTTACCGGGAAGCCACGTTCGTTGTATATGATGGTCGTTGTGTCAGTGAGCCCATAGACTCCATGTATCACTCGTTCAAGACGTCCGTCGGCATCATAGAGATAGTACTCAATGGAGTGGCAGTCGCCATCGCGGACAATCGAGTCGAGGTGCGTGCTCCAATAGTAGGTATTGTGACAAAGTTTGTCCACATCATCAAAGTACTCGGTGAGTATATGCCCATCGGGGGAGTAAGTGTAGAAATAGTAGTCGGTATCTTGTAATTCGGGGTCACCTCTCATCTCGATATGGTATTCCCGCACTTCCTTCACATGACCCTTGAGAGCATAATCGTTCTCGTGCCAGAACCATGGGAGTTCTTGTGCCGAGGACGTTATGGCCACCGCGCAGAGTATTATCGTGGTAAAAAGTGCTTTCTTCATTTTTATTATTGTATAAGTCTGTCATTATCTTTTCTCATCACCCGTACAGGCTGGTCCGAACCGACTTCAAGGTTGGGGCATACGGTTTCCCTGCCAGTGTCCACAAAACCGCATTTCTCCATCACGCGGCCGGAGGCGGGATTGCTGGGGAAATAGGTGCCCCACAATGTGCAGAACCCTTTCACCCCGAAACAATGGTCAATGACCAAGCCAAAAGCCTCTGTGCAGATTCCTTTCCCCCAATAAGGGCGGGCAATCCAGTAGCCCACCTCGGCTTGGTCGGTAGCAATCTTCAGGTTGGAGGATGTCGAAGGCAAATACCCGACGCATCCGATGGCCTCACCCGTCTCCTTCCACTCCACGGCCCACATGCCTTCTCCGCTAAATATTGTGCGAATGATTCCAAGGCTTTCATCCACGCTTTTGTGCGTCGGCCACCCTGCGCGCGGCCCCACTTCGGGGTCGGAGGCATACTTGAACAGCGCCTCGGCATCGCTCTCCCTCCAGGGACGCAGCATTATTCTATCGGTCTCGTAATTATACATGATAATCTGACAATAAATCCAATTACATGATGCCGCCCAGCCAGGTGAACAGCTCGTCCAAAGCGTAGTCGCCGCTGTGCGGGCGGTTCCAGGCAAAGAGGAAGTTCACGTCGCAGCCTGAGTTGTGCAGTTTCAAAGCCAAATTAAGCGGTATGGGGAAACCTGTGTCGCGGTCTCTTGCTCCATGTCGGATATACCAGTGGGGGGCGACTGTTGCCAGTTTCTTTTCGCCAGCCTTGCCGTCTTTGTCTTCGACCGTGCCGATAAAGTTCATGGGATTCATCAGATAGACATTGTCCACCACCTCCTTGGGCAGTTCGCTGCCGTTCTTGTAGGCACCGAAAACTGTAAAGTTCACACTGCCGCCCTTTTCGTCGCCAAACAGCTCATTTTCGCCCGAAGCCGTCTGCCCCAAGATTCCTTTGGTGTCGAAGGCTGGGGCGGTCTTCAACGGTTGGGTGCTGACCACATAGTTGAGATAACGAGGCAAATCCAGCCCGATGACATACTCTCCCCGCTGGGCTTTGCGTGCGGGAATAACCTGAAGTGCTTGCGCCATTCCACCGTTGAGTGGGGGTAGGCCGCCCTTGGTCTCTTCGCTGAACACGAAACCAAGTGTGTCGCTAATGTCGGCGCCGGCATTCTTGGCCGTCTGTGCCGAGCGAATCAGCTCCCGTATCAGTAAGTCGGTGTAGTTGTCGGCAGTCAGAGGGTTACCCTCCCAGTCTTTGAGACCGAGTCCGTTGATATAGGCGGGGAATTGCTCTTTCAGTTCATTGCTCACCGCCCGCATTTCGGTCGGCGACTGCTGGCGGCTGACGGTGCCGTTGTAGAGCCACTCGTATGCCATGTCGGCATGTTCGAGGTCGGTGATGGGGCAGTAGCATACGGCGGCGTACACGTCGTCTTTTGCCTTGGCTGCGCCCATGGCCTCGAGCAGCGGTTCATATGCCAGTGCGTTGCCGGTGGCGCCCACCAGGGCCGCCATGGCACCGCCTGCGCTGGTGCCGTCAATCACTATACGGTCGGCGTTGCCGGGCATCACACGGTCGAACAGGCGCAGATAGCGCACGGCTGCTTTCAGGTCAAGCAGGCCTTTCGGGGCACGTCCGGTATAGATGCCGTCTTGCACGGAGTTGCGTCCGCGCGAGCCGGGAATGGCCACCACATATCCTTCGCGCAACGCCCGGCCGGTGGCGTCGCCAGCCTGTGGCTGCCGGGCTTTGGCAGCCATATACCCGCCCACGTATGTGCGCAGGAAAATGGGTGACTGTTTCGTGGCTCCTTCGGGCACGTAGATGTTCATGTACTGGTAGGCGGAGTCCTCCACGTTGCGCACATAGAACAGCCTTTCGTAGGCCGTGTATTTGACTACCTGCCCGTCGGGCATGGTCAACTCGGCTTCCACGCCGTTCTTGGGGTTGAAGTTGAGCCCTTGGCGGTTGTATCCGCAGGAGCAGGCCAGCAGGGCGGTAAGGGTAATGTAGATGAACTTTTTCATGGCTCTATACAATATGTTTCAGATGTATTTTTCCGGCGAGGACGTGAATAATGCACGGCCGGTGCAGGGATGCATCAGCCCATTTGCTTGTATCAAGCAATATTGTAGCGTCGTTCAGTCTCATAAGGTGTCTTTTTTTGACGTTGCAAAGATACTGAATTTTCCCCATATTTATATGTTTTAAGGGAAAGTTTTTTTCTCAGTACTGAGGCGACAGATATTAGCCGATGGCTGGGGGCGGATGTGAAGAGGCTTGGCTGCAGAGCCGTCGATGCGTCGCTGCAAGTTAGATGTGGGGTCGTCAATCCTCCGTCATATGGATCGAAGCTTCAACGAAGGTAGAGCGAAGGCAGGGCGAGGCTATTTGATGGTGAGGCTGGTTGACTTGGCAGGAAGGATGGTGAAGCGTGCTGTGCGCACTTCGTCAGGGTCGGGGTCATCGACCGGGCGGAGGATAACCTGATAGTCGCCAGGCATGAGGATGACGCGTTCGGTGGGGTTGGAGGGGTCGAGGTCGCAAACCCATTGCAAACTGTTGCCTTGGAACACAAAGATGCTGCCAGTGGTGGGTATTCCGGGCTTGGAGAGAGCCAGTTGGCCGGGCATGGGTATCTGCAGGTCGGAGGCGGTGCCGCCGCGCAGCTTGACGTTGGTGAGGCGGGTGACGGGCAGGGTGAGTATCTCGATGTCGTATTGTCCGGCAAGGTAGTTGCGGGAGGCGCCGATGGGTTGTGTGGCGAGGAGTGCGGGGGCGTCGTGGCGGCGCACGAGAACGGTGTAGATGGGCAGTTGGAAGGGAATGCGCCGGTTTTCGTGGTGCAGGGTGAGGGTGCTTTGCGGGGCCGGCACTTGAAGCAGGGTGTGGCTGCCGGGTTTGAAGTGTCGGTCGGTGTAGTGGATGGGTGGGATGGTGTGGATGGTGATGTCGTAGGTGAGGAGGGGGTCGATTTCGAGTGTGTCGATGGGGTCTTCGGTGTTGTAGTGGTAGAGGACGGTGTAGCGGAGTGTGTGTGTCTGGTGGTCGTTGAAGGTGACGGGGACGTCGGTTTGGTAGGGGCGGTTGTCTTGGTCAACGAGGGAGAGGGTGAGGAGTGCGTCTTGGTCGGAGAGGAAGAAGATCTCGTGCAGGGTCTCGTCGAGACGTTCCTCGTCGCAGAGCATAGTGAAGTGACCGGCGCAGTCGGGCTGCTGCTTGAAGTTGTCGGGACTGCCTATGCCGATGATGAAGGTCTGGACGACAGTGCCGCTTTGCTGAATACGCTCAGCCACATCGCAGAGATTGCCGTCGGGGTCGTCCATGCCGTCGGTGATGATGAGGATGATGTTGCGGGCGTGGTCGTCTTTGGGGAAGTCTTTGAGCGAGCGGTCGAGGGCGGTGGCTGCGGTGCACCCGCCGTTGGGTACGAGGGTTTTGAGTTTGCTTTTCAGTTGGTAGGCGTTGTCGGACGCAAAGGGCACTTCAAGCTGGGTGGAGATGGCGTCTTTGTTGAGGTGGCCGAAGACGCGCAGAGCCACTTCCATGTCGGTATGGCCTTGGATGCTGTCGAGAAAGCGCAGCAGTACTTGCTGGGTGACTTTAATCTTCGAGTCGCTCTGCCATTTGTCCCACATGCTCTGTGAGCAGTCGAGAATGATGAGCACACGGGTGGTTTCCTGACTGGGTGTGTGTTGGGCCGGCAAACGCCATGCCGCTGAAACCATTAACGTTAATATAATGAGTAATCTGAGTGTTTTCATTATGGGCAATAATATCTGCAAAAATACGAAAAAAAGTCCGTTCTGTAGAAATAATTTCTTCTTGTTCGTAATATTATGGGGTTAATTGCGTTATTTGTAAAATTTATCCGGATGCCGAGACGTTTGTTATTATATGCATGTTTGCTATTTGCGACAGTCCCATTGCGGGCGCAGCAGATTGTGCCCAGTCTGACGGGGACGGACTTTTGGGTGGCGTTTATGTATAACTACGGCGGCACCCATCCCATTTCGCGTTATGTGATAGTGGCATCGGAATACGAATGCACGGCACATATCTCCAATCCTCAGCGTGGATGGGATACAGTGGTGACGCTCAGTGACGGGATTGCCCGTGTGCAAGTTCCTGCTCACCAGCCGCCCGCAGTATATGGTTACAGCATGTGCGACGATGGTTGGCATATATCCACGTCCGCGCCGGCGGTTGTCTATGCCTCAAATTATCAGCAGGCGAGTCATGATATGACCGCAGTCCTCCCCACGCCTCTCTTGCGGTGCAATTACATGACTCAGACGTATGGCGAACAGAGCAACGGTCAGGAGGTGTATGTTGTGGCTCCTTACGACAGCACTTCGCTGCGTGTGGTTATGAACGATTATATTACCACTTATCAAGGTGTTACTCTTTATCGGCCTGGAGATACGCTCGATGTGATTATGATGCGGGGCGAAGTCTGCCGGCTGTATTGTGGGTTGCCGGTAACAAATCCCTCGGCGGGTTTTTCCGGCACATTGTTCCATTCGTCCAAACCTGTGGCGGTTTTCCAGGGACACAGGTGTACCTCTATCCCCCTTGCCCCCACCACCTGTGACCATCTGTATGAGCAGTGTGTCCCGTCAGACTTCTGGGGACGTCATTTTATCGTAATGCCCACACTGGGGCGTGTTGCCGATACCGTGGGCGGTCATACGGGTGAGTGTATCGGGGATATGGTGAAAGTTACGGCTCGTGAAGATAATTGCACTGTCTTGATAGAGGGACAGGCGGTGAAGACGTTGTCTGCTGGCGAGTCGTATACGTTTCTTTTGGCAAATCATGCGCCCAGTGTAATGCCTTCTTCACTGCCAGGGAGCGATTCGATGGACTTTTACCAGTCGAATGCTCTCTCCGTTGTCACCTCCACACCCGCACAGGTCTGTTTCTATATCTCGGGCATGGCTTATGGCGGTATGCCGGGTGACCCTGCGTCGGTGGTTGTCCCGCCCGTAGAACAGGGAATAAGCCGGATGGTTACGGCAGTTTACACTACGACTTTGGTTTCAAATCATTACGTCAATGTCGTCACTGCCACCGATAATGTTGCCTTGATGACACTTGACGGGCAGAGTATTGCTTCCAGTTTCTATCCAACCGCAGGAGGCTACAGTTATGCTTGCCTGACTGTCGAGGCGGGGAAACATATTATCGATGCCGATACAGGTCGGTTCCTTGCTGTGTTCTACGGCCTTGGGAATGTCGAAAGCTATGCCTATATTGCTGGTATGGCGGTTCGCAGTGCAGAATATGAGGTACACGCCGACCGGCATGAACTCTGCATGGGCGACACGGTAACCATCACTGTTGACAAGGACGACACGCTTGGTGTTGATTGGCTGGTGGATGGCCGGTTGCTTGCCTCCGGGGTTGATACGATGCGCATTTCCTTCGACAGCGAGGGAATGCATCGAGTGGCGGTGGTAATAACGCCGGTGGGAGATACTGTATGGGAACTTATTACTGTCAATCCAGTCTATTCCTACCAGATTGCTGACAGTATCTGTTCGGGCGACACCCTATTCTGGAATGGGATGGCACTTGCCGACTCGGGTTCTTATTCTGTTCCGCTGCAGAGTGTGGCAGGGTGCGATTCGGTTGTCACGATGCACCTTACGCTATTGCGGAATGCGCCCGTCCCTGATATTGTGATTGAACCAGATTGCCGCAATCAGGGATACACGCTCCGTTCTACGTTTCCCGAAGGGACTGATGATATTATATCTTGGTGGACTTCTTCGCCCACAGACAGTACGCTTTCCTCTCAGCCGTGGGACAGCATTGTTGTTTATCCTACGGTTGCTACGGATTACGCACTCCATATTGATGGCTGCCGGACGTTCGACACACTTTTTTCCCTCACGCCGCTGCACCAGCCACAGGCAAGGATGGATTATTCGCCTGAGCGTATTGATGAGAACCATCCTTCACTCACGGCTGTTGACCGAAGCGTCAATTCCGAAGGGCGCTATTGGTGGACAGATGGCCTTGAGTTAGGCGACAGCCTTGAGATTCATTATACTCCAGGTTTTTCCATCGACAGCCTTCGGTTGACCCTAGTGGCTTATAACGGTATTTGCACCGATACCGTCACATGTGTGGTCCCTGTTGACCATTTCGGTTTCTGGGCTCCCAATGTCTTCACACCGGACAGGATAGGCAACAACCTCTTTTATCTTGTCACCCGCGATGCGGTTGTCGAGGAACTGGTCATCTACAGCCGTTGGGGCTGCCGTATTGCCCGCATTGCGGGACCGCATCCTGTCTGGGACGGCACGGTAAATGGAAAACCCTGCATGGAGGGCGCCTATGTATGGCTGGTGCGTTATCGCGCTAACAGCGACCCTTCACGCATGATGGAGGCTTGCGGCACGGTGACATTGTTGCGGTAGGCTAAAGTTTGACAAGCATAATCAGTCGTCGAAGCAACCATCAAGCGTCGTCATTTATTCGATCGTTATTCGATCGTTTTCCACTCGTTTTCCGTTTCAGAAAGGGAAAACGATGGGAAACATATCGAAAAACGATAAAATAAAGAACGACGCAACACCGAGCCATGAAGGCTCACAGAGGAACGTTGGGGACAAATATGCGACACTATCGGAACTTTGAGGAAAGATAGCGAAAGGTGGCGTAATCCTTCACAGAATAAAAAGTAACTTCCGCGCGAAACGGCAAGCGTAAAACGTTGTTACCATTCCGTCGCGACGCTACTGGATATAAGGGATGAAACTTGTCAAACTTTAGTAAGGTGTTCGTATAACAAACCCCGTAGGATCGTTCGTTTTGAGAACAATCCTACGGGGAGTTATTGTTGATGCAGCCCCTTGTTTATTCGATGGATGGGGCTGTTGTCTGCGGTTTAGTAGTCGCCGAGTTCAGTCTCGGGGAGTTGGGCAAGGGCTTTGGGCAGGTCGTCGGCGGAGAGGACGGAACCGTGGTATTTGTTGATGCCTTGCATGAAATCCACGCCGTAGCCCATCTCGGTGGTGAGGATAACGCAGACGGGCTTGCCTTGGCCGGTAAGTGATTTGGCTTTGGCCATGCCGTCGAGAACCTGCTGCATGTCGTTGCCGTTATCGATTACGACGACGGTCCACATGAAGGACTCGAACTTGGCTTTGAGGTCGCCGAGGTCCATGACCTGCTGGGTGGTGCCGTCGATTTGCTGGTGGTTGTAGTCGATGGTGGAGATGAGGTTGTCGACGTGTTTGGCACCGGCAAACATGACGGCTTCCCATATCTGGCCTTCCTGCAGCTCGCCGTCGCCGTGGAGGGTGTAGACGAGGTGATTGTCGCCGGTCATCTTTTTGCCGAGGGCGGCGCCGATGCCTACGCTCATGCCTTGTCCGAGGGAGCCGCTGGCCATGCGGATGCCCGGGAGGCCGTGCTCAGTGGAGGGGTGTCCCTGGAGGCGGGTGCCGAATTGGCGGAAAGTCTTAAGTTCCTCAACGGGGAAGAATCCGCGGCGCGCCATGGTGCTATAGATGACGGGAGTGATGTGGCCTTGCGAGACAAAGAGCATATCCTGCCCGTTGCCTTCCATGGTGAATTTGGCGGGGTCGTGGTCGAGGATGTTGAACTGCATGGCAGTCATCCAGTCGGCGGTGCCGAGAGAGCCGCCGGGGTGGCCGCTCTTGGCGGCGGTGGTCATACGGAGTATGTCGCGACGCACTTGCGTGGCGATGGTTTTAAGTTCCTGTGTGGTTTTCATGATTGTGGGGTTGTGTTGTGTGAGTATGGTTTAAAGACGGAAAATGTATTGGCGGCTGTTCTGGTCGTAGCAGATGAGTTCTTCGCCTTGGCGGGTGCAGGTGACGGTGAGGGCGTTCTCGTGCTCGTCGGTCACGGTGCCACGGCCTTTGTTGCCTTTCATGGTGATGTGTCCCCAAACGCGGCCGTTGGCTCCATGGCCGGAGATGTAGAGCACTTCTTCTTTCTGTGGCTCTTTGCGTACGGTGGCACGGGGTGCGGGTTTGGGCGCGGGTGCCGGTTCGACTATCTCAATCTCTGGCTCGGGCTCTGGCTCGGGTTCGAGGGATATTGTGTCGTAAACAGGTTCGGCAGGGGTCTGCGACCGGTTGCAGCCGAGGAATAAAAGAGGCATAACTGCCATCAAAATGAGGGATAAACGGATTTTCTTGCTATACATGATACACTATTATTTGAGACTACAAAATTACACATTTCTTTTGAATAATCTATTCTTTTGAAGAAAAATATTTTTTATCTCTTAAGATATGGGAAAATAATCGTAACTTTGCAAATTCAAATTATAGGCTCATTTTTATTGGAGATTAATGAATAACAGCATTATATGAACAAGAAATCGATTATCGGATTTGTATTGCTTTTCGGTATTTTTATCGGATACATGTGGTGGGTGGCTCCCAGCAAGGAGGAATTGGCCGAGCGGCAGCGTGTGAATGACTCCATCCGCCAGGCTTACATGGACAGCGTGGCATATGCCGACAGTGTGGCGGCAGTGAAAGCGCATCTTGACAGCCTGGCCATGCAGGGCGACACCAGTGCCCAACGTCAGTTGCAGAGAAACCAGCGCGGCGATATGGGTGTGTTTAACGCCAGTGCCGCCGGCGACACGGTGAACGTGACAGTGAAGAATGAGCTGATGACAGTCAACTTCACCAATATGGGTGCGCAGGTTCGCGAAGTGGTGCTTAGCCAGTATACCACATACGACAGTATGCCGTTGCAGCTTATCACTCCGGCGGATGACAATATGAACCTCATCTTCTCGACAGAAGATACAAGGGTTATCAATACCAGAGACTTGGTGTTCGTGCCATATAGGGCGTATGGCGAGCAACTGCTGCCGATAGTTGCCGACAGCAGCTACGAGATTGCCTCCAACGAGGCGATAGACCTGCATTTCCGTGCATATGTGGGCGACAGCAACGGGCTGAGTCAGGACAAGTATATCGAGTTCCACTATGTGGTGAGAGGCGATGAGTATGATGTGGATTTTGATATCAACTTCCATGAATTGAAGGATGTGGTTCGTGCTACAGACTATATGGACTTTGAGTGGCACAACAAGATGAACCGCCAGGAGAAGGTGGATGCCAGCAGCCGTGGCAGCCGCAATAGAAACAAAGACCCCGAGAAGTTCTATTCGAGCATATACTATAAGGCCGCCAAGGACGATGTGGATGAGGTGGGCCGTGGCCGCGACGGCGACAAGAATGTGAAGACACCTGTGGAATGGATTGCCTTCAAGCAGCAGTTCTTCTGCGCCATACTGGTGGCCGACAGCGTCTTTGAGAACGCCATACTTACCCAGACGACTGACAAGAGCAACGAGGAGGCCAATTATCTGTGCGACATGAACAGCACCATTGGCCTTACCTATACCAGTGGGCGCGATTGCACCATGGGAATGAACTTCTACTTTGGTCCTACCAAGTATAAGGATCTCCGCGCCATGCATCGCGGCTTTGAGAAAATGCTGCCTCTGGGCTGGTGGGTGTTCTCCAAGTTTGTGAGCCGCTACCTTATCATCCCGGTATTCAACTTCCTGGAAACCTTCAACTGGAACTATGGTATCATTATCATCGTCTTCACCATCCTGTTGCGCTTGGTGTTGTTCCCCTTGACTTTCAAATCCTATCAGGGCTCGGCCATTATGCGCATACTGAAGCCTGAGATGGAGGCACTGAACAAGAAGTATCCCAATCCTGAGGATGCCATGAAGAAGCAGCAGGAGATGTCCAGGCTGCAGAAGAAAGCAGGATACAGTCCCTTGGCGGGCTGCCTGCCTGTGCTCATCCAGATGCCCATACTGACGGCTATGTTCATGTTCTATCCTGTGGCCATCGAGCTGCGTCAGAAACCCTTCCTCTGGTGTAACGACTTGTCCACCTACGACAGTATCCTCGACCTTGGCTTCAATATCCCGCTTTATGGCGACCATGTGTCGCTGTTCTGCCTGCTGATGTTCGGCATGCAGTTCTTCTATACTTGGTACACCATGAAGGGCCAGAATATGAATGCCGGCATGCCTGGCATGAAATTCGTGATGTACTTTATGCCTTTCATGATGCTCTTTATGTTCAACAGCATGGCTGCAGGACTGAACCTCTACTATTTCTGCTCGCTGACCATCACCATGCTGCAGATGGTTCTCATTCGCAAGTTCACCAGCGAGAAGAAAGTCCGCGCCCGCATGGCTGCCTACGATGACAAGCACAAGAACGCCCCACAGAAGAAAAGCAGCTTCCAGAAACGACTGGAAGAAATGCAGCGCATGACTGAAGAGATGCAAAGACAACAACAGAAGAGAAAATAACAAACTAAATAAAACTCAAGACATGGTTATAGTATTAATTACACTTTTTATAGTAGGCTATGCCTGCATAGCCTTGGAACACCCTCTGAAGGTGAACAAAACGGCAACTGCCCTTCTGCTGGGCACTGCCTTGTGGGCGGTTTTCTCGTTCTGTAATGGAATCTTCCGGCCAGACCTTGCCGCAGATGAATGGCGTTTTTTCGTAACGGACAATCTGATTGACAACCTGGGCGAGACGGCTGAGATCGTCTTCTTCCTTATGGGTGCAATGACTATCGTGACCCTTATCGAGGATTATCAAGGTTTCCGTATCATTACCAACAAGATTGTCACTACCAATAAGAAGAAGCTCCTCTGGGAACTGAGCATCCTGACCTTCTTCCTTTCGGCATTGCTTGACAACATGACCACCGCCATCGTCATGTGCGCACTGCTCAGCAAACTCATTGCCGACAAGAAAGAACGGTGGCTCTTTGCAGGTATGGTTATCCTGGCTGCCAATGCGGGCGGCGCATGGAGCCCCATCGGCGACGTGACCACTATCATGCTTTGGATTGGCGGGCAGGTGACCACTATTAACATCATGGTCAAAACCCTGGTGGCCTCGCTTGTGTGCATGGCCGTGCCTGTCCTCGTAGTGGGCGCTACGCTGAAGGGCGACATTACGCGTCCCGAAAGTGAGCAAAGCGGAGTGGATGTGCCGGTGCATCTCCGCCGTCTTATCCTTATTATGGGTATCGCTGCACTCATCTTCGTCCCCATTTTCAAGACCATCACGCATCTGCCTCCCTATCTGGGCATGCTCTTCGGCCTAGGCGTACTTTGGGTGACCACCGAGATAGTCAGCCGCAAATATGAGAAGGATGGACACAAACTGCCTACCGCAGTCTCCACTCTGGAGCATATCGATGTCCCCACCATTCTTTTCTTCCTCGGCATCCTCATGGCCGTCGCTTGCCTCAAAGATGCAGGCATCCTTGCCAGCCTTGCTGCGGGTCTTGACAACACTTTCCTCGGCATGAAAATGGGGAACGAGCCAGTGGGCTTCTTTATCATCGACCTTATCATCGGTGTTCTTTCTTCTGTGGTGGACAATGTGCCGCTGGTGGCAGCTGTCATGGGCATGTATCCCCTTGGCGATGGTGCGCTTTTCGACGTGAACCATCCCTTCTGGGAGTTCCTCGCCTACTGTGCTGGTACGGGCGGTAGCCTGCTCATCATTGGCTCGGCTGCTGGTGTGGCTGTCATGGGCATGGAAAAAATCGACTTTATCTGGTATCTCAAGAACATCACCCTCAAAGCTCTGGTCGGCTACCTTGCCGGTGCAATCGTCTTTGCGTTGATGGATGTCACACTCTTTGAGAAAGTAGAATGGCTTCGAAACTTGGCATAGCTTATAGCAATTGGCGCCGGCGCGGCTTTTGGCACAAGGCGCTGGACATAGTCGTATGGCTCTTTGCCCTGGCGGGATTCGCCATTATAGGAGCCTGGGCTGTGTATCAGTTGGGTCTTACCAATAATCGCGGTGCTGTGGACAAGAACTCCCGCTACATGCTTTCGATTAGCGAGATGGAAAGTCTGAAAGAGTCTGAGCTTACCCAGGAACAGATTCAACGGAATTGGATGAAGCAGTACGTGAAACTGGCAGCCTTCAGTAGATTCTATCCTGTCAACGCACAGCTCATTACCACTGCCGCTCAGTATGGTCACGATCCGCAGCTTGTTGACCGCATGATTGCAGCCTCAAGTCTCTACATTGACGACCTTACGGAGTACAACAATCTTTTGCGTGAAGTGGAAAAGGTGTTGGAAAAACATCCGCAACAGGCTGCCGAAAACGTCATACCTTGGATGTGCGGTGCCGAGTGGCCGGCTCTCAAGAACGCCATCATTCGCGACAAAGCGCTTATCACGGAGGCTGGACGCCTTACAGGCGTTGAACCCCGACTGATTGTCGGCTGCCTTATCGGTGAGCAGATACGCCTGTTCAACTCCAACCGTGAAGCCTTTAAGCAATACCTCGGACCAGTTAAGGTGCTCAGCGTCCAGTCGCAGTTCTCCTATGGTGTCAACGGTATTAAGATGTCTACTGCCAAAACCATTGAGGAGCACATGAAAGACCCTTCGTCCCCCTTCTATATGGGGCCTCGCTACGAACACTTGCTCGACTACACTGTTGAAGGACAGGCTCAGCTTGACGAGCGCTACAACCGCCTTGTTGACTATCGCAACCATCTCTACTCATATCTCTACACCGCCTGCATCCTCCACCAGACCATGCTCCAATGGAAGCGTGCGGGCTATGACATCAGCAACCGTCCCGACATCCTTTTCACCCTCTTTAATGTAGGCTTTGCCCAATCTGTTCCTAAGCCAAACCCTGTGTGTGGCGGCAGCCATATTAAGATTCATGGTCAGACCTACACTTTCGGAGCCATTGGTTTCGACTTCTACTATTCGGGTGAACTGGCTGAAGATTTCCCGTTCTGGCGCCAGCGCTTTATCCCCGGCGATAAAGAGCTTACAGAAGAAGAGATCGCCTATATACAGGGCAGTGTCAGTAACTGCAAGCGTCCGCCTCGCGGGTGGGAATATGTGAAAAAGGACAGTGTCGTCGAGCCACACCGTGAATATGACGATGCCCTCTATGACGTTGATGACGATGAGTTCGCTGGTACCTATGCCAACGAATGATAAAAGCCAATACTATGCAAGAGACGACAACAAAAACAAGAAACTACTCCCTTGACCTGCTGCGCATCCTAGCCTGCATCACAGTAATCCTGTGCCACACCGCAGGCTCTCCGCTCATAGCACACCATGTCGAGCCGGGTACATTGTGGTACAACGAATGCCTGTTCATGCACTCTCTGACCCGATGGGACATAGCCATCTTCGTGATGCTTCCAGGCTTCTTCCTTCTCAACCCCAAGAAAGATGTAACTATTAGTGCCATATTGGGGAAATATGTGATGAGGGTTCTTGGCGCATTAATCTTTTGGTCGCTCTTCTACGGGCTGACACTCCGCAAATCCCTCTACCCCCTGGGAACGCAGGAAGGCCATTTCTGGTATCTTGAAATGATTATTTGGGTCTATCTCTCAATCCCCATCCTGCGCCTTGTCGCCGTAAACCAGAAACTGACAAAATACTTCATATACGTATGGCTGTTCTACCAAGTCTATACCTTTATCGGAGCCTTCGTCACCATGCCTATAAAGATTCAGAACATGGTGTTTGCCAACTTTGCGGGATTTGCGCTTCTTGCCTATCATCTCAAGACCGTTTTTGTCAACCCTGAGGATCCGAAGAAGGCCCGTCGGCTCAGCCATGTCATTTACATCTTTGGGATCATTGGGCTGGTGGTCTCTGTGGCATCCTGTCTCATTTCCCAGGATGAAGAAAATATATTCATGAGTTTCTCGTCACCCAACACGATAGCCATTTCAGTAGCCATGTTTGTCTTCGCTATCTGCCATCCGCTCAACCTCCCTCAGCGTAAAGGCGAGATTGTTGAAAACATCGCCCGTTGTACATTCGGTGTGTACCTGACCCATATTTGGGTGCTCATCATGATTTATAACAGGCTTCACCGCCTTATACAAGAGCCAATACCTTTGGTACTCATCTGCGTGGCCACTGCATTTGTGACAGGCATTGTGGTAACATATTTTCTGAGAAAGATACCTTTCTGTCGTAAATATATTGTTTAATTACACGGATTCTATTGTATCGACAATGCCTCGAAATTCACGAAATAATCAAGAATTTGTGTTGGTTTTGACCGATATGTAGATGATGATAGAGTGGGTTTGGATAAATATTATTTATTGATATATATAAAGTTAGGTTTTGTGTTGCATTTTTTTTAATAAAAATGATTGATAATTGAAAAAAAAGTAGTAATTTTGCACCCGCTTTTGAGGCACGGAGTGTGGATTGTTGATGCTCTTTCCTCCTCTTGCCCGGCATAAGAAAATAGAGTTTTATATTCGTCAAATAGACGTTTCGCAACAGTCAGAAACAACAGAATAAAAAAATGGCAAAGAAAAACAAAGACGCAAGAGTGCAGGTGATTCTGGAATGCACCGAGCAGAAGAATAGTGGTGTTCCCGGCATGAGCCGTTATGTCACTACCAAGAACAAAAAGAACACTCCCGAACGTTTGGAGCTTAAGAAGTACAATCCGTACTTGAAGAAAATGACCGTCCATAAAGAAATCAAATAAAAGATAGGAGATAGAGTACTATGGCAAAGAAAGTTGTTGCTACCCTCAAAACCGCTACCGGTAAGAGCTACGCTAAGGTAATCCGCATGGTTCGCTCACCCAAAACCAATGCTTACACCTTCCAGGAAAACATTGTCCCCTCCGATCAGGTACAGGATTTCCTCAAACAGAAATAAACAAGACACTGTAATAATATTTTTTTTCATACGCTTTTGTTTTAGCCTCCGTTGTGAAACGGAGGTTTTTTGTTTGTCGCTCCATTCAGTACACTCCAGCTGGAAAAAGGAGCAACTCTCGTCTTTCAGCCCTAATGGGCAAAAGGGTTCAAGGGAATGATGAACACTTCCGTCTGATATGACAGAGGAGTGCTGATGAGGAAAAGTGTGTGGGACTAAAGCGTGTTGCCGAAGTGGAGCTTCAGGTCCTGAAGTTTTTTGTCGCGTTGGCGTTTCCACACCTCGGTGATACATTCTTTGGTCGAGAGGGGGAACTCTGCTTTCATCATCCAGTCGTAATAGGCAGGTTCGATTTCGAAGACGGATTCGAGGGTTTTGCCCTTGTGTTTGCCAAAGTTGAATATCTCCCGATGTTGTTTGTCGTAGCCAATGTGGCCTACGAGGTCTGCCCATTGGCTGTTGGAAGTGAAACGGCTGAGCTGCTCTATATCGTTTGCTACAGGCTGGCTGACGGTGCCGTCAGGGGCGGTGTAGTCGACTCCATTGTATCGGTCGAGCTGGGCTTTGAGCACTTCGTATGTGGCGATGGTGTCGGCATCGGCACTATGGGCGTTTTCAAGGTTCTTGCCACAATAGAATTGGTAGGCAGCTTTAAGGGTACGTTGCTCCATCTTATGGAAGATGTTCTGGACATCGACGAGTCTCCGGCATTTGAGGTCGAAAGGCTGTCCGGCGCGGAGAAATTCCTCCACCAGCAACGGTACGTCGAACTTGTTGGAATTGTATCCTGCAAGGTCGGCATCGCCGATAAAAGCGGCTATCTCGGACGCGAGGTCACGGAATGCAGGTTTGTCGGCCACATCGCTATCGCTGATGCCGTGGATGGCGGTGGTGAATTCGGGAATATGAAGCGTTTTTCCGCTGTTGTCGACGGGACGGACACGGTGCACGAGAAGTTGCGTGCTTTGGTCTGGATTAACCTTGTAGAGGCAGATTTCCACAATGTGGTCAGTCCCGACATTTACTCCAGTTGTTTCGAGGTCGAAGAAGACAATGGGTTTTTGCAGGTTGAGAAGCATGTGCAGTGTGTGTTATAGGTTAAGTGCAGCGCGATGTATGCGCAGGAGAGTTGTGAGGAGACTTTCGGCCAGGTCAAGCCGGAGCATGTTGGCCCCGTCGGATTTGGCGATGGCGGGGTTGGGGTGGGTCTCCATAAAGATGCCGTCGCAGCCTACGGCTACGGCAGCCCGGCCGATGGTTTCTATCATTTCGGGATTTCCCCCAGTAACTCCGGATGTCTGGTTAGGCTGCTGCAGGGAGTGGGTGATGTCAACAATCACGGGAACGCGGTTGCGCTGCATGATGGGAATGCCACGGAAGTCAACGATGAGGTCTTGATAGCCGAAGGTGGTGCCGCGTTCGGTAAGCATGATGTTGTGGTTTCCAAAATAGGTAAGTTTATCCACCACATGAGTCATGGCCTCGGGGGAAAGGAATTGTCCTTTCTTCACATTGACGCAGCGTCCTGTCCGGGCGGCGGCTTCGATGAGGGAAGTCTGTCGGCAGAGGAAGGCGGGTATCTGCAGAATGTCTACGCAGGGGGCCGCCATTTGGGCATCCTGTTCACTGTGAATGTCGGTTACAACAGGAATCCCGTATCGGTTGCGGATGGCATTGAGGATGTCAAGACCGGCTTGGTCTCCGATGCCTGTGAAGGAATCGATACGGGATCGGTTGGCTTTGCGATAGGAGGCTTTGAATGCAAAAGGTATTCGTAGCCGTGTTGTGATTTCAGCGAGCTGTTCGGCGATGAGGAACGGTGTCTGCTCGTCTTCTATTACACAGGGGCCGGCAATAAGGAAAAAGTTCCCGGTGTCGGTGTTTTTTAGGTGTTCTAATGATGGGTACATGGGGGAGTCGGGGTGGTTGAGGGAAGTGGTGGAGTGGGATGGTTAGAAGTTGGTGTCGATGGCGTCGATATCGCTTGTGGTGTCATCAATTTCGTGGTCGTTTTCATCGCTGCTGTATTCGTCGCGGCGGCGTGAGCTTCCGCGCTGCAGGGAGATGATGAGGGCTCCGATCATACGGGTGAGTTCCATAAGGTATTCGCGTGACTGGTTGCATTTCTCCTCGTCGAAAAGACCGAGGTTGGCGGCGATGGTGGTGTAAACAATGCACTCGCGTATGGCGGATTTGGCTATTTTCAGGTAATGCTCAAACTGGTTCTTATTGCGCGAAGAGCCTTCTGCGATGTTGAGGGCGATGTCGTAGGATGAGTGGCAGAAAGAGTTGATTAGGTTGCGTTGCATGTCGTTGGCGGGCTGCCCGACGTTGGTGATAATCCACGAGCTGTAGTCCGTTGCTTTTGCATAGATGCGGAGGTCTTCGAAACGGAAGAAGCTGACAGGTTTTTCTTGTGTGTTTTCCATGATGTGATGGTGTTTAGGTGTTATTATTTCAGTTTTTATTCTTTTGTGTATATAGGCTTGAGTTTCGTGCCTTCCCGCATTGCAATGTTCTTGAAACTCGGTGGTTTTCTACTTTATTTCGGCAAAATAGTTCATAAATTGCGTACGCATGAGCATAGAGGCTTTGTCGGTCTGCTTGAGTGCCAGTTTGCCGCGGAACTGGTCGATGCAGTCGTAGTTTTTCTGTTCCATCCAGCTTTGCAGGCCGCTATTGAGTTCTTTCATGTATTCGATGCCGTTCCGGTAGAGACATGAAGCCACCTGCACAGCGTTGGCGCCTGCCAGCAGTAGTTTGACGATGTCGTGCGCGTTGCTCACACCAGTGGTGGCGCAGAGGTTGCAGCGCAGTTTCTTGCTCAGGATGGCAGTCCAGCGTAGGGTGTTGTACAATTCGCCGGGCTGTGTGAGGGAGTCGGCGTTGCGCAGGCATTCCTGGTCAATGTCGATGTCTACCTGCAGGGATTTATTAAACATGGTGATACCCTGGATGCCCGACCATGACAGTTGTTGCATGAATTTGGCGAGGTCGGTAAAGTAAGGCCCGACTTTGATGCTGATGGGTATGCTGATAATCTTGCGCAGCGACTGGATGATGTCGCTGAAGGTACGCTCCACGTCATCGGTCGAGGTGGTTGTGTCGAATGGCATAATGGCCATGTTGAGCTCCAACGCATCGCAGCCCGATTCCTGGAACTGCTTGGCATAGGTGACCCAGTTCTCATGCGAGAAACAGTTGATGCTGCCAATGACCGGGATGGAGAGTTTGGACTTGGCCTCCCGAATCAGGGAGAAGTATTTGGCCACAGAGTCGGCCGCCACGTGCTGGGCAATGTATTCATAGCTGTCCCCGTAGTTGCCCACAGGAGCGTGTATATGCGTGTTGCGCTTTATATCATAGATAATCTGCTCTTCGAAGATGGACTTAAGCACCACGGCTCCGGCACCGCATTCTTCGAGTTTGCACAGGTTGTCTATATTGGCGGTCAAGCCGCAGCTCCCTGCCAGGATAGGGCTGTTCAATTCCAGTCCGAGATATTTTATTTTTGTGTTCATAATCCCTTGTTTTTTGTGGTATTCTTAATATAAAAATCCAATTTGCAAAGATATATAAAAAATGCAATTAAAACTTTTTTTTTATGAAAAAAAAACGGGGGGTCTGCTTAATGCATTAGGATATAGTGTATTGTAAAATGTTAAAAATGAAACTGGGGATGAGAAAAAGCGGAATAATAAAAAATATTTCGTCCCAATGAAAAAAAATGACTAATTTTGCACTTTCAAAAAAAACTAAAATAAGTCATAATGAAAGAGAATAACGAAGAGAAAAATCTTGAGATTGGCGGTATTATCACCAAAACCGAACAGTACATTAAAAAGAACAAAAAGGTTCTTATTTCTGTGGGTGGTGCCATAGTGGTGGTGGCTTTGGCCATCTGGGCTTATGTTGCCTTGGTTGCACAGCCCCGTTCCCTGCGCGCTGCCGAGGACATGTTTGCTGCCGAGCAGTGGTTTAATCAGGGCGACTTTGAGAAGGCTCTCAACGGCTCTGACGACTACATGGGCTTCAGTGAGATTATCGACGAGTATGGTTGCACCAAGTCTGGCAACCTGGCCAAGTACTATGCCGGCATCTGCCAGCTCAACTTGGGCAAGTACGACGAGGCTATCGACTATCTCAAATCCTACAAAGGCAAGGACATTTTCACCAAATCAGAGGCTCAGATGCTTTTAGGCGATGCCTATGCTGAGAAGGAAAACCCCGCCGAGGCTGTCAAGTACTATGAGAAAGCTGCCAAGGCTACCGACAACTTCATCGTGGCTCCCACCGCTCTCTGGAAGGCTGGCATGATGTATCTGCAGCTCGACCAGAAAGAGGCTGCCATCAAGGCTTTCCAGCAGATTAAGGACAACTATCCCGAAAGCCCCGAATGGAACGAGGTTGACAAGTATCTGGCATACGCCGAGAACAAATAAGAATAACAAACCCTAAAGAGAAGAGGCAAACCCGTCCTGGTGTTTGCCTCTCTTCTTTTCTATGCAGTTGGAATCTTGCTGACCGAGCCGTCAGTCCGTGGTGAAACGGAATCGCGTGTGGCTCTCGTAGGTCTCGCCGGGATTCAGGTATGCATTCGACTCCTCCCAGTTGTGGTTGGGGCTGTCCGGGTACTTTTGTGTCTCCAGGCACACGGCACTCCGCTGCCGATAGCGGATGCCACCTTTGCCCTTCACTGTGCCATCGAGGAAATTGCCGGTATAAACCTGCATTCCTGGCTCGGTGGTGAACACTTCCATCACGATTCCTGTGGCGGGGCTTGCCAGCCGTGCACAGGGCTTCTCCATGCTGCCGCGGGTGTTCAGCAGCCAGTTGTGGTCGTAGCCCTTTCCATTCTGCAACTGTTCGTTCTCAAGCCCGATGTCGCGCCCTATGGCCTTCGCCGTGCGGAAGTCAAAGGGTGTGCCTTCCACCTTGTCAAACCGCCCGACGGGCAGGAATGTGGCATCGATGGGGGTATAGCGGTCGGCATCGATAAAGAGCAGATGGTTCAGCACATCGGTGTTCCCGTCGCCGTTGAGGTTGAAATAGCTGTGGTTCGTCATATTGATGACCGTGGGTGCATCGGTGGTGGCTGAGTACTGGATGTCTAATGTGTTGTCGTCTGTCAGCGTGTAAATCATCCGCACATGCACCTTGCCGGGGAAGTTGTTGTCGCCATGCGGGCTGGTGAGTTCTAAGACGATGGAACTATCCGTCATGCTTGTTACGTCGAACAGCTGATACTGCCACCCCGTCGGGCCTCCGTGCAGACAATGGGGGCCGTTGTTCTGAGGCAGTTGGATGGGTGTCTCGTTCACGGTGATGCGGCCGTTGCCAATCCTGTTGGCGTAGCGTCCTATGGCTGCGCCGAAATCACTCAGGTTGTTTTCGCGCAGATAGTCCTCCTGTTGGTCAAAGCCCAGTACCACGTCCTGCATTCTGCCGTTGCGGTCGGGCACCAGAAGCGACATAATGCGGCCGCCGTAGTTTGTCACCCGTGCCGTCATGCCGTGCCTGTTTGTAAGTGTGAATGTCTCCATATTCTTGTTGCTATTAACAGTTTCTATTACCTCTTTGTTCGCCTGCCGAATCTCCTCGGCCACCACTTTCAGCTCCCGGCGGTCGTAGGTCAGCAGTCCGTTCACCTCGCTCTCCACGTCGGTGGTCTGTGTATATACCGCCGCGCTGTAGCCCTGCTTCACCAGCTCCTTCAGCTCTTTTGCATACTTTATATATTCATCTGTCACCTCTCTGCGGTTCTGGAATTTCACGTAGCCCCAGTTCTGGTTCTCCTTCCACAGGTGTCCAGGCAGGGGCAGTCCGATGCCCCCGTATTCTCCCAGCACGTTCACACGGGCAAGGTCGGTCAAGGGCTTGGTGGGCTGTGGGTAGTGGTGCAAGTCAAACAAGTCCCCGCAGGCGCGGTGGTTGCCCCCGCTGGCGGGATTCACAAGCCGTGTGGGGTCAATCTCTTTGGTGAAGGCGGCCACCTTCTTGGTTTCAAATTGGCCCCAGCCTTCGTTAAAGGGCACCCACACCACCACGCAGGGGTGCTGGCCGCATTGCTCCACAATCTCCCGCCACTCGTTGTAGTAGTTGGCAGCCGAGGCGGCCGAGCGCTGCTTGTCGGTGCCGCCGTTGTCCTTGTAGGGCTCCCACTGGTTGCCGTAGTCGCCGCTGGGCATGTCCTGCCACACCAGCAGACCCAGACTGTCGCACAGGTAGTACCATCGGTCTGGCTCCACCTTCACGTGTTTCCTGATCATGTTAAAGCCAAGCTGCTTTGTCACCAGCAGGTCGTAGCGCATGGCCTCCTCTGTCGCGGCGGTGTAGAGACCGTCGGGATACCACCCCTGGTCCAGCGGGCCGTAATGGAAATAGTTTTTCTTGTTCAGCTGCATGCGCAGGAATCCGTTGTCAGGGTCTTTGCCGGTGCCGATAGTGCGCATGGCGGCATACGATTTCACCTCGTCCACCACCTTGCCACCTTTCCGCACCACCAGGCGCAGCCCGTAGAGGAATGGCCGCTCGGGGCTCCACAGCTTGGCGTCGGGCACCGACAGGCGAAGGGTGCCGTTGGGCATCCCCTTGGCTTGCGCCACGGCTTGGTTGCCGTCGGTCAATGTGGCCTCGACGATGCTCCCGTCGTTGCCTCCGCTGCTGCTCAGCGTCAGCTCAAGGGTGCTGTGCTCCACGTCGGCCACAGGAGTTATGCGCGTCAGATGGTTCTCCGCCACAGGTTCCAGCCACACAGTCTGCCAGATGCCGCTCACGGCGGTGTACCATATCGAGTGCGGGTTGAGCGTCTGCTTGCCTACAGGCTGGTAGCCCTTGTTGGTGGGGTCAAACACCCTCACCACCAGTTTCTGGCTTCCCTTGGGGTTCAGATACGGGGTGATGTCAAACCCGAAAGCCGTGTATCCCCCCTTGTGGCACCCGATGTGGATGTCGTTCACATACACGTCGGCTTGCCAGTCCACTGCGCCGAAGTTCAACATCACGTGCCGTCCTTTCCATCCGGTGGGGATGCTGAACTCACGGTGATACCACAACTCTTCTTTCTCTGTCAAAGGCTTCTGCACCCCCGACAGCTGTGACTCGATACAGAACGGCACCGTAATCTTCCCGTCCCAGCGGGCGGGTTCAGGACAACCCTTGTCCTTCACGGCATAGTCCCACTGCCCGTTCAGGCACAGCCACTGGCTGCGCTGCATAATGGGGCGGGGGTATTCGGGGTGTGGCATCGCCTTGTCCACCTTGTCGGCCCATGGGGTCTTCAGTGTTTGCGCCGTGCAGCACCACGCTGCCATCGCCGCTATCAATAATACAATTCTTTTCATAACTATTGAATGTGTTAATGCTTGAATGTGTTAATGTGTTATTCCTTGGCGCATCAAGACTCATGAATTAAAGAATTAACGAATTAATGAATTCTTTACATTCCAAATTATGTGTGATATTAAAAGTTGATAATTGTAGAATATCCGGGTGCGGCAGCAACTTTCAATTTTCAATTTTCAATTTTCAATTTCCTACAACGTTTCTCCCAGTAGGCGGGCTGCACAGGCCACGAGGTCGTTGCACGAATGGTCCTTGCCCTGCATCTGCAGCAATTTGTAGCAGTTCAGGTCACCATTTTCCTCGCGGAACCGGTTGCCCAGCCCTTTCACCATCATGCCCTGGTCGCACAGGCCGCACACCAGTGCCATGCCCGTCACGCAGCCGCAGGTCTCCCGCAGCCCCGATATGCCGCGCCCGAAGGGTGCGCACATCTTCATCGCTGTATCGTTGTCCACAGGCAGCTTGTCGGCGTAGGCCATCACTACCGACTGGCAGCAGTTCATTCCTCGGTTGTGCAGTTCGCGGGCCGCAGCCACGCGTTTTTCAATCTCTTTTGTGTCCATGATTTAAGAAATTAGAATTCGGATTGCAAAAATACAATATTTTTCCGACATAAACGTTAATTAGGGCATGAAAAAGACAACAATGCTCATTCTGCTCCTGCTCCCCGTGTGCCTGATGGCGCAGGACTACGACTTCGCCAAGAAGATTGGCGGCAATACCCTTTACTTCTATATCACCTCTACCGGCGGTAAGAACGGCCCCACCGTCGAGGTCACCTATCCGGGCAGTAGCGAGGATGCACCCTGGAAGGGCTTCCACAAGCCCTCCGGCCAGTTATCCATTCCCGATGTGGTCACCCCCGACCGTTCACGCGGCCGCGATTCCGACCCGGAGGATGACGACACCACGGTCTATACAGTCACCGCCATACGCTATTCAGCCTTTGCCGGCTGCGACCGTATCACGCGACTCACCCTCCCTGCAACCATCAAGGAGATCGGAGAGAGTGCCTTTGCGGGATGCAAACGCATTGAGTATATAGTTTCCCAGGCACCCGAACCGCCCAAGCTCGACGAGTCCTCTTTCGACCAAGTGGACCTTGACATCCCCGTGCGGGTGCCCATGGCCACCTACGAGGCCTACCATCAGGCCGTGGGCTGGCGCCAGTTCTCCGAAATCACCGAGTATTAATCCTTTAACCCAAATCGGTCTTTAGGGTATTGCTTGATTGTCTGAGTGACTGGCGCAGTCAAATTACTCAAACAATCAAGCAATCAGACAATCAAGCAATCGAAGCGTGTGTCGCATATTTGTCCCCAACATAAAAATTGAAAAGTGAAAAATGAAAATTGAAAGTAGCTGCCGCACCCGGATAATTCTCAACTCTCAACTCTCAACTTTCAACTCTCAACTTTCAGGGCCCGATGTTGCGTCGTTCTTTATCATATCGTTTTCCGATATGTTTTCCTCATTTTTCCCTTTGTGAAACGGAAACAGAGTGGAAAACGATCGAATAACGATCGAATAAATGACGACGCTTGAGTGAGGTTGCATGCTTGTGTGTTTTCCTGAAATCGCTTGACAGATTTTTGCCAGTTAAACTGATTGGCTTGTCAAATTAGGTGACCGTTAATAATTCGCTTATCCTTCCTGTCGCGTCCCTTCGGGACGCATTTTGATAGAGTTTTGTCTGTCACGGCACTGCGCCCGACGGCTTGTACCGTGTTATGCACATCTCACCCCATCGGGGTGATTATTGAAGCCCCATTAGTTTTTATCTTATTCCACAACGAGTTTGAGGAGGTAGGTGGAGTGGCGGGTGACGACTTTGACGAGGTAGGTGGCGGCGGGGAGAGTGGAGACGTTGAAGCGGTTGGTAC
>CADAQX010000009.1 GCA_902790215.1 uncultured Bacteroidota bacterium | reverse complement strand
GCAGTAGATGTAGGTGCTCCAGAGGTAGAGGCTCTTGGTCGTGGTCTCGCCCCAGGCAAAGTAGTCGCCATAGTCCTCCGGCGAGGTGGCACCCACGTTCCTTGTCGCCCACAGCAGCCCGGAAGGCAGTCCGAGGTCAACCCAGTCGGACGGGTCGAAAAACTCCAGGTTGTCCCCGCCCAAAGTCAGGGTGCTGTACTTGCTGCGCTCAATCACCACACTACTCGTGGCAGGCCCCTTAGTGCACACCCTACCGTCGTTAGTAGTAATTTCCAACGTCAACCCACTATAAGTACCCGCGGGCAAGTAGATGTAGAAGTCGTGCGGCGTGTTGATGCTCTGGTTGCACACCAGCGTCGTAGTGTTGCTGCCCGTCCCGGAAGAGGGAGAAGTTGCTAAAGTGGCTTCGTTGGTAAACTGACTCTGCAACGTGTAATCCCCGTTGATTGGACTGTTCACAGTCAACGCAATGGAGGCGACTGTCATGCCCGTTTTCTGCAGGTTCAGTTTCAACACGCCACATAGGTTGCGGAACTGTAGGTTAGTGGTTCCATCAGCCCAAGCATACATCGGGAAACCCCGCAGCGACCCGTCCTCGCTCACCTGCGTGGCTGGCAAGGTTATCCTATCATACGTCGAGTTGTTGGCTGCAGGATAGAAGGCTATATAGCTGCCCCCATCGTTGAAGCTTGCATCGGTAGTGGTGAACGTTGCCTCGGTGGCTGGGTTCAGCGGCGTAGCGGTAAAGACCGCCACGCTGGTCGAATGAATCTTTATCTCGTCGCCAGCCACCCATTCGAGGGCGGTGCCGTTGAGCACGGTCTTGGCATTATGCACGTCGGCGCAGTCCTCCATCGTGGCAGTAAATGTTACGCCATTCTGGTTCTCCTTCTTGCATGAACTCAGACCAACTAATGATACCAATAAAACTATCGATACAAAAAAATGTAAACTTTTTCTCATCTCTTTTCTCGTTTAAAAGGTTAATAATTAGCTGAACAGTTCATTGGTGTAATTGTTGCCGCTATTTGTAACGCCTTCCATGCTTCTGCTTTGTAGCTGGTCTTCGGTCACGCTTGTCTGAAAACCTTTTTCTACGTGGGCTTCAATCAATTCTACCGTAGGAGCCGTGTACTCCTCTTTCCTTTTTTCAATCATAGTAATTACGTTTTGTGATTATTGTTGTTAATTTTCAATGACAATAAAGACCCATCCCTACGTCTGTCCGCAAGGCGTAAGGGTATAAACGATTGTTAATAGAGACGATGTATGCTCCTCCACTTTCCGACTTAATGTCTCGGATTATAGGGGGGGTAATATGCTGAAATATAGTCTATTGTATTTCATTGTCTCAGAAATTCATGTATGCAAATATACACAATTTCCCCGATATAGCAAAAAAAAATTAAACCAAAATCAGGAAAAGACACATGCAGTTGTCAACCTTTTCAGGAATTCTGTCAACGATGTCAGGAAATAGTCAACATTTCCAGTACAGCGAGTGGCAACAGCATCAGGGAAAAAGGCAAAAAACTGTCAACCAAAATCAGGAAAAGACAATTGTCTGCTACAGTTGTTACGGTGCTACAGTTCGAAAACAGGGTATCCGATAATGGAACTGTAGCACTGTAGCGTTGTAGCTCAATACGCGTTGGGTGTATTCAACCCCGTAGTAGAGTCCCGTTGCAGTCGTTGTTGGGTCGCTCCAGAAAGCGAACCTACAGCGAAGGCAGAGCGAACCTACAGCGAAGGTACAGAACAGGTCGAAAGAAAGAGGGAGCTGTATCAGTTTTTGGTACGTTCGCTTTGACTGCCAATGGAGTCAAGCCATTGAACCAAAGCACTCAATACACATTCAGCGGGAGCCTGTCCGAGGGTGGCGTATTCGTCTACTGCACCTGTGTGGCACATCTGCCCCAGATGGTTGACATTTGGCAGCCGTACAATTCGAGAGGGGATGCCGTTTGCCTCGCAGATGTTCTCAATGACCGAAAGGTTGGCGTCGGCCGGTACTTGGCAGTCTTTTTCTCCCCCTATGGCCAGCAGTGGGCAGTGCATCTGGGCGATATACTCCGCTGGGTCGAGGGACAGGAATGTACGCATCCACGGGGTGGCAACGGTCAATGCCCAACCATAGCAATCCCCTGTGGTCAGCCCACACCGCTGTTTCTGCTCTTTGGTGAGGCCAGTCGAGTATTTTTTAAACAGAGGACGGAAGGCCAGATTAATAGTCTTCACGGTGTCCGCGCCCTTGCTTAAGTGGAGCGTGTCGCACACGGCAAACAGCTCGCGCATACAGGCCAATCGCCTCACGATTAGGCTGTCCTCCAACCCCTGTAATCGGAATATAGCCTCGTTCTGCTGCAATAGCAATGTTTTACCGTCTACAGCAGCGCCACCCAGCATTGCCACACCCGCGACAGTGTTCAGGGTATAGCGATTCTTGGCCGCCACAATAGCGGCTACTGTGGTACCTTCGCTGTGTCCGAAGAGGTAGATGCGGTTAGGGTCTATGTCCAAGCCTGACCTGGGCGACTGCAAATACATTAACAGATGATCGATATCATGTGCAAAGTCAAGCGTGGTGGCATGTGCTATGTCGCCTGTTGATTCTCCCACACCTCGGTCGTCGCACCGCAATACGGCATAGCCTCGTGCCGACAGGTATTCGGCTATCACCTTAAAGGGCTTGTGGCCCATAATCTCCTCGTCGCGGTTCTGTGCTCCCGAACCAGTGATGAGAATCACGGCAGGAACCTTCTCGGTAACACCTATGGGCATAGTCAGCGTTCCCGCCAGTTGCATGGTGTCGTGCTCATATTCCTGCACAATTTGCAACTGCACCTCGCGTTCGGTGAACGACTGAGCCCACACGCCAATACCTGTAAGCAGTGCCGTAACGAAGACTAAGATTTTTCTTATCTCCATCGTATCGTCTCTATCAGGTGGTCAATGTCATCTTGTATATAATTCAATACCGGCGCTAATGAATCATTGTTCGGCGTGCAGTCGATATACAGTGCGCCGCGGATAAAGTGCCGGTTGCTGTCCGACACCCAAAACTGGTAGGTGCTGGCCACATTCTGTCCTTTGAGGTGGTAGGTGGTACCCGAAAGATGGTGCTCACGGTCCACAAACTTGTTCTCGTCAATTCCCGACGAGAAGGAGAAGTGCCCCTCCACAAACTTATACGACGTGTCAATCTGTGCCCGCAGGTCTCTCACACCGTTCATGGCCTTGTAGGTCATAAACACATAACCCTTGTACTTCGGGTAGGCGATGGTGAACCACTTGTCGCGCGGCAGGTTCTTCTTCCACTGCACTTCGGCCAGGTTGCTCAGCTCGAAGGTGAATGGCAACGCCATTGTGTCGCACACCGAGTAGGCATGCGGCGGCATGTCTATGCGCAGGTAAGCCTGTGGCTTGGGAGTTTCGTTGCCGTCAGAGCAGGCCGCTGCCAGCACTGCCAGGCATATCCAGAGAAAAACACTTCTTGTCTTCATGTGTTATCCGTTTGAGGTATTTATTATTCAATTCATTTAAGCAGAAAATGCTGTCGGTGCATTCGGGAACAGTTCATCAGTAGCCCCACGTCGTACATGTCGATGCTCACATTATACTTTGCGTTGCCCTGCTGAGCCTGCCAGCGCAGTTCACGGGCATGGCACTTATGCGGTCGGCACACCACTTTCATCTCACCCTCAATGAGTGGCTGTCCGGTCTTGGGGTTGCTTGCCTGTCCTGATTCTGGACACAGCACCGCCTCGTCGCCGTCGTAGCACATCACCTTCAGGCCGTAGTGGTCGCGCAGCTTATACACAATCTCGTGGTAAGCCCGCTCGCGTCGTCCTGCCGTTTGCATGGCGGCCACCGCCTCCTCGGGCATTCCTTCGGCCATGCGGTCGCGCAGGGACTTGTCCACCTCGGCAAACAGCACCTTGCGGTACATGTCGAACACAAAAGGCGAGTGTATCCTGTACTGCGTGTCAGCCATTATCCAATATTCCAACCGTGTCATAATGGTCTGCAAAGGTACGACTTTTTTTCATTATACTGAAGTTTGACAAGTTTTTTCGCACTGATTTAACATGGTACATGGCCTTTACAAGACTGAATCTTAATGACATTAACGGTCTGAAAGGCCAAAAGCAAATAGCTCGGGGCATCGCCCTATGTAATATGGCAGTCATCCCTAACGCCCTGAAAGGGCAAAAGCTTGTTTCTTTTGCCCTTTCAGGGCGACACTTACATCCATCCTTTACCCAAGGCGATGCTTTGGGCTAAAGGGCTGCTGGCCTTTCAGGCTGTTGGGGGTGAAAAACCTGCCTCAAGACAAGTCGGGCAAATTATTTATGGACAAACTTACTTATGTTGCACCACGAAAAGCAGATACTGAAAGGTAGAAAAAATGTAAGTTCTGTTTCGTTATACGGCACGAAAAATGCATAATTGGCTGGTTACATCCTCATAGAGTGTTGTTTATATGTATTATGACTAAAGAGTGGATGAAAAATGTGCCGCTGTATGCCTGCGGAGAGGTGTTTCGCCATTGAAAAAGGAAAGTCCCCGCCGTGGTGGCGGGGACTTCTTTTTTGCTAGGGTCACCGGCGATAGGGCTGCCTGTAACAGGGTATGAAAAATTAATTTTCCTAACAGTTATTGTACGTCTCTGACCAAGCGGACAGTTGTATACGGGTCATTATTATTCACTCCTTCTCCTCTTCTTTTACATTCGAGAATACCCACATCACGACCAGAAACACGGAGTACAAACGCACGTTGTTCTCCCCATGAAGTAGCATCAGCAGCAGTCGTTGTCCAATAGTTTCCAAAGTCTCCATTAGTTGTTAATATCACAGCACCTGCAGCTTCCATCTGTGCCCATTGTTCATCGCTATATCTGTTTAAGCTATTTTCACCATTAAGCCCTAGTCCTTCATTAAAATCAAGTCCTTCGGGAAGGTTAAATCTATCAGGCAGGATTACTAGTCCAGCTCCTTTCCCCACAACTTCAGCAACGCCCCATTTCACTGAATGTCCTGTTCGTTGATTAAGCAAATAGTCCCATTCATCTGCCGACAATGTGCGCCACAACCCGGGTTGGTTACCACCATTGAAAATGGCGTTGTACACGCCCCAGTCGGCATACGCGTATGACCCTGTCAGATTGTTATCGGCATCCCCTCCTGGCATGTAATCTTGTGATGCCCAACCTTGACCACATTGATAAGGCAAATAACCGTTCGCGCCACTGTTCCAGCCGCTTGTCCCCCAAGCAAACGTGCCAATCCATTTCGTGGTATAGGCATCGCCGTAATTACCGTTCCACCAGTCACCAAACATCCACGTGCCTTCGGCTGTGCCACCCGTGGCTACAGCGTGAGTGCCAAAACCTGTGAACAAGAGTTTTCCCTGAGAGAAACGGACTTTCTGAGTCGAACTCACCGAAAACTCACCGCTCAGCAATCCCGCATTGGGTTTGAATTGCAAGTTGTCGTTGTTCAGCGTAATGGTGAAGATACCGCTACGCACGATGGTGAAGCTATGCCCTTCGGTAATTGTCTTGGTACAGACGCTACCGTCGCTGGTATAGATTCTGATGCTGAAGCCCTCGCCGTAGGTTGCGGGAGGCAGGGCAATGTAGAAATCCTTTGCCTGAGTAGAGATGTTTTGTGGCGTAGTGATGGAGAGCAACAATTGTTTGCTACCATTGTCGTAATGGCTCAATGTAGGATTGCCGCTGTTGTAGTCGATTCGGTACGAGCCCCAAATGTTTTGATTGGCTACTAACTCAATACCCGTGACACTCTTGCCGCTGGCTTGGAGCCGCAACCGCAATGCGCCGCACAAATTCTTGAACACCAGTTCGCTGCTACTGGACTTTGCCATCATCGGGAACGTCTCCAACCGCCCGTCATGGCTGGTCTGTACCGGGGGCAGGAACATTATTGCCGACCGCTGCGCCCAACTGGCAGGATAGATAGCGGTGTAGTTGGGGTCGCCAGGGTCTTCACCTTCGGTGAAGGTGAACGTGGTGACATACGTCCCCGTGTTGGTGGTAGTGTAGATACCCTTACCATCGGTACCCCATACGGCAATCTGGTCGCCGTCAGTCCAGCGCAGCACGTTGCCGTCCAGCATCACCTTGCCGTTTTCGTCGTTGCAGTTCTCCATCGTGGCGGTGAACTCCGTGATGGTTATTTTGTCCTTCTGGCACGACACCGTCGCAACCGAGACAATCGTGGCCAAAGCCACTCCCAAAAGTGTAATCTTCTTCATAGGGCTTGCTGTTTGATTAAGTGAATAATGCGTTGTCGCCAGTGCCAGTCTCAGAAAGAGTCTCGCCAGTTCCTTCTCCAATTATGGGGCTGGTGCCGCTTTGTTGAAAGCCCTTTTCGACGCGGGCCTCAATCAGTTCTACCATAGGAGCGTCGTACTCCCGTTTGCGGTTCAAATTCTCTTTCATTGTTTTGTTAGAGTTTTTGTTGCTGGCGGATACCTGCACCAGAATAAGTTTGATGGTCAAGGGGGCATAAAAAAAGAAGCGCGGGTATCAAACTCATCGTCTATCCCGCGTACGAGGCTCTCGCATGCCTTCCAACCGAGGATAAACAATGCCGAGCCCACGCTGTGACCATATACAAGAAATGTATATATCACACCAATAGGCGCCGACTTTGTCTTACCGTGCGGTTGGATTTGAATTTGCGAGATTCGTACGCCGCAGATAAAACGCCGTTTCAGCGTCTTTTTTGTTATGTCCTGTCACCCACCCGCTTACCCGCCAAAGGGTTCGGGTGATTGACGGTGCAAATATACGACTTTTCTCTAACATATAGGCTTTTTTTTGTTGAGGTTTACGAAAAAGTCGTATCTTTGCAGACGGAAAAAGATAATTCAAAATTCGCATAACACCTATAAACCAATGGATAACAACCTAAAGAAAAAGATAGACGACATTGTTTCCGAAATCTCTGCCATCAACGACCTCACCCATAAAGTCTCGATATTGGAGTATATGGAGCAGCAATCCTCCTATATGCTGTGGCAGCTCCAGGATGAAATACACATTGACTACGACTCGCAGAATGTTTGACAAGCGCCACATAAAACCGTTTGCTATCCTGCGGCTGATGCTTGCTGTAGTGGTGTCGGGACTGATGTCCTGTTCGGGCGGCTACTCGTTTACCGGTGCCTCCATCCCTCCAGAGGCCAAGACCATTTCTATTAAGCAGTTCCCCAACTATGCCTCGACAGTCAACCCTCAGCTTAGCCAGAAACTCTATGACGGTTTGCAGCAGATGTTTTCGACGCAGACAAGTCTCAATGTCATCAACGACGACGGCGATCTGCAGATATCAGGTGAGATAACCGATTACAGCACGCGGGCCTCCTCCATCGGCAGCGACGACAACGTGGCGACGAATCGTTTCACCATCACCATCAAGGTCTCCTTTAGCAACCGGTTTGACAGCAAGGCCGACTTTGAGCAGAGCTTTTCACGGTTTAAGGATTATGCCGCTTCGCGCGACTTCTCCTCTGTGGAGCAGGGACTGACAGAAGAAATAGTCAACGAGCTATGCGAAGACATCTTCAACAAGTCCGTGGTGAACTGGTGATCGGCTGGCTGTTGGCCGCAGCCGCCACCGCGGTTTACCTTCTTACGCTCGAACCCACCGTCAGTTTTTGGGACAGTGGCGAGTTCATCTCGGTGGCCTACCTTCTGCAGGTGGGACATCCGCCGGGAGCTCCTTTCTACCAACTCCTTGCTCATGTCTTCTCGTGGTTTTCTTTCGGCAACCCGTTGCTGGTGGCTCCCTGCATCAACGCACTCTCGGCTGTGGCTGGGGGCCTTACCGTCATGTTTCTTTATTGGACTATTCTGCTGCTCAATCCGGGGGACAGGCGGTTGCGAGTTGCGGCCCTTGTGGGAGCGCTGTGCTACCTTTTCTGCGACACCGCCTGGTTCTCTGCTGTCGAGAGCGAGGTATATAGCCTGGCTATGCTTATTGCCTCTGTTGTCCTATGGGCCATGTTGCGGTGGTATCGCTGTGCCGAAAGCAGGCTGTCGCAACGCTGGCTGCTCCTCATTGCCTTGCTGCTTGGCCTCGGCACCTGCACCCATCTGCTCACCCTCCTCACCGCACCTGTGCTTCTTCTGCTGTTCCTCTTTAAATTCTTCGAGAGGAAAAAGAGCGGCACCCTGCGGGGTTTCTTCCCGCCAGCCTTGCTGTTGTTTGCGCTGTTATTTTATGCCATTGGACTTTCGCCTTATCTGATTATCCCCATACGTTCCGCAGCGGGCACTCCCATCAACGAAAACCATCCGTCCACTTTCGAGGATTTCAAGGCATACGTGGCCCGCGAGCAATATGAAAAGGCACCCCTCTATCCCCGCATGTGGCGGCACCGCGAAAACGATGCACGCTATGCTGCTGATTGGAGTGGCGGCGACACCTCTTTTGTTGGCAACCTTAAATATTACGGCTCCTATCAGCTCACCTATATGTATCTCCGCTACTTGATGTGGAACTTCTCCGGCCGTTACAACGACCGGCAGGGCTATGGCTCTCCCCAAAACGGCCAATTCCTCACAGGACTGCCTCCCGTCGACCGCCTGCTGGTGGGCACTGCAGCACGTCCGCCCGATAGCCTCCACACGCGCGGCCACAATGTGTACTACCTTCTGCCTCTCCTGCTGGGCATCATCGGTTTCATTGCGCTAACGCCCCACCGCCGCCGTTTCTGGGTGGTTACGCTGCTCTTCCTCATGGGCGGTTTCATCTTGTCAATCTATCTCAACCATCCCACCTATGAGCCTCGTGAGCGCGACTATGCCTATATCCTCAGCTTCTATGCCTTCTGCATCTACATCGCCTTCGGCGTTGACTGGCTCTTCCGCAGGTTTGAGAAATTCGGAACAAAAAACAGACGAAGTCGCCCCAAGGCTGTTGGCTGCCTGATTCGCAATTCCAAATATCTGGTATTCGCCGTTCCGCTTCTTATGGCTTGCCAGAATTGGGACGACCACGACCGTAGCCACCGCTATGTTGCCCACGATGCCGGAGCCAATATCCTCCGCTCATGCGACCGGCACCCTCTCGGCACTGTCCTCTTCACCTATGGCGACAACGACACCTTCCCCCTGTGGTATCTACAGACTGTCGAAAACGAGCGTCTTGACATACGGGTGGAGAACGTTGGCCTTATGGGTTGGCGCAAATTCCTCGACCTTCTTGGCGAGAGTATGAGTCTGGGACGTCCCGTCTATTTTTCGCATTATCTTTTCAACCAATACGGACGCCTTTTCCCGCAGCGGCTGCAACTCGAAGGCAACGCCTACCGTCTTATGCCGCACGAGTGCGACAGTGTGGCCGTGGAGCCGTTCCTGCGCCATATTGCCGATATGGAATGGCATTCCCTTGAGGGGGTCTATGTTGATGAGGTAGGGTGTAAATTCCTCGAACAATACTGGCGCGATGCGCTTCTGTTGGCCGAAAACCTCATAACACAGAGCCGTGAAAGCGATGCCGCAGCAGTACTTGACAAGACTCTGGGCGAGATACCCCTCTCCGCTTTGCAGGATGTGCAGCTGGTCTATGGTGTTGGCCAAGCCTTCCTTCATGCCGGCGATACGGCTGTGTGCGACAGCATAAACGGTTTCCTCCACGGCATTCTGCGCGAACAACTCGACTACTATCACACCATCTCACCCGAGCGCCAGGCTCTCATGCCCTACACCCTGCAACCCCGTGAACAGCTCTGGGATGAGATAAACCCAAATCGGCCTAACGACCGATTTGGTTTTTAACTCTATTATTTTAAATCCCTCAAACTCTATTAGAATTCCGCAGTCTTGGGTGTGCGGGGGAAGGGGATGACGTCGCGAATGTTGGCCATGCCGGTGACGAAGAGCATCAGGCGCTCGAAGCCGAGACCGAAGCCGGCGTGCGGGCAGGTGCCGTAGCGGCGGGTGTCGAGATACCACCACATGTCCTTCATGGGGATGCCCAGCTCATTGATGCGTGTCATCAACTTGTCGTAGTTTTCTTCACGCACCGAGCCGCCGATAATCTCGCCAATCTGCGGGAACAGCACATCAGTGCCCTGCACTGTCTTGCCGTCATCGTTCTGCTTCATGTAGAAAGCTTTGATTTCCTTGGGATAGTCAATCATGATAACGGGTTTCTTGAAATGCTCTTCAACCAGATAGCGCTCGTGCTCGCTGGCAAGGTCCACGCCCCAATATACGGGGAACTCGAACTTGTGGCCGTTCTTCACAGCCTCTTCAAGGATACGGATACCCTCAGTGTAAGGCAGACGGACAAAGTCGGTGCTGATGACACTCTTCAGGCGCTCGATGAGCCCCTTGTCAATCATGTTGTTCAGGAACTGCAGGTCGTCGGCGCAGTGCTCCAGTGCCCAAGTGATGCAGTATTTGATAAACTCCTCCTCAAGGGCGGTGAGGTCGTCGATGTCGTAGAATGCCATTTCAGGCTCAATCATCCAGAACTCGGCCAGATGGCGCGGGGTGTTGCTGTTCTCGGCACGGAATGTGGGGCCGAAGGTGTAGATCTTGCCCAGTGCTGTGGCACCCAGCTCGCCCTCCAGCTGTCCGCTGACGGTGAGGGAGGTCTGCTTGCCGAAGAAGTCCTGCTCGTAGTCGATGCTGCCGTCCTCCTTGCGGGGAGGGTTCTTCATGTCGAGGGTGGTCACCTGGAACATCTCACCGGCTCCTTCGCAGTCGCTGGCGGTGATAAGCGGTGTGTGGAAGTAGAAGAAACCGCGCTCGTGGAAGAAGGTGTGGATGGCGTATGCCATGTTGTGGCGTATGCGGCAGACGGCGCCAAAGGTGTTGGTGCGGGGGCGCAGGTGTCCTATCTCGCGCAAGAACTCCATGGAGTGCCCTTTCTTCTGCAGGGGATAGCTGTCGGGGTCGGCTTCGCCGTATACGACGATATTCACAGCCTGGATCTCCACAGCCTGTCCGGCGCCCTGCGACTTGACCAAATGGCCTTCCACGCCGATGCATGCACCCGTGGTGATGCGCTTCAGGGGCTCCTCGAACTGTGCGGGGTCTGCAACCACTTGGATATTGTTTATCGTCGAACCGTCGTTCAAGGCAATGAAAGCCACATTCTTGTTACCGCGCTTGGTGCGCACCCAGCCCTTCACAACGACGTCGGAGCCAATCAGCTGCTCCACATTGTCGGCGAACAAATGTTTAATTTCAATTCGTTTCATTTCTCAATATTTTGCTTTTTTCAATTTTCATTTTTTCAATTTTACGCGGCTGGACATCAGCTCCACGTCGGATATGTACTTGACAATGCAGTCCTCGTTGTCGCGGCGGCATACGAGGATGGTGTCCTCGTTGGCGGCCACAATATAGCCGTCAAGCCCCTGCAGCACCACTGTTCTGTTGGAAGGCACATGCACTACGGTGTTCTTCACATCGTAGAGTAAAGCCCTTCCGGTGACGACGGCATTCTCATTCGCGTCGTGCCGTGCCACGCCATACAGAGAATCCCACGACTCCACATCCGACCATTGGAACGAGGCCTCCATCACATACACATTCCCGGCATGCTCCATAATGCCGAAGTCCACCGAGATGGACTCGCTGAGGGCATATACACTGTCAACCTCGGCCTGGGACGTGGAGGTCTTCAGCGCAAAGTAGTTCTTGGCTATATTCGGCAGAAAGGTCTCGTAGGCTTTCCGAAGCGTGGGCATGCTCCACACAAAAATACCGGCATTCCAGAAGAACTCGCCCGTGGCGATAAACTGGCGCGCCATCTCCACAGGGGGTTTCTCGGTGAACGTTATCACCTTGTGCAGGTTGGTCATCCGCGGGTCGGCGGGTTCCTCGCTGAACTGGATGTATCCGTACTTCACATTGGGGTTGGTGGGGCGCACGCCGACGGTCACAATGCAGTCGTGGGCCTCTGTCACCTGCAGCGCCAGCTCAATGTCGTGGATAAAGTGTTCCATCCCGAAGATGGCGTGGTCCGAAGGTGTCACTATCACATTGGCATTGGGGTTCATCTCATGTATCACCGATGCTGCGTAGGCCACACACGGAGCGGTGTTCCTTCGGGTGGGCTCGCCCAGCACCTGATAGGGCAGCAACCCGCCTATCTGCTCCCGCACACGGTCCACATATATCCTGTTGGTGACAATAATGATGTTCTCCCGCGGACACACACACTCAAACCTTTTGAACGTAGACTGCAGCAGCGACTGGCCAGTGCCGAGAATATCAATAAACAGTTTTGGGCTGTCATCCTTGCAAATAGGCCAGAACCGGCTTCCGAAGCCGCCTGCCATGATAATGCAATAGGTATTGTTGTTCATCTTGCCTTAATATTCAATATTCATAATCCTTGATTAATATCCCTGTCACACACTCACCTCACCCTTGATATGGGGGTGCGGGTCGTATCCCTCCAGCTTAAAGTCGTCATAGTCGAAATCGAAAATATTCTTCTTCTCGGGGTTCAACAGCATTCGGGGCAGCGGCCTGGGCTCGCGTGTCAGCTGCAGGCGGCACTGCTCAATGTGGTTGTTGTAGATATGCGCATCGCCAAGCGTATGCACAAAGTCGCCGTACTGCAGCCCGCATGCCTGTGCAATCATCATTGTAAACAGCGCATACGAGGCAATGTTGAACGGCACACCCAGGAAAATGTCAGCCGACCGCTGATAGAGCTGGCAGCTCAGTCTGCCTTCGGCCACATAGAACTGGAACAGGATATGGCACGGGGGCAGGTGCATCTGCTCCAACTCACCCACGTTCCAGGCAGACACTAGCAGGCGCCGCGAATCGGGGTTGCGCTTTATCTCGTCGATAAGGCTGCTAATCTGGTCGATATGCTGTCCGTCGGCCGTGCCCCACGAGCGCCACTGGTGACCGTAGATGGGTCCCAGCTCCCCGTCGGGACCTGCCCACTCGTCCCAGATGCTCACCTTGTGGTCGTGCAGATACTTCACATTGGTGTCGCCGCGCAGAAACCACAGCAACTCATATATAATCGACCGCAAGTGCAACTTCTTGGTTGTCAAGAGGGGGAAACCGTCGTCCAAATGGAACCGCATCTGGTAACCAAACGTGCTGATGGTTCCCGTGCCCGTGCGGTCTTTCTTGGACACTCCGGTGTCCAGCACATGCTGCAGCAAGTCAAGATATTGTTTCATTCCCTGTATCTCTGTTTTTTATGTTCACAAAGCCACACAACGAACCCCGCCGTATAAGCGGCTTAACTCATTACGTAACGCAGAAAAAACAAAATTATTATGAAAACCATAAATTATGTTTTCAACCCCCAAGATCAGCCTCTATCTGGTCGTAAATACCCAGATAGTTGGAGTAGCGTTCCATGCTGATAACTCCTGCCTCCACAGCCTCCTTCACAGCGCAATGGGGTTCGTGGCGGTGGGTGCAGTTGGCAAATTGGCACCCATGGAGCACCGCGCGCATCTCCGGATAGAAATGCGACAGCTCGGCCGGTTCGAAGTCCACCATGCCGAACTCCTTGATGCCCGGTGTGTCAATCAAGAATGTCGGGGATTGGAAGTCACCGCCCACGGCAAACATCTCCGCAAAAGTGGTGGTGTGTTTCCCCTTCTGGCTCCAGTCGCTCACTTCGCCCACCCGCAGCTCCAGGCCCGGTACCAGGGCGTTGAGCAGCGCAGACTTGCCCACACCCGAGTGCCCGCAAAACAATGTGGTCTGCCCGGTCATCATGGCGCGCACCTCCTCCAGCCCGGTGCCCTGCAGGGCACTCACTGCATAGACGGGATAGCCCGCGCCCTCGTACATCTCCTGCAGGTTTTTGTGCACGGCCTGCATCGGAATGTCGTACAAATCAATCTTGTTGAAGATGATGCATGCCGGAATATGGTAGGCCTCGGCAGTGACCAGCAGCCGGTCTATAAACCCCGTCGAGGTGCGGGGAAAGGCCAGCGTGGCCACGATGCACAGACGGTCGATATTCGCCGCTATTACATGAGTCTGCTTGCTCAGCTTGGTGGCGCGGCGCACAATGTAGTTCCGCCTGTCGTGCACTTCGGCAATCACGCCTGTGCCGTCCTCCAGCATGGAATAGTCCACCACATCGCCCACTGCCACAGGGTTGGTCTGTTTGTTGCCCCGCAGACGGTAGTTGCCCCGCAGACGGCAGTCCACCGTGCCGCCGTCCGCCTCATCCATCGGCAACACCCTGTACCAGCTGCCTGTTGTGCGCATCACCAATCCTTCCATATCTCGTTTATTGTTTAATGTTCAGCTTGTAATATCGTTTACGTATAAAGATTAACCGTATCAGCCATATGGCGAAGAAGGCGTCGGAAACAATCTTATATCCCCGCGACAGGGGGATAAACAGCGACACAATCCACACCAGCAAGTCCACGTCGAACAGCAGGTTCCACAGCCGCTCGCGGTCGTGGAACTCCACCACTGTGTCACCCGTCACTTCCACCCTCTCTTTCTCCGCACTCACCGACAGGTCGACGCTGCGACCGCTCCTGCCCAGCGGCACGCGTCCGCCGAACTGAACCCGCAGCCGATAGCGTCCCGACGGCATCCGCAGGGAAAACTCGTCGCCCTGCATCGTCCCGGCGTAAAGGCCGTCCACAAACAGCAGATGCGGCAGCCTCGGCTCATAGAAGCGGCGCTTGTGGCGTAGGGTAAGGGTGGCAATCCCGTTCATCTTGTCAGTATTTGGAAAAATATTTTCAGACCCCGGCAGCCATGCCGGAATCAAATTGCAAAAGTACAAAAAAAAAACGATATAATGGATTCAAACCTTTAAACCTCTAAACCCTTTAACCCTCAAACCCTTTAACCCTAAATCCTTCAAACCCTTCAACCCTAAAACCCTTTAACCCTCGTAAGAGGTAAGAACTAAGAGCCATGAACTGTGGCATACAATCTTGGTTCCTATCTCTTACCTCTTACCTTGCTTTCTGCCGCTTCGCGCGAAAGTTACGTTTTATTCTGCGAGGGATTACGTCACCTTTCGCCAACTTACGTCACCGTTCCGATAGTGTCGCATATTTGTCCCCAACGTTCATCTGAGTGCCTTACAGACCCGCTGTTGCGTCGTTCTTTATCTTATCGTTTTTCGATATGTTTCCCATCGTTTTCCCTTTGTGAAACGGAAAAGAAAGGGAAAACGATCGAATAACGAGCGAATAAATGACGGCGCTTGAGTGATTGCTTGAATGCTTAAATGTGTTAATGCTTGAGTGAAAACCACTCAAACAATCCAGCAATCTTGAGTGAATGTTTGAATGCTTGATTGTGTAAATGCTTGAGTGCTGACGCAGTCAAATTACTCAAACAATCAAGCAATCAAGCAATCAAGCAATCTTTGTACAACGTTTTTCAATTATCAATTATTTTTTCGTATCTTTGCAATTTATTTATATTTAATGATACGCATACATTATATTGCTATATGCCTGGTATTTGGTCTGTTGAGCGGTGCGGTGCATACTGTCGCGGCTCAGGAGGACTGGAACAACATTCATGTATGCAGCGTCGGCAAGGTGCCGCCGCACACCAACGTGATACCCTATGCCAACGAGGGGGATATTGTTTTCCTCAGGTATATGGAGTCGCCTTATTACCGCAGCCTCAACGGCACATGGAAGTTCCGTGCCGTTGAAAACCCGTCGGCATGCCCCAAGGATTTTTTCAAGATAGGCTACGATGTGTCGGAATGGGCTGACATCCAAGTGCCGGGCAATATCGAACTGCAGGGCTTCGGCACTCCGGTCTATACCAATATGCACAACGAGTTTACCTCCAACCCGCCGTATGTGCCCACGGAGTATAACCCCACGGGGTGCTATGTGCTCGATTTCTCGGTGCCCGAGAGCTGGCGCAGCCGCCGTGTGGTCATCAAGTTCGGGGCGGTACGGTCGGCGATGTACTTGTTTGTCAACGGCAAACGGATAGGCTACTCCGAGGACTCGAAGTCGCCGGCCGAGTGGGACATCTCCAAGTATGTGCATCCGGGTCAGAACCGCCTGGCCGTGGAGGTGATTCGCTTCAGCGACGGCAGCTACCTGGAGTGCCAGGACATGTGGCGCATGAGCGGCATCACCCGCGACGTGTGCCTTTATTCCACCCCCAAGGTATATATCAGCGACTACCGCCTGGTGGCCGGCATTGACGAGAAAACGGGCAACGGCACGCTGGACTTGTCTGTCGAAATGCCCGGTCCCTTGACCCACCGCATGTCGGTGGAGGCCGAGCTCCTTGACACGGCGGGCAACCGGGTGTGGATTATGCAGAAATCGATGGGTGAGCACGAATGGCTGACCCAGTTCTCCGGAAAGGAATGCGAGATACCGCAGGTGCACCCCTGGACGGCCGAAACCCCCTACCTCTACACCCTCATCCTGCGCCTGAAGAATGCCGGCGGTGTCATCACCGAGGTCACGGGCTGCAAGGCGGGCTTCCGCAATGTGGCCATCAAGGAGGTGGAGTACATGACTGCAAACGAAACCGAAACGCCCGACGCACCGTCCATCGTGTTGGGACACACGCTGCTCACCACCCGCCAGCTGTGCGTCAACGGGGTGCCGATTACCATCAAGGGGGTGAACCGGCATGAACACAGTCCTTACACTGGCCAGTATGTCACCCGTGCCGAGATGGAGTTCGACATCATGCTTATGAAGCATATGAACATCAACGCGGTGCGCACATGCCACTACCCCGACGACGAATACTGGTACGAGCTGTGCGACCGTTACGGCCTCTATGTGTGGGACGAGGCCAATGTAGAGTCTCATGCGCAGGGCTATGGCGACAAGAGCCTGGCCAAGAAGCAGGAATGGGCTGCCCCGATGCAATACCGAGTGAACAATATGCTGCACCGCGACCGCAACTACGCCTCGGTGATAGCCTGGTCGCTGGGCAACGAATGCGGCAACGGGGTGGCCACCGAGCATACCTACCGCTATCTGAAACGGCTGGACAGCACCCGCCCGGTGACTTACGAGCGCGCCGAGCTGGACTGGAACACGGACGTGGTGGAGGTGATGTACCCCTCGGTGGACTATCTGTCGGAATATTGCAGCGAGTGGCGCGCGCTGGACGATGCCTTTGTCCGCACCGAGACACCCCTCGCACCGTGCAATCCCGACGAGGACCTGCAGGACAACCGCCGCCGTCCCTATATCATGGCAGAATACTGTCATGCCATGGGCAACAGCATGGGCGGGTTGCAGGACTATTGGGACACCATCGACAAATATCCTCCGCTGCAGGGCGGTTTTGTGTGGGACTGGGTGGACCAGAGTTTCGTCATGGACTCCACCAAGGGTTTTGCCCGCCGCTGGTATGCCGTGGGTGGAGACTTGGGCAGTCTGCCCGGTGTGAGAGATGACGATGCATTCTGCGCCAACGGCATTGTGGGCAGTCTGCGCATACCCCACGCCCACGCCAACGAGGTGCAGCAGGTCTACCAGAACTTGAGGGTGACCCAGCACCGCACATCCGACGGCGAGGAGTACTATGTGCTGCACAACGGTTTCAACTTCCGCGATGCAGGGGATTTTGTGTGCCAGTACCGCATCTTCTCGTCGCTGCGCGACAGCATCTACAGCGACACTATATACCCCCGTCTGCCCGCCGGCGAGAGCTGTCGGCTGGAGTTCAACATGCCCGAGCTGAGCCCCCTGCCGGGCGAGCGTTTCTTTATCCGCTTCAACTTTACGGGCGACAGCTATGAGGTGGACGACCCCTATGATGCCGGAACGTCATGGATTCTCTCCGAGAACAGCCACGATGAATTCGAGATGACTGTCCTCGATGTGCCTACCGATTCGATAGAACTGCCTGAAGCCAATATGCGCGACTTCTTCTGGGGATACAACAAATCGCTGCAGCAGGTGTCGCTTGGCCGGGAGGATGTATTCTCGCTGCTGCTGGACGCCCGTAATGGATACATAACCAGCTATCGGTACATGGGAGAGGAACTGCTGCGGCTGCCGCTGCGGTGGAACTTCTGGCGTCCGCCAACGCTCAACGACCTTGTCGACCCCTATGGGGCACGTGCCTGGGAGGGGCTGGACAATATGTCGGCTTCGCTGATTAGCTGCGACGTGACACCTGTCGGTGAGCCAGACCGCATGGCAGAGGTGGACCTGCTGCTGGAACTCTCCAGCCCCGAGGGACGCACGATGACAATGCGCGAAATCGTTGAGGTGGATGCCGAGGGACGCCTTCAGCTGAGCTATATGGTGATGCCCCGCGGCAATTTCCGCACTCTGCCGCGGTTAGGCATACAGCTGGGCATTGACAGCACCTGCGGACAGGTGCAATGGTGGGGCAACTTCTACGAGACCTATCCTGACCGTGGCGAGGCCAAGTGGCAGGGCTATAACTCTTCCGACCCCGACGAAGTGTGCGGCGAACTGCATGTGGTGCCGCAGGAGAGCGGCAACCGCTCGGCTTACTGGGCATCTTTCGGCCTGGGCGGGAAAAGGCTGAGTTTCTGCTCCGCCTCGGGCAGCCCCATCGGCTTCAGTGTGCGTAAATACGACGACAGCACGATGACCGCCGCACGGCGTATTAAAGACCTTTCCGAGGCGGACCATTATATAGTCAATATCGATGCTCGTCAATCGGGAGTAGGCACGGCCACCTGTGGCCCCGGGGTGCGTGAGCAATACCGCATCAGTGGCGACAGCCTCCAGCGTTTCCGCTTGGTCATGATACCCTCCATGCAGGGCGACAGCGTGAACCTGTGGAAGTACTGCGGCTATTATTTTGACACTCCGCCTGCGTTGCGGCAGCAGATGCCCGACCGCCAGCTGAACCGGGTGGAACGCATTTCGGTCAAGGCTTACGGTGACACGCGTGAACCCCAGGACCGCCCCAGCAAGCAGTATGACCACGGATTCCCCGAAGCACTCCACGACGGCCGCCTGGGCATAGCGGGAAACTATAGCGAGGGCTGGATAGGCTTCTCCGGCCGTGACAGTATCATTTTCACTGTCGAGCTTGACGAACCTGTCACGCTCTCACAGGTATCGATGGGATTCTGCCACAGCGGCGACGACTGGGTCGTGCAGCCGCAGCAGGTCGAAGTGCAGTGGTCGCGCAACGGCAGCCGCTATACCCCCTGGCAGGAGATGAACCCAGTGCGCCCCATAGTCAACGAGCAGAAAGAGAGCCGTCGGCTGATGGTGCAACGCAACTACCTTGGACGGCAGGGGCTCTTCCATCCGGCCGAAGCCCGCAGTGTCCGCTACCTGCGCATAAAAATAGTGTGCCAGCCCACTCTGCCCGACTGGCATGAATACAGCGGCGAGCCCGCCTGGCTTATGATAGACGAAATCACCATCAAATAACTCGTTAATGCGTTAATCGATTCATGCATTCTAACATTCAAACATTCAAACAATAAAAATGACCCTTTTGCTCATATTCCTTTTTGGCGCGATGACCATATCGTTCATCTGTTCGATACTGGAAGCCACGCTTATGTCCACCCCTCTCTCGTATGTGAACATGCGCGAGGACGAGGGCTACAAGCCCGCCACCCGATTCAAGCGATACAAGACCGACAACGCACGTCCCATTGCCGCCATCCTTTCGCTCAACACCATTGCCAACACCATCGGTGCCGCCGGTGTGGGCGCCCAGGCCACCGAAGTGTTCGGAAGCCACTGGTTCGGGTTGGTGTCGGCTATCACCACTATCCTTATCCTTGTGTTTGCCGAAATCATCCCAAAGACTATAGGAACCCGATACTGGAAGAAACTCATGGGTTTCACCACTCGTGCCCTGCGGCTGATAATCATTATTCTCTTCCCCATTGTATGGGTGGTGGAGAAACTCTCCAAGACTATTGCCGACGACGACGACGAGGAAGCCGCCGTCAGTCGTGAGGAGGTGGCCGCCATGGCTGACATGGCCGAGGACGAGGAGGTGATTGATGAGGACGAGAACAAGATTATCCAGAACGTCATCAAGCTCGACGATGTGAAGGCCGAGGACGTGATGACACCCACCACTGTGGCCGCCATCGCACCGGAGCAGATGACCCTCAAGGAGTTCTATCGCGACAAGACCTATAGCCATTTCTCGCGCATACCCGTCTATAGCGACAGCGACGAGTACATCACCGGCTACGTCCTCCGCAGCGAGGCATTGGAACTGCTCACCGAGGACAAGTTCAACATGACCCTCGGTGAGATTAAACGCGACATCGTCATGTACAAGGAAGAGATGCCCGTGTCGGAGATATGGGACTCCATGCTGCGCAACAAGCGCCACATAGCCTGTGTCATCGACGAGTACGGCAGTTTTCAAGGCATCATCACCCTCGAAGACATCATCGAGACCATCGTGGGACTGGAGATTATGGACGAGCGCGACGACGTGGCCGACCTGCGGCAACTGGCTCTCGACCGCTGGCATCAACGCCAGTCCCGTTTCAAAGTCATTGACCTCCCCGACGACCAGGCTGCGCCTGGAGACAATAATAATCAATAATATCAACCATGAGAAAGATTATGTTTTTGGCCTTTGGTCTGTGCCTTTTACATTTCATGGCACAGGCTCAGAACACTCCGGCTCCCTTCAAAGTGGCCAAGAACGCCAACCACTTTGTCTATGCCACCTACGACTATGGCGAGCATATCGACACCCATTACACACAGATAGAGATCTGCGGCGGCAGCGTCTATCTCGTTACCGACGGCGACCGCCTGCCCGCCGAGTACCATCCGGGCGGATGGAGCAACGGCCCCTACATACAAGGCTATTCTGTGGAGGACCTCTTCGTCGATGAGCGCAAGGACTCCATCACCTACCTCACCACCATCTTCGAGGGCGAACACCGCGAACACTACCGCACTGTGGCTCCCTTCTCGCGCAAGGATATCCATTTCGACACCGACCAAGTGGGCGGCCTCACCCGCTACACCTGCTCCATCAATAGCAACAAGCTGGAGTTCTATGTGCAGCCTTTCAAGACCATCTGGCACGGCGGTTCCAGCCCCGCTGGCAAAGAGTCCCGCGACCTCTCGCCTGTGCCTTATTACGGCCGCTTCCCCGGACTGCTGGTCAGCTTTTGGCGCAACGGACAGTGCCGCATGGAGCTTGTGAAGACCAACCGGGAGCACAGCTCGAAATTCTATATCAAACATGACACCCCACTTGTCACCGCCCGCGAGCTCAGCAATATCAAGCGGCAGAAGATGGTCATCACCACCCGTGTGTTCGACTCCGTGCAGCTTTGTTGGTGCGGCCTCAACGACCATATCGACGGCAACTACCGGCAGAATACACCCTACGACAGCGTACTTCATTATGCCGGCGGCACACTCGCCCTCAAACGCATCCGCCTTCCCAAACTGCCTACTCACTATCAGACTTTTGTCGAACTGCACCAGCGCAGCAATGGCGACGCCTACGACCGCACGGGCTCCGTCTTCATCATCCCCGGTGCTGACATAGACCTCTGCCCCAACTTCTTCGACGGCATCAACAACCACCCCGACAGCCTTCCCCTCTTCATTGGGCGCGACGGTGAACGCTACCAAGGCATCAGAAAAGGCATCAGTCACCTGCAGCAGTACCGTATCTCCTCGTTCATGTACTGGCCGCCTGTCGAGCTGATGCGCTTCTTCACCCCCTTCGGCGTGGGTCAGTTCAACGACCGTGTGCAAATCGACGGCCTCGACTGGCAGGACGAAGCCTACTACAAACAGGAAGTCACCGACCTCGCCCACCTACTGCAAGGCGAAGTGTGGATTGGCGTATGGATTGGCAACTACGACCGTGGTGGCCACATCGTAACCCTCGACATCAAATCCTACCCCGGCGACCAGACTTTGCCCGAAGATAATCAAACTAATTCCCCCCGGTCATACTCCTTGTTCAACACCTGCAACGTCCTTGAAATGGCCGGACAGAACTATGGCAAACTATTTGCCACCGACAGCCTCACTACCGAGTTCAGCATCTGGGGCAGCGACACCACCCGCAACATACGCCTGCGCTATCTTGCCACAGGCCATGGTGGATGGGGAGGCGGTGACGAGTTCAACCCCAAGACCCACACTATCCTCATCGACGGCAAGCCCGCCTTCACCTATACCCCCTGGCGTAGCGACTGCGGCCGCTACCGCGAGTGGAACCCCGTCAGCGGCAACTTCTGGAACGGTATGTCCAGCAGCGACTTCTCCCGCTCCGGATGGTGCCCCGGCACGGCAACCCAGCCCGTCTATTTCAACATATCCGAATACTTCCGCCGCGAGGGCATCCCAGCCTCCGGCCGCCATACCCTCACCGTTGCCATCCCGCAGGGAGAGCCCCAGGCCGGCAGTTTCAGCCACTGGTGTGTCAGCGGCGTAATGCTATATGAATAAAAAAACACAACCGTAAAAAGATTAAACAAAACATGGAGAAACTCGAATATCAGGAAGGTCGCACAGAACTGGAGTCTTTGGGCGAATTTGCCTTGATAGAAAGGCTTACAGACGGTTTCGGCCGCGTGAACAAAAGCACTGTGAAAGGCGTGGGCGACGACTGCGCCGTGCTGGGCACGGGCAAGAAGAAAACCGTTGTCACCACCGACATGCTGGTGGAAGGCATCCACTTCGACATGACGTACACCCCCCTGCGCCACTTGGGCTACAAGGCAGTGGCCATTAACCTGAGCGACATCTGCGCCATGAACGCCACCCCGAGGCAGGTGCTGGTGAGTATAGCAGTGAGCAACCGTTTCTCTGTCGAGGCATTGGAAGAACTCTATGCCGGCATCCGTCTCTGCTGCGAGCGCTACGATGTCGACCTCGTGGGCGGCGACACCAGCAGCAGCCGTATCGGCATGGTGATTTCAGTCACCGCTGTTGGCGAAGTGGAGAGTGACAGAATCACCTATCGCAGCGGTGCCAAGATGCACGACCTGATATGCGTCAGCGGCGACCTGGGCAGCGCATACAGCGGTCTGCTCATCTTGGAGCGGGAGAAGGTGACCTTCCAGGCCGACCCCAACTTCAAGCCCGATTTGGACAGCTACGACTATGTGCTGGAGCGTTACCTGAAGCCCGAGCCCCGCACAGATATCGTAAAATTGCTTGCCGAGAAGGAGATAGTCCCCACCTCCATGATCGACGTGAGCGACGGCCTCGCCAGCGAACTGCTGCACATCTGCAAGCAGTCGAAGTGCGGCTGTCAGATATACGAGGAACGGCTGCCTATAGACTATCAGACCACCCGAGTCTGCTCGGAGATGAGCCAGAACATGCTGCCCGTGAGCAATGCTCTCAACGGTGGCGAGGACTACGAACTGCTGTTCACCATCGGGCAAAAAGACTACGAGAAAATCAAGGGTAGCCAAGAGATTCACATCATTGGACACATCACCGAAGAGGGTACTCCAGCCGTAATGGTGACGCCACAGGGCAGCACCATCGAGCTGCGTGCCCAGGGATGGGGAAAGAAATGAATGCTTGACGAATTGAAAATTGAAAGTTGAAAATTGAAATTATTGCTTGAATGCTTGATTGTGTAAATACGTTGTCCGTTGATAAGTTGATAAGTTTATACGGCTCGCATCATATCAACATATCAACGCAAAACATATCAACATATCAACATATCAACGCAAAACATATCAACGTATCAACATATCAACATATCAACGAATTAATGAAGTGTTAACCGATCCTCCTAAATATCAAGCCTGGCGCCGCCAGATGGTGACACGACTCAAAGAACGCGGCATCACCGACACCCGTCTGCTTGCCGCCATGCAGAAACTGCCGCGCCAATGGTTCTGTCCCGACACATTGTTGGACACACTTCTGTACGACATCGACCGTGCCATTGCAATAGACTGCGGCCAGACCATATCGAAACCCTACACCGTGGCATGGCAGACACAGCTGCTGGAACTCGCACCCGGAATGACCGTCCTCGAGGTAGGCACGGGCAGCGGCTATCAGACAGCCATATTGTGCGAGATGGGCGCGCGAGTCTACACAGTGGAGCGGCAGAGCGTCCTGTTCCGCAAGACAAAGGCACTGCTGGCCTCGCTGCACTATACGGCACGGTGTTTCCTGGGCGACTGCTTCAACGGGTTGCCGGAAATGAAAGATTTCCAATACGACAGGATACTGGTCACCTGTGGTGCCCCCATGCTGCCCGAAGGACTGATGAAAATGCTGAAGACGGGTGGCCTTATGGTCATCCCTGTCGGCGAAGAAGGTAACCAGAAGATGTGCCGTGTGCTGAAGAACGGCGAAAGTCCGGAGACATGGCAAATCGAGGAACTCGGCGATGCCAACTTTGTCCCCATGCTCGAAGGAAAGAACTTTGAGTGACTTAATGCCTGACGAATTGAAAATTGAAAGTTGAAAATTGAAAGAATAAATGTGTTAATGTGTTAATGTGTGAATGTGTTAGTCGATTTACGAATTAACGAATTAACGAATTAACGAATTCATTTTTTCACTTTTCAATTTTCACTTTCCACACCCATTTTAGCAATCCAGTCGTTGTCGTGGATATGGCTGCGCGTGGTGTCGGTCCACTGTGCAGGGTCTATGTACACCTCCAGCAGTTTGGCACGGCCTTCTGGAAAGAGTTCCACGGTGTCGGCCACGGCGGGCACCAGTACACACTCGCCCATGTGAAGGGGGGCAACCGTGCCGAGCGATTTGACAGCGGCGATGCCGTCAACGCAAAGGTAGAGCACAAAGGAGTCGAGGTGTGAGAAGTCTTTGCGCATGGGCTGGGTGAGGGGAATGAGATTGGTGGTGAAATAGGGGCACTGGGCAAGCTGGGTGGTGCTGTTTTCGCGGTAGGTGTAGTGTGTCTTTCCGTCCGTGGTGGCGGAAAAGTCTATTGCTTCCAGCGCCTCGGCGGTGTGCAGTTCGCGCATCTTCCCGTCCACATCGGGGCGGTTGTAGTCATAAATGCGGTAGGTGCATTCGCTGTTCTGCTGTATCTCGGCCAGCAGTACGCCTTTGCCGATGGCATGCACACGCCCGGCGGGGATGAAGAACATATCGCCCGGCTGGGGATATTCGAGGTGCAGGATGCGCTCCAGATGTCCGGATTCGAGGAATTGACGGTACTCATCGGATGTCACCTCCTGCTCAAAACCGTCCACAATGGTTGCCCCTTCGTCGGCTTCGAGGATATACCACATCTCGGTCTTTCCGTTCTCCATGCCGCGCTGCTGCGCCAGTTTGTCGTCGGGGTGCACCTGTATCGAGAGCCTGTCGTTGGCGTCGATAATCTTCACCAGCAGTGGGAAATCGATGCCGAAATGGTCAAAGTTCTGCTCACCTACGAGCTCGCCCATATAAATCTCCAGGGCTTCGTTGATGGTGTTGTCAGCCAGAAAGCCATTGGTGATGACAGACTCGTGTCCCTCCACGCCGGAGAGTGCCCACAACTCGCCGCAGTTGGGCAGCGGGTCATAGTCGAAACCGAGAGTCTTGATTTTATTGCCGCCCCATACTTTCTGTTTGAACAGGGGCATGAACTTTAGGGGATAGAGTGGTGTATCCATAGGGGTTATTGCTTGATTGAATGTGTAAACGTGTGAATGTGTTAATGTGTTAGTCCTTGGCGCATCAAAGACTCAAGAATTAACGAATTAACGAATTAACGAGTTCAGAATGTGTTAGTCCTTGGCGCATCAAAAGATTAACGAATTAACAAATTAACGAATTAACGAGTTCAGAATGTATTAATCATTGGTGCATCAAAGACTCACGAATTTACGAATTAACACATTAACGAATTCTCTAAGGTCTCAGTCCCTCATGCGCTTTATGAATTTTTCCAGTTCCCACATGCGCATGTCGCGTGCCACGACGTTGCCGTTTTTGTCCACCAGAATCATGTAGGGCAGGTGGTCGACCGAGAGCTGTTTGAGGTTCTGGGCTTCCCAGCCGTTGGGGTTGTCGTCGATGTTGATGGTAATCACTTCGGCATTCCTGTTCTCCAACAGACGGCGGGCATAGTCAAGCTGCGAATGGCATCTTTCGCACCATGTGGCGCTGAAGAACACCAGCGTGTAGCCCTGTGTGTCGCGCTCGGCGGCAAAGGTGCGGCGGTTTTTGTGGCTGTCTATCCAGGCAAAGTCGGGCATCTCGCTGCCTTCCGACACGGTCGGGGTCTGGCGCATCCAACGTCTCAGCAGGGTGTAGTGATACGTGTGGCGGGCCTCGTCGGTCATCTGAACGATTAGCTGACGCACCACGCTCTCGTCCAGGGTGGACATCTGCCTGTACAGGATAAAGGGCAGATATATCGATGAGGGATTCTCCTTCACCTCCTGGCGAAGGAATCCGTTGGGGTCGGCGGCGGAATGGAGTCGCTCCATCACATAGCGGTATTCGCTGTTGCTTCGCGAACCCTTTATCACAGAAACATCTGGATGTGTGGCATTCACACAGATGGCGATGCGTGTGTTTTCAAGGTAAAAAAACAATGGATGCTGCATGGCGGGATGTTCCACAGCAGCCAAAACAGGACGCTCCACCTTGCCTGCAAAGCGGAACATACCTTTTGTTGCCTTCTCGGTATAGCTGTGGAAGGTGGAATCACCGTCGTAGACCGTCAGCGTGAACGTCCCTGTAAGGCTGCTCTCTCCGCTGACCTCATAGCCTTGCGCCCGGCACAAGACCGGCAGCAGCAATGCCATCCACAGCAGCAGTGGCCTAATACGAGCGATATGTGGAACCATTCTTCTTGTTCGTACCCCTCACAGAGATATTCGACTTCACCACCTTGCTCGATTTGTACTTCTTATTCGGGTACATCGTCGCCTGTTTCGACGAACCGCACGAGGCGAAACCACCGCATACAGCCATCAAACCCACCACCAATGTGAGCGACAACAGGACCTTTGCACACTTTTTCATACTTTCAATGATTTATACATTCAACTTATAATCAATTCAAAATAACGTCTCTGAGCATCCTTGGAGAACACTTTTCGACATTACAAAATAACGAAAAAATATTCAGATAGACAAACTTTTCAGTTTTTTTAATACTCCCGGCATACTGCAGGCACCCTATTGCAGCCACCCTGCAGAGCCTGTCGCTGCAACAAAACTTCGCTGCACAACACAAATAAATCAACCAAATATACATTATTTCGCCTTTTTTTTGTATCTTTGCATCGCAAAAGTATGTGTGCCGCCACCCTTCATGCTGCACATATTCTGCAAAAAATGAGATTATTAACCCCTGCGGACACCCTCCGCACAACAATAACGTCAACACAAATGAACTATCAAAGAACCCTGCGCATCTATGAATGGATTTCCTATATCCTCATTCTTGGAGCCACCGTTGTGTATTTCATCCTCCGCAGCCGCGGGGCCTGGGCACTCAATCTCACGCTCTGCATCCTCGTGCTGGCCATCTTCTGCCGCCTCATGATGGAGCGCACACGCCGTTTGGCAGCCGATGCCGAGAACGACCAGCTCAAGGACGACCTGCGCCGTCTCACCCAGCTCTATGCCGAGGAAAAGAAAAAGAACAACGCCTGACTCTCACCGCAGGACAAACAGAATATTAATTAATCATTTTATAATCAAATACCCTAACAACCTATGGCAACAACCGCTGATATCAAAAATGGTCTTTGCATCAATTTCAACAACGACATCTACACCATCGTCGAATTCCTTCATGTAAAACCCGGCAAGGGAGCCGCTTTTGTCCGCACCAAGATGCGCAGCGTCAAGACTGGCCGCATGCTGGAGAACACCTTCCCCAGCGGTGCCAAGATCGACGTGGTACGCGTGGAACGCCGTCCCTACACCTACCTCTACAAAGAGGGCGACATGCATGTTTTCATGCACACCGAAACCTACGAGCAAATCTATATCCCCGAAAACATCATCAATGCTCCGCAGTTCCTCAAGGACGGACAATATGTTGAAATCACCGTAGCAGCCGACAACGAGACACCCCTCACCTGCGAGCTGCCCCCGTTCATCGAGACTGTTGTCACCTACACCGAGCCCGGTTTTGCCGGCAACACCGCCACCAACGCCATGAAAGACGCCACTGTCGAACCCGGTGTGCAAGTCCGCGTGCCCCTCTTCATCAAAGAAGGCGAGCGCATCAAGGTGGACACCCGCACCTGCGAATATGCCGAGCGCCTGAAATAATACCGACAACCAAGAGCTAAGAACTAAGAGATGCCGTCCTGCACGGATGCCTCGTAGTTTTTAGCTTTTATCTTTATTCGCCATGAAACGCACCCTTCTCATTCTTCCCCTCGCCATCCTGCTTCTTGCCGGATGCCATGGCAACACCAGCCAGCCTGCAACCCCGGCTGCCATTGACTACGCCGCAGTGCAGACACCCCCCTTCAATGCCGACAGCGCCTACAGCTATGTGGCCGACCAGGTGGCCTTTGGCTACCGCACCCCGGGCAGTACGGGGCAACGCCGTTGCGCCGACTATCTGGCGTCGCAGATGCGCCGTTGGTGCGACACCGTCATTGTGCAAGACTTTCCCGCCGTGCTTTGGGACGGCAAAGAGGTGCGTGGCAAAAACATCATAGCCACCCTCAACGCCCTGCCCGGCAGCCCCGAAGGCCGTCGCATACTCCTTGCCGCCCACTGGGACAGCCGTCTCTGGGCCGACCATGACCCCGACGAGGCCAACCATCGCAAACCCTTCGATGGAGCCAACGACGGTGCCAGCGGCGTAGGTGTGCTCATGGAACTGGCACGTGCCATCTCCTCGCAGCCCCTCACCATACCCGTCGACATCATCTTCTTCGACATCGAAGACCAGGGTGTTCCCGAATGGGCCGACAAATACGAGAACGACAGCTGGTGCAAAGGCTCGCAATACTGGAGCAAAAACCCGCACACGCCGTTCTACACCGCCACCTACGGTGTGCTGCTCGACATGGTGGGCACCCAGCAGCCCCGCTATACCAAAGAGGAAATCAGCCGCCAGTATGCCTCCGGCATCCTCAACAAAATGTGGACTGCAGCGGCAGCTATCGGCTACGGCGACATTTTCGTCAACAAAGACACCGACCCCATTCTCGACGACCACTACTATGTCAACCGCCTGGCAGGCATCCCCATGGTCGACATCGTGCAGAACACCCCCGGCACCAGCTTCTTCCAGCATTGGCACACAATGGGCGACAACATGGAACACGTAGACAAGAACAGCCTCAAAGCCACAGGCATGGTGCTGCTCAAAACCCTCTATGGCGACTATGGTCAAAGCAAGTAACACTGTCCTGACGCTGCTCCTGTTTGCCGCATGCCTCCTCCTGACGGGATGCGACAAGGACCGCATGTGCAAAGTGCCCATCGGCGACGCCACCTGTCAGCTCAACCCCAACTCGGCCGAATATCCGGGTCTCAACAACCTTAGCGGCTACCAGTACCTTATTGGTGGCTATCAGGGCATCGTCGTCATCCGTACCAGCTGGAGCGAGTTTGTGGCCTATGAGCGCACCTGTCCCCACGACCGGGGCCGTCTCGAGATGGCTGACGGCTACGGCAACCTCGTTCTGGAGTGCCCTGAATGCGGCTCGCAGTTCAGCACCTTCGCCGACGGCGCACCCATCGAGGGCAGCAAAACCTCCTGTTTCCTGCAGAAGTACAATACTTACTACGACGGCAGCCTGCTCTACATAAGCAACTATTAGCAGTTTGCGGCTCCGAGTAACCCACGCTCTTTATAGGACCTACCCAGTATATAGTATCCATCAAGCGTCGTCATTTATTCGATCGTTATTCGATCGTTTTCCCTTTTTTCTCCGTTTCACAAAGGGAAAACGATGGGAAACATATCGGAAAACGATATGATGAAGAACGACTCAACACCGGGCTCTGAAGGTACATAGAAGAACGTTGGGGACAATTATGCGACACTATCGGAACGTTGACGAAAGTTGGCGCAATTCCTCACAGAATAAAAAGTAAATTACGCGCGAAGCGACAGAGAGCAAAGTAAGAGATAAGAAATAAGAACCAGGATTGTATGTCACAAGCTCCTGGTTCTTAGTTCTTACCTTAAAAACTCGTGCGGGTCAGGATGGCTCGCCAAGGATTAGCTCGGCGCATGAGGTTTCGGTCTCGCAGAGTTTCAGGGAGTGGAGGCGGGTGCCGTCGGGCAGCTGTCCGTCGAGCAACCGGGCGAAATGGAGCAGCAGGTTCTCGGTGGTGGGCTGGAAGTCCACCAATATAAGGCGTGCCTCGTAGCCGCCCAGGCTGCTTTCGGCAGCGTCGGGATTATCTCCATCGCGCCGCGGCAGAACCAGTGCATGGTCGAAGACACTGACAATGTGCTCCTCCACCATCCTTTTTATGGCACTGAAGTCCATCACCATGCCGTCGGTTGAGGCACCCTGTCGATTTATAGGGGTGCCTTCGACAGTGACAAACAGTTTGTATGAGTGGCCGTGGATGTTGCGGCACTTGCCTTCGTAGCCGGGCAGTGCATGGGCCATCTCGAAGGTGAATTGTTTGGTTAGGCGGAGCAGCATAATTCTTAAGATAAGTTGAAAATTGAAAATTGAAAATTGAAAAGTGGCTGGCGCGGTCAAGTTACTCAAACAATCAAGCAATCAGACACTCAAGCAATCAACAGTTTTTCGAATTTCTTTTATTTGCTCAGTCCGACGGGGTGAGCCAGCATGGCTTTGCCGTTTTTGATGCCGATAAGCTTGGCGAGTTTGTCGCGGTTGATGCCTCCGCAGGCCACGGTGGAGAGTTTGGCCGATGAGCAGAAGAGATAGATGTTCTGGCTGATGTAGCCGCAGTCAACGGCGGCGTAGAAGTCGCGGACTTCCTTGTCTTTGAACATTTCCATGCGGTCGTAGTTGGCGACAAGCACGAGGGCGATGGGGGCTTCCTGGAAGAATTTCTGTTCGGAGATGTCTTTTACGTGGTCGCCCTTTGCAACCATTTCAAGCGAGTTCTTCTCGGCGTTGTAGAAGAAGATGCCCTCGTGGTTGAAGAGATACACGTCGTATTCCTGTGCATTGACTGCCGAGGGAGCCACCCGCTTGCTTTCTTCGGGGCGGTTGAAGCCGTAGGCACTCCAGAGGAGGGAGGAAACCATTTCGATGGGGAGCTCTTCGGGGAGTATGTTGCGCTGGGTGCAACGGTTTTTCAAGACTTCGCGGAATGGCATTTCAAGTCCCATGTCGGCGGGCGGAAGCTCGATGGTGGCAAGGACCTTGGCGGAGTTGTCGTTTCTTGTTCCGTCGTCGTTTATGGCAACTGAGGCGGGGATACGTTTGTTGTTGGCAGTGGTCTTTTTCTGTGCATAGGCACCGGTGGCCACAATCATCATGGCAAAGGCCAGAAGGAGTGTTTTTTTCATGATTACTGATTCTTTAATGTGTTATTAATGTTGGATTGACTGATTTTCGTTTGTGCCATTTCTTCGGTGATGGTGAGGGTGCTGCCTTTTTTCATGTTGGGCAGGTCGAACATGTAGTCGGTCATGATGCCCTCCATGATTGAGCGCAGTCCGCGTGCTCCCAGGCGGTATTCGACGGCGGTGTTGACAACGACGTCGAGTGCCTCGGGCTGGAAGCGGAGGGTTATGCCGTCCATGGCAAAGAGCGCCTCGTATTGCTTGACGAGGGCGTTCTTGGGTTCGGTGAGTATGCGGCGCAGTGCGTCGGCATCGAGGGGGTTGAGATAGGTGAGCATGGGGAAACGCCCCACAAGTTCGGGGATGAGCCCGAAGTGCTTGAGGTCCATGGGCAGGATGTACTTGAGCATGTTGTGGCGGTCGATTTCCTCACGGGTCTTGGTGCCGTTGTAGCCGATGATGTTTGCCTTGAGTCGGGAGGCTATGGTGCGCTCTATGCCATCGAATGCACCGCCGGCGATGAAGAGGATGTTGCGGGTGTCGACTTGTATCATGGGCTGTTCGGGATGCTTGCGCCCGCCTTGCGGCGGCACGTTGACCACGGCGCCTTCGAGCAGTTTGAGCATGGCCTGCTGCACGCCTTCGCCCGAGACGTCGCGGGTGATGGAGGGGTTGTCGCCTTTGCGGGCTATCTTGTCTATCTCGTCGATGAAGACGATGCCGCGCTGGGCATATTCCACATCGTAGTTGGCAGCCTGCAGGAGGCGCACAAGCACATTCTCGACATCGTCGCCCACATAGCCGGCCTCGGTGAGGGTGGTGGCATCGGCTATGCAGAAAGGCACGTCGAGTATGCGGGCAATGGTGCGTGCCATGAGGGTTTTGCCAGTGCCTGTCTCGCCCACGACGATGATGTTGGTTTTCTCTATCTCCACATCTTCGGCGGCACGGTCGGCCGAGTGCTTGAGGCGTTTGTAGTGGTTGTAGACGGCTACGGAGAGTGCACGCTTGGCGTCTTCCTGCCCGATGACATATTGGTCGAGGTGGGCTTTGATTTCAGCCGGTGTGGGGATGTGGGTTATTGTGTGTGGCTTGTGAGCGGGGATGTATTCCTGGACCATCTCGGAGGCCTTTTGGGCGCAGGAGTCGCATATATAGCCTGTGGCGCCGGTGATAAGCATGCGCACTTGCGATTCGGGTCTTCCGCAGAAGGAGCAGCGTTTTTCGTCAGTAGGTTTCTTGGGCATGTCAGTTTTTTTTTTTTGTTGATATGTTGATACGTTGATATGATGCGAGCCGTATAAACTTATCAACTTATCAACGGACAACGAATTAAAGCATTCAGGCATTCAAGCATTAACACATTCATATCAGTGCGTTTTTGTCGGCATCCTGACGGATGAAGATGAAGAGCAGCAAGGTGAAGGCGATGAGGGATGAACCGCCGTAGCTGAAGAAGGGCAGGGGTATGCCGATGACAGGGACGAGGCCCAGCACCATGCCGATATTGATGAAGAAGTGGAAGAAGAGGATGCCGGCCACGCTATAGCCGTAGAATCGAGAAAAAGTGGAGCGTTGTCGCTCCGCCATGCCTATCAGGTAGACGAGCAGATAGACGTAGGCCGCCAGCAGGACGATGCTGCCGAGAAAGCCCCATTCCTCGCCCACGGTGCAGAAGATGAAGTCGGTTTCCTGTTCCGGGACGAAGTCGGCTTTGGTGATGGTGCCGTTGAGGAATCCTTTTCCGAACAGGCCTCCCGAGCCGATGGCAATCTTGGCCTGGTCGACGTTGTAGCCTATGCCCTTGGGGTCTTCCACTTTGCCGAGGAGGACGTAGATGCGGTTGCGCTGGTGGGTTTCGAGTATGTGTTCGAAGGTGAAGTCGACCGAAAGGGTGAAGAGGCAGCATACCACAAAGAAGGCTGCCGTGTGCCAATAGGTGCGCGAGGTGCGCTTGGAGAGCCACACGAAGAGATAGAACAGGCATAGCGCCAGGATGATGCCCATGAGGATGAACTTGTTGATGAGCAGGGCGGAGACAAAGAGGATGATGGCCAGCACACCCACCAGCAGGATGTAGTGGGAAAGCCCCTCGCGGAAGAAGGGGAGGAGGAATGCCAGGAAGACGAGGGCCGAACCGGTGTCGTGCTGCAGCAGGATGAGCCCGGCAGGGATGAGCACCATGAGAGCCAAGGTGATGCGGGTGCGCGGCAGGGTGAGGTCTATGTCGATGGCACTGATGGTCTTGGCCAATGCAAGGGCGGTGGCAAATTTGGCGAACTCCGACGGCTGGAATTTGAAGGCACCGAAGTCTATCCACGACTGTCCTCCATGGGTTACCGTCCCTATAAAGAGGGTGACAACCAGCAGTATGAGCACAATGCCGTAAATGACATAGGCACTGCTGGAGAATACCCGTGGATGGATGAGCAGTACACAGATGGCCATCAAGAAAGCGATTCCCATCCATAGCAGCTGTTTGCCGTGCTGGCGGGAGAAGTCGAAGACCGATGCATGCATTTCGTCGTAGCAGGCTGCGTAGATGTTGAGCCAGCCAAACAGGACAATGCCTAAGTACAGCAGTATGGGCACCCAGTCGTAGCGTTTCTTTTCTGTGGAGGGAAGTTGTCTGGCTTGCATTATCTTCTCTTCGGTTTTTTAATCCTGCGGGCAAGCGGGAGCCTTTGGCAGGGATTGGTTTCGGTATAGTATTTCTCTACATCCTTGCGTTTAACTTCGCCCCGGATGTATTTTTCAATGATAAGGCTGGCGATGGGGGCTGCCCATGTGCCGCCGCCGCCGCGGGCATTCTCTACATACACGGCCACGGCTATCTTGGGATTGTCTTTCGGCGCAAAGGCGATGAAGACCGAGTGGTCGTCGCCGTAGTTCTCGGCGGTGCCGGTCTTGCCGCAGACATCTATGCCGGGGATGTCGGCCTTGTGGGCGGTGCCTCCGGCACCGTGCACCACATCGTACATGCCGCGTGCGGCAATGTCGAAATACTCACGGCTGATGCCTGTTTCGTGCTTGGTGTAAAACTCCTCGTTACGGGAGGTGTCGGAGCCATAGTAGCGCACCAGATGGGGTGTGTAGTAATAGCCGCGGTTGGCAACGATGCATGCCAGGTTGGCCATCTGCAGGGGTACAACCTCCACCTCGCCCTGTCCGATGCTGTTGGAGTAGATGGTGGTGAATGCCCAGCGCTCCTTGCCGTACCACTTGTTGTAGAATGCGGTGTCGGGGATGTTGCCCGACTTGATGTTGGGCAGGTCTGTGGGCAGTTTGATGCCAAAACCGAAGCGGTTCATGTAGTTGTGCCAGACGGTGAGGCCATACTGGCTGTCTTTGTATATGTTTTTGTATTTGCCCTGCTGGATGACACGGCGGTAGGTGTAGTAGAAGTACGGGTTGCAGGACATTTTGATTGCCTCCTGCACACTCCGTGCCGAGGGGTGGTTGTGGCAGCCGATGACTTTGTCGCACACAAAGCCCGTGGAAGGGGTGATGACGCCCAGATGCAGGGCAATCATAGCCTGTGCCACCTTGAAGATGGAGCCGGGCGGATACTGGGCCTGCAGGGCTCGGTTGAAAAGGGGTTTGGATATGTCCTCGTTCAGTTTCTTGAAATTGGCTCCGCGGATACGCCCTACGAGCAGGTTGGGGTCGTAGCAGGGTGCAGAGAGCAGGGTGAGCACCTCGCCTGTGGATGGCTCGATGGCCACGATGCAGCCACGCTTGTTGGCCATCACTTTCTCGGCATACTCCTGCAGATCGGCATCGATGGTGGTGTAGAGGTTCTTTCCCTCGATGGGCATGGTGTCCTGCTGCCCGTGCATGTAGGAGCCGATTTCGCGGTTGTGCACATCCACCTGCATCACTTTCTTGCCCTTCACACCGCGCAGCACTTCCTCGTAGGATGCTTCGAGACCGCTCTTGCCTATGTAGTCTCCCCGTTTGTAGTAGGGCTTTTCTTCAAGGTCCTTTTCGTTCACCTCGCCCACATAACCCAGCACGTGGGCGGCGATGGGCTTGTCATATATGCGCAGGGTGCGCTTGGAGATGTAGAAGCCCTTGAACTTGTATAGGTTGTTCTCCCACCGGCCAAAGTCCTCCTTGGATATCTGTTTCATGAAGATGGAGCCGGAATAGGGGGAGTAGGTATAGGCCTTTTCCATGCGGGAGATGAAGTCCTCGCGGGTGATGCCTACATTCCGGCAGAAATAGTCGGTGTCGAGGTCTTTCACCATGCGGGGGATGACCATCAGGTCGTACACTGCTTCGTTGTAGACAAGCAGCTGCCCGTTGCGGTCGTACATCAGTCCACGGGAGGGATACTGGGTGATGATGCGCAGCGACTGGTTCTTGGCTTTTTCCTTGTATTCTTTGTCAAACAGCTGCAGCATCGAGAGCCGGAGCACAAAGAGGACTCCGACCACAATGAAGATAATCTTCACTATACCACTGCGATGGGCATACTGCTTGGACATTTTTGCATGTTAGTTTTAACTTGCAAAAATACAAAAAAAAATCCACATGAAAGGATTCCTGTCTATTTGTATCGGACGGCGGTGCCATACACCAGCACTTCAGCGGCCTGCGCCATGATGCTGGAGGTGGTGTAGCGCACGCCGATGATGGCATCGGCGCCCATCTTGACGGCTTGGTCAACCATACGCTGCGTGGCCTGGTTGCGGGCTTTCTCCATCATGGAGGTGTAGGATTTGAGTTCGCCACCCACTATGCTCTTTATGCCCTGACCGAAGTCGCTGACAAAGTTCTTGGACTGGATGGTGCTGCCGGTCACAACGCCCAGCTCTTCGTAATTGTAACCCTGGAGGGTTTCGACTGTGATAATCTTCATAACTTTAATGTATTATATTGTTATTTTTGTCTAAGATAGAACTGCCTGATGTCGGGAGGGAATTTCTCAATGGCATAGCGCAGCATGGTGCGAGGCATGGCGGTGCAGCGGGTGTCGAGATACTGCTGCAGGCGCTGGGTGTCGCGCTTGCCGGCCTCGCGCAGCAGCCAGCCAACGGCTTTGTGGATAAGGTCGTGGGGGTGGTGAAGCAGGATGTCGGCAATGGCGTAGGTGTCGTCCAAGCGCCCGTGGCGTAGAAACTGCATGGTGCTGACAATGCCTATACGCTGTTCCCAAATGGTCTTGCCCTCGCGGGCTAATGTGTAAAGCAGTGTGGCGTCGTGGGTGAGGTACCACGTGCCGAGGATTTCATAGCACGAGAGGTCAACCAAATCCCAATTGTTCACTGCCGAAAGGTGGTTGAGGTAAAAATCTACACACTTTTGCTGTTCGGCGGGGTCTCTTTTGGCGTGGTGAAAACGCTGGACCAAAGCCAGCAGGCCAGCCAGCCGCACTTCGTGCCACTCCGAAGCCAGACACTCCTCAAGGTCATCCCAGTTGCACCCTTTCCAGTGTTCCTTCACCACCGAGCGGGTGACCGGCACCTTGATGCCAAGGAAACGGTCGCCCTCGCCGTACTCTCCCGGTCCCGTCTTGAAGAAACGGGCCAAGTGTGCAGCTTGTGCCTCATCGCGAAGTGCCACAATAGCATTCATCAACCTATTCATGCCCCTATAACGGTAAACAACGTCAATTATTGCTTGATTGTCTAATTGCTTGATTGTCTGAGTATTTTTCACTCAAGCATTTACACAATCAAGCATTCATGCATTCATTCAAGCATTTACACATTCAAGCATTCAAGCAATAATCCCTAAGGTCTCACCCAGGTGAACGTCACCTCGTCGACGGGAATACCTGTAATGTAACCATTATTATCTAAGAGACTGTTTTGTACCGACTCTGTACAAACGATGGTGCAGACTCCCGAAGATGTAGATAAGCCACTACACATATCCTGCTTCTGGGAGAAACCATTTGTCAAGGTCATATCGAAATTGGAGAGGTCGAGGAATGTCAAATGGGTGCAATTGCAGAACAGCTTACACATACAGGTCACATTCGAAGTGTTGAAATTGGAAAGGTCGAGGCTTGTCAAACTATTGCAATTCATAAACATGCCGCCATCCCAATTATAACCACTGCCTGGCCTCTGTCCCCAAGAACCGTTGTTGCGGAATACCTTAACCCTATAGCTCATGGAAACGACATTGGAGGTGTTGAAATTGGAGAGGTCAAGGCTTGTCAATCTGCTGCAACCCCTAAACATGGCATCCATGTGTTTTACATTCGAGGTGTTGAAGTTGGATACATTTAGGCTTGTCAGATTCTTACACCCATCAAAGAGTCCACGCATGTCGGTCACTTGGGAGGTGTTGAAACTGGAAAGGTCGAGACTTGTGAGACTGCTACAACCGGCGAACATACCCATTAGCATATATTTATTGTACCATTTGTATCGTCGTCCATCTGGGGCAGTAGAGTAAAAAACTGAATCTACAGCATAGGACATGGAGACGACATTGGAGGTGTTGAAATTGGAGACATCAAGGCTCGTCAAGCCACTGCAGCCATAAAACATGGCATCCATGTGTTCTACATTGGAGGTGTTGAAGCCATTGCCAAACTTGATGGAGGTCAACTTTGAACAATTACAGAACATCTTTCTACTATTGGGATTGGCATCAAGGAAACCGGCCCGGGTGGTGACATACCACACTTCGCCTTCTAAATGTCCATAGACAGGAACTGGCGATGAAGGTGAAGAAAGATTAATACGGTTTCTGTGATAGGAATTGTTGCATTCAAATACCACAGATGTGGCATTCGCTGGAATGGTACTATTGAAAGTCTCACCGTCAACCAATTCGGCGTGGAGGGTTTCATAGTCTTTCTGGCAACCTACTGCCAGCATAGCCATTGTGACTAGTATCAGGGCATTAAGAATAATCCTGTTTTTCATAATGATGTGTGTTTGTGGGTGCAAATATACAAATAATATTCAGATGTAGAGCATTATATTGAGTATTTTATCCCCAATCGGTCATTAGGGTTTATGGCAGGTGAGTATTTGTTTCGAGCAGATTGGCCGCAGCGCTGGCGAAAGCTGCGTAAAGTGACGTCGCGACCGAATGGGAGCAACGTTATTTTTGAGAGCAGAGAAAGCTCGCTTGCTCCGCCGAGCCAAGTAACATCATAGAACATAAAGAAATACTGATAGGGCATAAACGGACCTGAAAAAAGAGAATAATTGAAAAGTCTGCCTAATGACCGATTTGGGTTAAACACTAATTATCATTAATTGCCATGAATTTATAGTCATTACATGGCAATTTGTGTTTAATACTCAGTATTTGATTATCACGAATGCTCCTTTTTGGGGTAAATATTAGTGGTTACCTAATCACAATTCTCTTCAGTACAACAGTCCGACAAGCCATAGTGGCAGTTTGTTTCCTACAGGCCATTCTATGTCATCTGCTAAGATGTATGAGTCAGGTATGTTGGCCACCTGGTCAAAGTTCTTAGTAGCTCCACCCACTTCAAACACATATTTCCCATCGATTTTGAAATCACCGTTTTTCTTGCTGTACTCTATCCGATGTTGGTATCCCAATTGATTAACAACAAAGGTCTCTCTGGCGGTACCTATATTCGCTTTTTCCAGACACAAGGCATATAGCATATTGGGGTTTTCCAAATACATTTTATCGGGTTTCTGTACTTTCTTTAGCGATTGGATGTCCGAATAGAGCAAATTGATAATTTTCGACATGGACAAATACCTAAGATAAGTTATCACCGTATTACGCGAAGACTGTAGCATCAGTGCAATTTTGCTAATATCAAGTTCATAAGGTACAAGGCCAGCCACTACATTTAGCAGCATCTGTAGCTTGCGAACGTTCACCGTCTCCACCTTGCATACCATCGGTAGTTCTGTGCCAATTACATAGTCTATCACATTCCCCACACGTTCATAGTATCTTTTCTCGCCCTCTAAAAAGTAGGGGAAATAACCTACCTGAAGGTATTCATGAAACAATGGCACAGGGTGACACAATGTATTGATTTTGCGACATACATCATCAGGTTTTTGAATAATATTGTCGAAAGAGAACACTGGGAGGTCGATTCCTTTATAAAACCGAAGAAATTCGCGGAAAGACAACCCTTGCATATTATACCAAATGCAACGACGAGAAAGGTCAGCTTCCGAATTGAGTATCTGAAGCAGTGATGATCCGCTAATCGTAACCTTCAGTTCGGGGTAGGTATCGTAAATCAGTTTTATTTCACGACTCCAGTTCTGATAACGATGAATCTCGTCTAAGAATAGATGTTTTCCCCCATTTGTCACGAATCGTTCCGCCAAGTCCACTAGTGTGTTCTGTGCGAAGTACAGACTTTCGGCTGTGGCATAAAGCACTTCGGAAAGACTATCGGCGTAATGCTGTTTTATATACTGAAGTATCAACGTGGTCTTGCCTACACCGCGCGGTCCTATGATGGCTGACAGCCTTTCATCCCAAGCCACTTCGTTAATGCACTCTCTAATCAAATCTAACGATATATTCGTCAGCCGACGTTTAAATTGTGATACCAGTACGTCCATAATCGTTTAATTTACAATGGTAACGTCAAAACTCAATAATTATTGTTCTCTCGGGAGAGTAAATTTTGCATTTTTTGCTCTCTTGGGAGAGCAATCTTTGCAAATTGTTGAGAATAAAGTTTTTGTAGCGTGTCGTTGACACGCAAGATGGGGTTGATATGCAACCCCACACTGCACTCTCTGTGGTCGCTTAGTGTGGGGTTAATAGGATACAGTGCCTCCGGCACGGATAGGCTGACAATAGCAGACAGATGGCAGTTGCCTTACTTGGATGTGGGTCTAACCCAAGTGAAAGTAACTCCGCTTGAGGGTAGGTCTGTACCATTCTCCAATTCCGTCTGCACTGCCGCTGGGCAAATGATAGTACAATAACCTGAAGTGGTGGAAAGGAGGAGGCACATGAATGACTTCTCTAAAACCCTACTCATATCAAAGTGGGATAGATTAAGGCTAGTCAGGCTGGAGCAACCGCCAAACATATTATACATTCGCGTCACATTGCCAGTGTTGAAACTGGAGAGGTCAAGGCTGGTCAGACTGATGCACCTGGAAAACATCCCTCTCATACTCGTCACGTTGGAGGTGTTGAAGTTGGAGAGGTCAAGGCTTATCAGGCTGCTACATTTTCCGAACATACCGTTCATGCTCGTTACATTCTCGGTGTTGAAATTGGAGAGGTCAAGACTGGTAAGACTGGAGCAACCCTCAAACATAAAAGGCATATTCATCACGCTGGAAGTGTTGAAGTTGGAGAGGTCAAGGCTTGTCAGGCTGTAACACCCGCTAAACATCACCTGCATATTTGTTACATTCGAAGTGTTGAAGTTGGAGAGGTCAAGGCTGGTCAGGCTTTGGCAATTGCCAAACATCGCACCCATACTTGTCACGTTGGCGGTGTTGAAGTTGGAGAGGTCGAGGCTGGTCAGGCTGGAGCAACCATCAAACATATATAGCATATACGTCACGTTGGAAGTGTTGAAGTCAGATCCAAAATCAATGGAGGTTAGGGACGATTTGGAGGAGAACATACTTGAACAGTCAGAGTTGGCATTGATTGCATCGGCGGCAGTACATACATGCCATACATTCCCATCTATGTAACCATAAATGGGGACAGGGGAATCGGGTGTGGATAGTATAGTATTTGATGTCGAAGCGTTATTGTATTCGAAAACCACCGAAGTGGCATTGTCAGGAATGGCATTTTTAAACGTATAGCCATTCACCAGCTCTGCGGCGAGGACTTGGGTGAGGGAGGTGACATTGAGGGTGACGGTGGTGTAGGTGTTGGGGGTGAGGGCTACACCGTTCTTGGGCAGCTCGTAGTAGTAGCCGTTGGTGGTATAGAGGGTGATGGTGACATTGTCCGTGGGGAAGGCGGGGACGTAGATGTCGAAAGTGGATTGGGCTCCGGCAGCGAGGGTGACGCTGGTGGGTCCGGCTATGCGGAGCGAAACGGAGTGGGAGGCATCGGAGGAGAGGGTGATGCCGTCGTTCAAAGTGCCGTTGATTGAGGCAGTGCCTGTGCCGCTCAGATAGGCGTTGGCTGCTTCCATTTTCAGGCTACCGAGTGTCATGTCACTGCCCGTGTTGTTGTTGACTACCACATGCACAATGGAGCAGAGGTTGTAGAACTGCAGTGTGCTGCCCTCGGTGTAGGCCCCCATGGGAGCGTCTACGCGTTGGTGGCCATTCACCACTTGGTACCGCTGCGTGGCTGGCAGGGTGACGGGTATGGTAGCACTGTTGGTGATGTTGCTGCCCGGTGTCACCAACGAGGCGGGGAAGAGGGCACGATAAGAGTCGTCACCCACCACATCGGCTATCTGTGCCGACGAGCCGGAGATGGCAGAGACGGTGTAGGCGGCATTGTTGACATACACTTGGTCGCCCTCGCTCCAACAGGGGTAGCGATTGTCGATATAGGTCTTGGAGGGCTGGTTGATGACTGCCCCGAGGGTGACTAATTCCTGCTCTTTCTGGCAACTGGAGGCCAGCAGCAGGGTTGCAATGAGAGTAGAAATGAATAGAATCTTCTTCATGGCAAGTAAGGTTAAAGGTTAATTGTACCGTGCGTTAGGGTTACCACTGGGTGTGTCCCAGCTGCCTTCACCGTAGCGGGTGGTGTTGGCGTTTCCTCCACTTTGCACATTGGAAGACTGATAACCAGCCTCCACGCGGGCTTTCAACACCTCTACGACGGGTGATTCGTAATTGCACTTGAAATTGCTTTCTTTCATGTTTTTAGGTATTATGTTACTGCCCCAAGTCTCCAACAGGCAGCAAATAAAAAAGGCATGAGACTTATGTGCTCATGTCCGTCTTTTGCTAGGTATCGCCAAACACCTTTGAAGGAACGGTTAAGGAACTAATCTCACGCCTGAGGATATGCTGAGGCGTGAGCCCATAGCATACACAACAAGCGAAAGCATAATTGCCTCGTCCTCCTTCTTTGTTTTGGCGAAATTCAGCAAAAAGGACAATCTTGCAATGCTTTTCTTGCTTACTGCTTACTTTACTATTGTAAGCGGCTGCAAATATACACTTTTTTTTAAAAACAGTTGCATTATTTCAAATAATAACAACAAATTGGTATATATACCAGACAATTACATAAAACCCGCAAACCTGCCTGTCGGCATAAAAAGCACTCCTTGTCCATCTATTTTTTCAAAAATAGACCCTACAGGTGTTGCACATGTATTGACAACAGATTTCTGTACGCCTTGCAGGGTTGTATCGTCTTAAACGTCATATACAGGGTGAAGCTTCGCTCGTTCCTATCCATGATCTGATAGTCATGCTGACAGATAGACACACCTCACAAAAGCCCGTATCGCGCCACTCCAATAATCCGATGAAGTAAATAAGGTCAGCCTTAGCATCACTCTTCAATTCAGGAATCCTGTCATACTGAGAGGTTTTCTATTCCTACTTTGTGGTAAATATAGGTTAATATCGGAAAGTAGGCGAAAATTGAGGGAAATGGTGCAAGAGTTTTATGTACTTTTGCAACCGGCTTCCAAGGAGTGGTTACGCTTCTTTGAACCGAGAGGCCTTTGACATACTGTGTTTTGATTTAACTAAGAGAACTTGCAAAAAACAAGTGAATTGCTTCTATGGCATCTTTGTTTTGTACTCCGACCGGGAATCGAACCCGGATCTACTCTTTAGGAGAGAGTTATTCTATCCATTGAACTATCAGAGCGTTTTGAATGTGTTAATTCGTTAATGTGTTAATTCGTTAGTCCTTTTGAATTCGTTAATTCGTTAATGTGTTAATTCGTTAGTCTTTTTGAATTCGTTAATGCGTTAGTCTTTGTTTGACGGTTATTGCAGAGGAATTAAGCATCTTGAAGATTTCTTCCACTTGATTGCTCATTTGGGTGTACCTTTCGTTGTCGAGATATTTGCTATCGTGAAGCAGGTCTAGCCAATAGTATGTTTCATTCGCTTCTTTAATTGAGATAGACACTTTGTGGATAAAGTCTTGTGGACTCTCGGCACAAACTGCCTCGCAATAATTTGCTCCTATGCTGGTACCTGACTTGAGAATCTGTTTGGACATGACATATTCACCCTTTTCACGCAACTCGTTACACAAGGCAATTACGCTTAAGGCAAATATCTTGCTTTTGTCGTATAATATTCCTTGTGCCTTCATGATTAACAAATTAACGTATTCAGTGATTCACGAATTAACGAATTTACACGTTAACACATTCATCATAGTTTTCGTTTGATTTCTATTACCTCATAGGCTTCGACAATGTCGCCGACTTTGATGTCGTTGAAGCCTTCGATGTTCAGGCCACAGTCCTGGCCGCTGACGACTTCCTTGACATCGTCTTTGAAGCGTTTGAGAGAGGCCAGCTTGCCTGTATAGACCACGATGCCGTCGCGAATGATGCGGACATTGTGGTTGCGGGTAATCTTTCCATCAAGACACATACATCCTGCAATGGTACCCACCTTGGAAATCTTGAAGGTTTCGCGGATTTCGAGGTTGGCGACAATCTTCTCCTGTGTCTCGGGCGAGAGCATGCCCTCAATAGCATCCTTGAGCTCGTTGATGGCGTCGTAGATGATGCTGTAGAGGCGGATGTCGATGTGGTCGGTCTCGGCCATCTTGCGGGCACCCACGGAGGGGCGCACCTGGAAGCCGATGATGATAGCGTCGGAGGACTCAGCCAGCATGACGTCGGTCTCGGTAATCTGTCCCACAGCCTTGTGGATGACGTTGACCTGCACTTCGTCGGTGGAGAGCTTCAACAGCGAGTCGGAAAGTGCTTCGACGGAACCGTCCACATCGCCCTTGACGATAACGTTGAGTTCTTTGAAGTTGCCCAATGCTATGCGGCGGCCAATCTCGTCGAGGGTGAGGTGTGTCTGGGTGCGGAGTCCCTGCTCGCGTTGCAGCTGGGTGCGCTTAGCGGCAATATCTTTGGCTTCCTTCTCGTTCTCAGTGACGTTGAATGTGTCGCCTGCCTGGCAGGCACCGGTAAGGCCGAGAAGCAGCACGGGCTGCGAAGGACCGGCAGACATGACTTCCTGGTTGCGCTCGTTGTACATGGCGCGCACACGACCGCTGATGGCACCAGCCACGATGGGGTCGCCTTTGCGGATGGTACCGTTCTCCACAAGGAGTTTGGCCACATAGCCACGGCCTTTGTCCAGCGAGCTTTCCAGCACAGTACCCTTGGCTCGTTTATTGGGGTTGCCTTTCAGCTCCATGATGTCAGCTTGGAGAATTACTTTCTCAAGCAGTTCCTCCACGTTGATACCCTTCTTGGCAGAGATGTCCTGGCTTTGGTATTTACCGCCCCATTCTTCGACAAGAAGGTTCATGTTGGCCAGTTCGGTCTTGATGCGGTCGGGGTCGGCACCGGGTTTGTCAATCTTGTTGATGGCAAAGACGATGGGGACACCGGCAGCCTGGGCGTGGTTGATGGCCTCGACGGTCTGCGGCATGATTTTGTCGTCGGCGGCGATGACGATGATGGCGATATCCGTCACCTTGGCACCGCGGGCACGCATGGCTGTGAAAGCCTCGTGGCCAGGGGTGTCGAGGAAAGTAATCTTGCGGCCGTCGGCAGTGGTGACTTCGTAGGCACCGATGTGCTGGGTGATGCCGCCAGCCTCACCGGCAATGACGTTGGTCTTGCGGATATAGTCAAGGAGAGAGGTCTTACCGTGGTCCACATGACCCATGACGGTGACGATGGGGTTGCGCGTGATGAGGTCTTCGGGACGGTCTTCCTCTTCAATCTTGTTGAGCTCGTCGATGACGTCGGCACTGGCAAAGTTGATTTCAAAGCCGAACTCGTCGGCAATGAGCTTGATGGTCTCGGCATCGAGACGCTGGTTGATACTGACGAATATGCCTACGGACATACAGGTGCTGATGACCTGGGTGACAGGCACGTTCATCATGGTGGCCAGCTCGTTGGCGGTGACGAATTCCGTCACCTGCAACGTCTTCTGGCTTTCCATCTCGTTGAGCTGCTCCTCCTCTATGCGCTGGTGCACCTTCTGGCGTTTCTCGCGGTTGTGTTTGGAAGTCTTTGACTTGCCCATGGGGCTGAGACGGGCGAGAGTGTCGCGAATCTGTTTCTCGATTTCAGATTCATCAATCTCGACCTTTACGGCCTTCTTTTCTTTCTTTTTCTTCTTTTCGGATTTTTCGCTCTTGGCATCGGTTCCACCTGCCTCGTTCTTTTTGTTCTTTGAGGCATTCTTTGGGGTGCTTGGAGCGGGAGCGGCAGTTTCGGTTTGGCCGTTTACTTCGCTCACCTTGACACCTTTGTTCTTGATGCGCTTGCGTTTCTTCTTTTCAGAAGATGACTTTGGCTTCTCGAACTGGCTGAGATCCACTTTGCCTACCAGTTTGGGGCCTTCGAGTTTCTTGTATTGTGTCTCGATAAACTCCGGCTCTTTTACGGCAGGGGGAGCCACCACGACAGGTTCGGGCACAGGCTCGGGTTCGGGAACGGGTGCCGGTGCGGGAGGCTCCTTGGGTGCCTCGACTTGCTCTTTGGGTGCCTTGGGCTGAGCTTCGGCTTTGGGGGTTTTAGGAGCTTTAGAGGCTTTGGCTTGCTTTTCAGTCTTCTCGGCCTTGGTCTTTTTCTTTTTGTCAGGACGGGTCTTGGTGTTGATGGCGTCGAGGTCTATCTTGTTGATGATGCGCAGGTCGCCTACCTGTGTGGGAATGAATGCCGGGGCGGCCTCGGGCTCTGCGGGCTGAGGCTCTGCAGGTTCGCTGACAGCTTCGGGAACTTGTTCGCTCTCGATGGGTGCCACAGGCTCGGCGGCATTCTCTGCAACAGTCTCGGACACCTCCGGCTCGTCGGGAGTGACGGCAGTTTCGACGGGCTTGGCAGCGACCTTGTTGTCTGCAGGTGATGTGTTGTAGTTCTTGATGATGACTTCTTCCGACTCCTCTTTGTTCTCGTCGTTGGTCGCCTCTACAACCACATTACTGCTGCTGGGAGTTATTTCGATTTTGTCAGCCTGCTCTTTGACGGCACGCTCGGCCTGGAAGGCGGTGGCGACAATATCGTACTGCTCGGCAGAGAGCCTCGTATTGGGGTTCATTTCCACCTGATGGCCTTTCTTGGCAAGAAATTCCACTAGTGTAGAGATTCCCACGTTCAGCTCTGTAGCCGCTTTTTTAAGTCGTATTCCTTTGTTTTCTTCTGCCATATTACACTCCTTTTTTCGTTAGGGCGGCGGTGGCCGCCATTGTTTTGTTATTTCTTTTTGCCACTTGCTAAGTGGTTGTCCAAATCCCAGTGGGTTGTTGGCCTATTCCCCGTCGGGCTCGGCTTTGGCCTCAGCATTCTGGGAGTTCGGCTCTTCCTCGAACTCAGCCTTGAGGATGCGGATGACTTCGTCGATAGTCTCCTCTTCGAGGTCGGTACGGCTGAGGAGGTCTTCCTTGCTGAGGGCAAGAACCTCGCGGGCCGTGTCGCAGCCGATATTGATGAGGATATCGATAATCCACTGGTCAATCTCGTCGGAGAAGTCGCGCAGGTCGACATCGTCCGGGTCTTCGTCACCGGTACGGTAAACATCGATGTCGTATCCTACCAGCTTACTGGCCAGCTTGATGTTGCAGCCGCCCTTGCCGATGGCCAGCGACACCTGGTCCGGCTCCATGTAGACATCCACTTTCTTCTCTTCCTCGCGTACCTTGAGCGACGAAACCTTGGCGGGAGCCAAAGCACGCTGCACCATAATGTCCAGGCGCGGGGTATAGTTGAGCACGTCAATGTTCTCGTTGCGCAGCTCACGCACAATGCCATGGATACGGGCACCCTTGATACCGACGCAAGAACCCACGGGGTCAATGCGGTCGTCGTAGGACTCAACGGCTATCTTGGCACGCTCGCCGGGGATGCGGACGATATTGCGGATGGTGATGAGACCGTCGTAAATCTCTGGCACCTCAGCCTCGAGCAGGCGCTCCAGGAAGATGGGGGATGTGCGGGACAGCACGATGACGGGGTTGTTGTTGCGCATCTCCACCTTCAGCACAACGGCACGCACGGTGTCGCCTTTGCGGAAACGGTCGGTCGGTATCTGCTCGGCCTTGGGAAGCACCAGTTCAATTTTCTCCTCGTCAAGAATCAATATCTCTTTGTTCCAGGGTTGGTAAACTTCGCCAACCACAATTTCGCCAACTTTCTCTTTGTATTTTTGGAAGACAAGCGACTTCTCATAGTCTTGGATTTTGCTCACCAGATTCTGGCGGATAGCCAGAATCTCGCGGCGGCCAAAGTCGGTCATGTAGATGGGCTCCGACAGTTCCTCGCCCACTTCAAAGTCCGACTCAATCTTAATGGCATCGCTGTAGGCAATCTCCAGGTTCTCGTCCTTCACGGCACCGTCTTCAACAATGGTGCGGTTGCGGAAAATCTCCAGGTCGCCTTTGTCAATGTTCACAATAATGTCGAAGTTGTCCTCGGTGCCGTAGCGTTTGGCCAGCGCGGCGCGGAAAACCTCTTCGAGAATATGCATCAATGTCTCGCGGTCAATGTTCTTAAATTCTTTAAATTCCGAAAAGGAATCTATCAGGTCTAACGTCTTCATTTGACTAATATATTGTTGATATAATTTCTACACTATGTCTGTGCCTCAGAAACGGATGATTACCTTCACAGTCTTCACATCCTCGTAGGCAAAAGTATATTCCTTCGGCGCCTCTTTCTTGGTGCCCTTGATTTTGATGGTGAACTCCTTGTCGCCGGCCTCGGCCAGAGTGCCTTCCACACTCGGTCCTTCAAAAGGCACCACACTTACATCCCGACCCACATGGCGGCGGAACTGACGCGGCATCTTCAATGGAGAATCGGCACCCGCCGAACTCACATTCAACTCGAAATCCTCCTCTTCGCGGTTTAAACCGTTCTCAATGGCGCGGCTCAGTTCAATGCAGTCGTCAATCGTGACGCCGTTATCCCCGTCGATATCCACAAAAATGCGGTTATCGGGGGTGATTTTCATATTAATGAGGAACTTTTCAGTCCCTTCCAGCACATCGTTGATGATGTCTAAAACCTTGAACTTGTCTATCATAAGCAATAAAAGAGGGGACTCTCGTCCCCACATTTAATCGCTGCAAAGATACACAATTTTTTTAACATAGCAAGAAAAACTTGCATTACGCCACATATTCTGCCCACCATAAGCCACTTCCTTAACCCGGATGTTATGCCATCATCCGCTGTATCCACAGCCCGAAGAACCGGTCATTGACCCGGTACCGTCTATCCTCCTCAACGACATAGCCGTCCGACAGAAGTCTCTTGACTGCCGACTGAACCGAACTGGCTGAAGTCAGTTTATGGCGTTTGATAAAGTCTGCAGAAGTTATTTGTGTGGCCAAGCCGTCTTCTGCAATAGCATACAATAGCATCTTCTGCTTTATTGTCATACGAGACAACAACTCTCTGTAGTAATAATCATTGCTGGCAAGAATATCGCTAATGGCAGTCCCCAAAGTTTCTTCTGTGCATTTATCACCCCTTGAAGTGTCGGCAAAGGCTTCATTCATAGTCTTCTGTACATAGTATGTATGCCCCTCAAACATATCATATACAACCTTAGCGACATCTGCATCCAATGACCTTCCCTTCTCCTGGAACTTCTGACACATAAAATCAACATACAAATCCCTGTCTATAGCCCCCAGGTTCATGTTGTCTGCACTCTTATAGAAGGGGTGTTTTCTGCTGTCAAACATCTGTTCCAGCATGTGTCGCTCGCTTCCCGCGAACACGAATCGGCAATTGTCTATCCGCTGGATATGGCCTCTAAGCAAGGCCTCGATATTACTTTCCGGGTACTTTGCCACCTGCTGAAACTCATCAATGGCGACAATACAAGGCTTGTCGGCCTGCTGCAGGTAGCCGAAAATCTCTTCCAGCGTATATTCGGGCTGTTCAATGTCACCAAGGCCAACGCTGAAAGTCGGCAGCCCAGTGCTTGCATCAAACCCCATTTTACCTGCAATGCTGCGCAGAGCCTTGACAAAGTTCTGTACCATCTTTTTACCTCGAGGCACAGTCTGTTCATACACTGTCCGACCCAACTCATGCACCAACTCTTGCAAACAGGTGGTGTGAAGAATATCTACAAAAAACGTGTAATAATTATCGTGCAGCACAGGCTGGTCAAAGCAATACTGAATCAGTCCCGTTTTGCCCATGCGCCGGTCAGACTTTAATACCACGTTATTCCCATTGGTCAGCAGTTTAATCATCCGTTCCGACTCAGCCTTGCGGTCGCAGAAATACTCGGGCCGTATGCGCCCAGACACTACAAAAGGATTCTCTTCCATAATCTTCTATTCTATAGTTTCCGGCTGCAAAGATACGAATAATTTTTGATATTATGCAAACAGCATTATGCAATTTGCATAATGCTGTTTGCATAATTCTGTAAGATGCATATAAATAATATGATAGTGGTATATATTTATTGCACTGTAAGGATTTATGGTACCCACATTACACTCCCTATTGTTGGTTAATACATCTGTTCTAATTGCCCAAATTCGACTACTACAGAAGGTAAATGTGAAGTGTGCACGACTCACATAAAATATGGCGAACTTTAAATGTAAGGACCTTATCGCAATGCTTTTCTTGCAAACAGCTTCCACCTTTCGAAAGCGACTGCAAAGATACGCTTTTTTTTCGATATAGCATGTTTTTGTGGACAGGTGCTTTTTTTCTTGGTGCAGCGGTGATAGTTTTTACCTGCTATGTCGTTTTTTTTGTTTATCTTTGCATTGCATTCTATGGCCATGGGCGGAAGCCTTAGAGCCTAATAATAAAGCAGTTTTTGACAGCCACAATGTTCGATGACACGTATCATACCATAGCGGCTCCCGCCGAGGGGCTCTACAAGGAGAAGGGCAGCAAGTTCCTCGCCTTTGCCTATCCGGTGCATAACACCGACGAGGTGAAACAGCACCTCGAGGCACTGCGCAAGGAGTACTTCGATGCCCGTCACCATTGCTATGCCTATATACTCGGCCCCACCAAGGAGGTCTACCGGGCCAACGACGACGGCGAGCCCTCTGGCACTGGCGGCCGGCCCATCCATGGGCAGCTTCTCTCCGCCGACCTCACCGACACGCTCATCGTCGTGGTGCGCTACTTTGGTGGCATACTGCTGGGCGCTTCGGGGTTGGCCAATGCCTACAAGGCCGCCGCGCGCGACGCCATCACCAACGCCACCATCATAGAGAAGACCATCGACGTGACCTATCATCTCCACTTCGAGTATGCCTTGATGAACGACGTGATGCGCATGCTCAAGGAACTGGGCGTACAGCCCCGCAACCAGGAGTTCAACCTCGACTGCCGCCTCGACATCTCCGTGCGCCAGTCGCAGAGCGTCCGTGTTTACGACACCCTCTCCAAGCTCTATGGCCTAAAGATAAACTAAAGCGGTAATGACAATAAACAGGTAGCGTTAATTTTCAATTATCAACTCTCCATTTTCAAATCACAGGATGAACAACGACATACTCTCCCAGCTCAACGAATCGCAGCGCGAGGCAGCCGCCTGCACCGAAGGCCCCGTCATGATAATAGCCGGTGCCGGTAGCGGCAAGACCCGCACGCTCACCTACCGCATAGCCTATCTCATAAGCCAGGGTGTGGACCCCTTCAATATCCTGGCACTCACCTTTACCAACAAGGCTGCCGCCGAGATGAAGGAGCGCATCATGAAACTCGTCGGCTCCGAGGCCCGCAATATCTGGATGGGAACATTCCACTCTGTCTTTGCCCGCATTCTCCGCTCCGAAGCGGAAAAACTGGGGTATATCCGCACCTTTACCATCTACGACACCGACGATAGCAAGTCTGCCATCAAGCAGATTGTGAAGGCTCAGAACCTCGACCCCAAGACCTACAGCCCCAGTTTTGTGCTCGGGCGCATCTCCATGGCCAAGAGCAACCTCCTCTCGCCCGACGACTACGCCAACAACCCCGAAATCATGCAGGCCGACAAGGACTCACACAAGCCCATGATTGCCGAAATCTACAAGCACTACAACCAGCGCCTGCGCAACGCCATGGCCATGGACTTCGACGACCTGCTCTTCAACATGAACATCCTCCTGCGCGACTTTCCCGATGTGCTGCTCAAATACCAGAACCGTTTCAAGTATATCATGGTCGATGAGTACCAGGACACCAACTACTCGCAATACCTCATTGTCAAAAAGCTTGCCGCGCGGCTGCAGAACATCTGTGTCGTGGGTGACGATGCCCAAAGCATCTATGCCTTCCGTGGTGCCAACATACAGAACATCTTCAACTTCCGCCGCGATTATCCCAACCTCCACCTCTTCAAACTGGAACAGAACTACCGCTCCACCAAGGTCATCGTCAATGCCGCCAACTCCATTATAGCCAAAAATGTCGAGCAGATAGAGAAGGAAATATGGACCGACAACGCACAAGGCAACCGCATCACCCTGCTCCGCGCCGCCGACGAGCGCGACGAAGGGCGACTCATAGCCGAATCGATACAGGAAGCCCACATCGGTGAAAACCTCGACTACAAGTCTTTCGCCATCCTATACCGCACCAATGTGCAGTCGCGTGCCATTGAGGAGTCCCTCCGCCGCGCTGCCATCCCCTACCGCATCTACCAGGGACTCTCTTTCTATGGGCGCAAGGAAATCAAGGATGTGCTGGCATACATGCGCCTGGTGGTGAACAACTACGACGAGGAATCGCTCCTACGTGTCATCAACTACCCCGCACGAGGCATTGGGCAAACCACGCTTGACCGAGTGCGTGTGGCTGCGTCAGACAATGACGTGGCCGTCTGGACAGTGCTCGAAAACCTGCCCTCGTGGGGTTTGGGTCTCGGAAGTGGTGCCACGCAGAAGATAGGCGAGTTCGTGATGATGATCAAGCGCTTCACAGCCATGCTGCCCGTCACCAACGCCTACGACCTGGCCAAGCAGATAGTCTATAACTCCGGCATCGTCACCATGCTGCGCAACGACGACGACCCCGACAATCCCAACCGCATAGAAAACATCGAAGAGCTTCTCAACGGTGTGCAGGAATTCTGCGAAAAGGAAGACCAGTTCTCCGAAGAAGAGGAGGGCGACAATCAGAATACTCAGAATACTCTGACCACTCCGATAAAAACCCTCGACCAATTCCTTCAGCAAGTGCTGCTGCTCACCTCCGAGGACAAGGGCGAGGACAAGGATGCCGACAAGGTGGCTATGATGACCATCCACTCCGCCAAGGGGTTGGAATTCCCCTACGTCTATGTGGCGGGCATGGAGGAGAACCTCTTTCCCTCCATCATGTCAATCTCCTCGCGCCAGGAGCTGGAAGAGGAACGGAGGCTCTTCTATGTCGCCGTCACCCGCGCTGAGCGGCAGCTCACCCTCTCCTATGCCATGACGCGTTACCAGTACGGCAGCTCCTCCTGCCAGGAGATGAGTCGTTTCGTGGAAGAGATAGACCGCAAGTACATCGAGATGCCCCAGCGCAAGAGCTCTTTCCCCAAGCCGGGCGAGCTGCCCAAGGCTTTCGAGGGAGTGAAGGGAGTGAAATGGTCTTCCGAGGTGGAGCAGGGTTTCCAGCGTAAACCCGCCGCTGAGCCGCCGAAACCACGCCGTCTGAAACCGCAGTCGGCCCTGCCCAAAGGCCCCACGGCACCCAACAGCGAGGCCGAAATCAATGCCATACAAGTGGGCATGCAGGTGGAACACGCCAAGTTCGGCAAGGGCAAGGTGCTCAGCGTGGAAGGCAGCGGTAGCAACCGCAAGGCCACCATTTTCTTTGAATCCGCCGGCCAAAAGACCATGATGCTGGTTTATGCCAGACTAAAGATAATAGAATAAACTCCTAGGAAAACCTAAGGTATCCTAGGAAAGCCTAGAACTTCCTATCCTCTCAAAAAACACCACCATGCGAATAGTTATCCAGCGTTGCACAAGAGCCTCGGTCACCATTGCGGGGCAGCTTAAATCACAGATAGGGCAGGGCATGCTCATCCTCCTCGGCATAGAAGATGCCGACACCGACGAAGACATCAACTGGCTCTGCCGCAAAACGGTAGCTCTGCGCATTTTCGATGATGCCGACGGGGTGATGAACCTCCCCATCACCGATGTGCCCGACAGCGGTATCCTGCTTGTCAGCCAGTTCACCCTCATGGCCAGCACCAAGAAGGGCAACCGCCCCAGCTACATCCACGCCTCCAAGCCCGATGTGGCCATCCCCATGTACGAGAAGTTCATCAAAAGGCTGAGCCAGGAGTTCGGCAAAGAGGTGCAGACCGGTGAATTCGGTGCCAACATGCAGGTGGAGCTTGTCAACGACGGCCCGGTGACCATCATTATCGACAGTCAAAACCGGAAGTAGTTTTCCTTCAATAATATAGAAGCATGAAAGAATAGAGGACGATGTTAGGGCGTCGGGGGTGCGGCGTGGCTATCGTGACGGCAGGGTGGCGGTGATGCTGCGTGGGTTGCCTCGGAAGTCGTCGTGGATGCGGGTGTCGAAGCCCAGTGTGCCGAGCAGCTGGGAGGTCTCGGCTGCAAGGGCTTGGTTGATCTCCACTACGAGCTGTCCACCGGGGGCGAGGCTGCGGACGGCATACTGCCCGATGGCGCGGTAAAAGAGCAACGGGTCGCTGTCCGGCACGAAGAGAGCCTGAGCCGGGTCGTAGTCTAAAACATTGAGTTGCATATCGGCGCGCTCGCGTTCCATGACGTAGGGGGGATTGCTGACGATAAGGTCGTAGGGGCATGGGAGTGCGGCGAGCTGCGCGGGGTCGAGCAGGTCGGTTTGCCTAAAGGTGATTTCGGTATTGTTTTGCCGGGCGTTGTGCTGCGCCAGTGCGAGGGCGGCAGGGGAGATGTCCACGGCTGTCACTTCGGCGGTGGGGAAGTGGTGCTTGAGAGCAATGGCAATGCATCCGCTTCCCGTGCAGAGGTCGAGGACGGCTGCCGGAGCCGGATGCAGCGACAGGATGAGGCTTTGCACTATCTCCTCGGTTTCGGGACGGGGAATGAGGGCATCGGGCGACACGTCGATGCGGAGGCCGCAGAAGTGCGTGTAGCCGACGATGTGCTGGATAGGGCGGTGGCGTTTGAGGTCTTCGGCGGCCCAGTGGAAACGCAGCAGGTCGGACTGGTTGATGGTGTCGTCGCGATGCAGCAGGAACTGGGTTTTGTCCCAACCAAGGAAGGCCTCGAAGAGCATGTAGACAAAGGTGCGCAGTTCCCCTTCGGGATAGAGGGTGCGGAGTTCGGAGAGGTAGTACCGCTCGATGTCGCGCACGCGGTTGGAGGGGATGTGCATGTTGGTGGTGTTCACGGCGGCGGGTGCTAAGCAGGGGGAACTATGCGTTTTCGGTCTCGGAGGCTTTCTTGCTGTTGCGCCAGGCTTTGACGAAGACTATAAAGCCATAGGTGGCGGTGGCGAGGAAGCAGGCGCTGATGAAGAGCCATTTGTAGCTGCCGCCCATGATGCCGAGGGGAATGTAGATGGCGTCGCAGATGAGGTAGCAAATCCAGGCGTTGATGTCTTTGCGCACCATGAGGAAGGTGGCCACAGCCTGGAGGGCAAAGATGGCACAGTCGAGAGCGGGCAGGTTGGAGTGGAGCACGCGGGTGTCGAGCAGGTATGTGGCGGCAGCGATGGCGGCAACGGCGAGCAAAGGCCAGAGCGGGTTGCCCCAGCGGATGGAGCGACGGTTGTCCTCCTCTTTCTTTTTCCAGATGAATACACCGCCGATGGAGGCCAGCAGGCTATAGACTTGGAAAGCGAAGCTCATGTAGTGCTGGTCGGTGAAGAAGTTGTAGCACAGGATGAGGCCGGTGACTATGCTGAATACCCAAGTCCAGCGGTTGCCGCGGGCGGCAAGATAGACGGTGGCGATTTGGGCAATGGTGATGAGAATGGTGAGTATTGCGTCCATGTGTGTTGTTATTTACGGTTAAAGTCGGCAGGTATTTCGCCCCAGTGGTCGGTGTCCCACTTGCGGATTTCGGTGGTGTAGGTGTTGTTCTGCAGCCAGGCTTCGGCGCGGCGGATAACGTTCCAAAGCGCGGCGGTGTCGGGGGTGAGGGGCAGTTTGGTGCGGCACTCTTTGTGTCGAATCCAGTTGATGGCTATTTTCGAGTCGCTGTAGAGTATCTGCTTCATGTGGTGCTGCTTGAGGTAGGCGAGGCCGTGGACTATGGCAAGGAATTCGCCTATGTTGTTTGTCCCCAGGGGTGTGATGAAGTGGAAGAGCTGCTGGCGTGTGGCGACGTAGACCCCTTGGTATTCCATCGCCCCGGGATTGCCGCTGCAGGCAGCGTCGACCGCGATACTGTTCAGCTCGGGACCTGGCACACCGCCCGGGCGCACAACGGTCATGCCGTTTTCGTCTATCCCCACCATAGGCGGCTGGGCGGTAGGGGTGGTGTGGGTTCCCTTTATCTCGTCGTAGGGACGCTGGTAGGCATAGCGGGCGGCTTCGAGGGTGTCGAAGGATTTGTATTGCGCGGCACTGACACCGGTGACCTGCTTTTGGCAGTCGGCCCAGTTGTCGTAGATGCCGGGCGTATTACCCTGCCAAACAACGTAGTATTTCTGTTTCTTTGCCATAGAATTGAGGTGCAAAGGTACAAACTTTTTCTCATATATGGTTTTTTATTCGTATCTTTGCATTTTAAAAGAATACTAAAAACTGTTTACAATGAAGAAAATCACTTTTATGCTACTTGTGCTGTGCGGTTTGTGCACTGCATGTGAAAAGGACAACAGCAGTATCACCATTAATTATCCTGTTACCGACAAATATACTGCTTTGGATGTGAGTAACGCCTTTGATGTGGTGGTGTGCGACACGATTAACGAGGCGAAGGTGACAGTGAGGGGAGGAGAACACAAGAATGTTATTTTCAAGGTGGAGGACGGCACGCTGAAGATTGGTTTCAAGAATGGTCTGTTCCATTGGTACCACGGTACGGCCAAGGTGCTGCTGCCCCGTAATATCGAGTTATGCGATGTGGAACTTTCGGGTGCCTCCAGTTTCCGTGGTGATTTGCAGGGTGACGAGGTGGAAGTGGATGCGTCGGGTTCTTCCAATTTCTACGGCAATGTGTCGGGACCGGAGGTGAACATCGACCTTTCCGGTGCCTCGGATTTTGAAGGCTATATCGATGCCGACAAGTTGGATTTGGAAGTTAGCGGTTCTTCTTCGGTCAAGAGTGCCGGAATATGCACCGAGCAGCTGGATATGACTGTCTCCGGCTCCAGCAATGTGGACGCTTTCGGGCTTGAGAGCCGCAAGGTGACTGCCAAGGTGAGCGGTTCCAGCGATGTAAAGATTTCATGCTGCGAGAGTATCACGGGTTCCATTTCGGGTTCCAGCGACCTTTACTATAAAGCACTCCCTGGCTGCAATCCCGTGGTGAACTGCAGCACCAGTGGCGGCTCGAAAGTCCACGCAGAATAAGTTTCCAAAAAAGTAAAATAATAAAGGCTGCGAACAATCGCAGCCTTTATTATTATTGACAGGTGTGTTATTACGCACCCAGCTCGAGGCGTTTGAAACCAGTGCAGGAAAGCTCTTTGTCGATGCTTTCGATGAACTGGCGGACGGTCATCTTGCTCTCCATGATGTACTCCTGTTCGACCAGGGTGTTCTCTTTGAAGAACTTGTTCAGACGGCCCATAGCAATCTGCTCGATCTGCTTCTCATTGAGGGTAGCGGCTTTCTTGGCGGCTTCTTCCTCTTTGATTTTCTTGGCCTGTTCGACCTGCTCCTCGGTAATCCAGCCTTTGGCGCAGTTGGAGGCCATGTGCTCTTCGCTGTCGACGTGGGCGGGGTTGATGCCGGCTTTCTTCAGGGCGGCGTCAACTGCCTTGCCAATGAGTTCCTCGCGGGTCTTCTCGGCGGCGACGGCAAGCTCTTTGTCTTTGGTCTCCTGGGGGATGCTGTTGGCATCGATGGCCAGAGGACGCATGGCGACGACTTGCATGGCGATGTTGTGTCCAACCTCGTCAAAGCCGGCCTTGGACATTCCGACGATGGAGGCCATGCGGTTGCCCGGATGGATGTAGGAGTAGACGGCAGCAGCCTCGATGGCCTCGAAGTGGGCCAACTCTATCTTCTCGCCAATCTTGGCAATCTGGTCAGTGATGCAGTCACTCACTTTGCGGCCTTCGAGTTCCATGTCGAGCACCTGCTCCTTGGTGGTGAGGTGTTTTGCCATGGCGTTGTCGAGGATGTTGGTGGTGAATGCCACGAAGTCGGCATTGGTGGCCACGAAGTCGGTCTCGCAGCTCAGCATGATGATAGCACCGTAGGTGCCGTTGCTCTTGGCCAGCACGCAGCCTTCGTTGGCGTCGCGGTCGGCACGCTTGGCAGCCATCTTCTGGCCTTTCTGGCGCAGGAAGTCGATAGCTTTCTCAAAATCGCCGTCGCACTCTACGAGGGCTTTTTTGCAGTCCATCATGCCCACGCCAGTGAGTTGGCGCAGCTCATTAACCTGTTTTGCGGTGATATTTGCCATAGTAGTGATTTCTTTTGTTAATGATTATTGTTCAGCGGGGGCATCCTCGTTTTTGCGGCCACGGCGGGGACGGGTCTTCTTCTCGGCGAGCATGCGCTCGTTAAGACCTTCCTGGATAGCCTCGGTCATGTGTTTCAGGATGGCGGCTATCGACTTGGAAGCATCATCGTTAGCGGGGATGGGGAAGTCGATAAGGTCGGGGTTGCAGTTGGTGTCGACCAGTGCAAAGGTGGGGATGTTAAGACGGCGTGCCTCGGCGACAGCAATGTGCTCCTTGTTGATGTCGATGACAAACAGGGCGCTGGGCAGACGGGTGAGGTCGGCGATGCTGCCAAGGTTCTTGTCGAGCTTGGCACGCTCGCGCTGCACCTGGAGGCGTTCACGCTTGCTGATGTTGTTGAAATCCTTGTCGTGCATCAGGTTGTCGAGGTTGTTCATCTTCTTCACAGCCTTGCGGATGGTGGCGAAGTTGGTGAGCATACCACCAGGCCAACGCTCGGTGACGAAAGGCATGTCAACGCCTTTTGCCATCTCGGCCACGATGTCCTTGGCCTGTTTCTTGGTGGCCACGAAAAGCACTTTCTTGCCGCTCTTGGCAATCTGTTTCAGTGCAGCAGCTGCCTCGTCGGCTTTGGCGATGGTCTTCTGCAGGTCGATAACGTGGATGCCGTTGTGCTCCTTAAAGATATAGGGAGCCATTTTGGGATTCCATTTTCTCTTGAGGTGTCCAAAGTGACAACCGGCCTCAAGGAGTTCTTCAAATTTGAGTTCTGTCATTTTTTTATTGTTTACTTTCCTTTTGAACCAATCGTGGAGTAGTCCTTTGGGTCTGGTTTTCCGGCTGTCCTATGCTGCCGGACTGGCAACCAGACGGAGCGTCTCTGCGATTTGGATTCTAAACTTGATTATTTCTGTTGTTTGTGCTTCTAAGCGGCAACGGTTAACGTTTGCTGAACTGGAAGCGTTTGCGGGCCTTGGGCTGACCGGGTTTCTTGCGCTCGACCATACGGGGGTCGCGCATGAGGAAACCTTCTTTCTTCAGAGCGGGACGGTCCTCGATGTTGTTCTCGCAAAGGGCGCGGGCGATAGCCATGCGCAGAGCCTGTGCCTGGCCGGTGATTCCGCCGCCGTCGAGATTGGCCTTGATGTCCCATTTGCCTTCGGCATTGGCAACCTGCAGAGGCTGGTTGACGATGAACTGCAGCGGGCCAGTGGGGAAATATTCCTTATAGTCTCTCTTGTTAACAACAATCTTGCCGGTGCCGGGGGTCATATAGATGCGGGCAACGGAGCATTTTCTTCTACCGATAGTGTTGATTACTTCCATATTGATTATTATCTAACGTCGTTAATATTGATTACTTTGGGGTTCTGACCCTGGTGGGGATGCTCGGGACCGGCATACACATGCAGGTTGCGGTACAGGGCAGCACCCAGACGGTTTTTAGGAAGCATGCCGCGGATGGCGTGTTCAAGTATGCGCTCGGGGTGTTTGGCGAGCACCTTCTCAGGGGTGGTCTCGCGCTGGCCGCCGGGATATCCGGTATAGCGCTGGTAGATCTTGTCGGTCATCTTTTTGCCGGTGAAGACAATCTTCTCAGCATTGATAATGATGACATTGTCGCCGCAGTCCACGTGCGGGGTGTAGCAAGGTTTGGTCTTGCCACGCAGGATGTTGGCCACGCGGGTAGCCAAACGTCCCACGGTCTGGTTCTCGGCATCAACGAGCACCCATTCCTTCTGGACGGTGTTCTTGTTGGCGGAGATTGTTTTGTAACTTAATGTGTTCATACTATTTTTTAACGATGATGTTTTTTCTTTGTTTTCGCTGTCCCGGTTTTTATGCGGAACGTGCATAATTTTTTTGTCATTTCTGCCGGTTTCGGTGCCGAATTGGGGTGACGGATACCTTTTTTTCGACGTTTTCAGCCAGTTTCTGTGACATAATATTTTCTCTCAACATTTTGAATCACAAGCCTGAACGGGTATATAACAGGGCTTGTACCCACTATGCTAAGAGGATGCAAAATTACAACTTATTTTTTAATTGACAAAATTTGCCTGTTAATTTCTTTCATTTTTCTGTTGAAAAGTTTTTCAGGCAGGGTGGGGCAGTCTGCTGGAATGATGCTCAAGAGTCGGTGCCGGATGGGGTGGCGGCGACGCGTCGGCAGAGCCACCCTTGGGGACGGGTGCCGAGAGTGGCGGCAATGATGAAAAGGTCGCCGCCTTCGCGCAGTTTGAGTTGCCGCTGCAGCTCGGCGGCGGCCATGGGGTAATTGCGCGTGACGACATGGGCCTTGCCGTCGGGCAGAGCCTTGCGGACGGTCTTGGCATTGAGCGGAATGGCCTGCAATATCTCAAAGATGCGCCCCGGAAAGCCGTACACAAGTCTGTCGGAGGTGTAGAGGTGGGTGTTGCGTGCCAGTTTGTGCAGGTTGTATTGCTGGCCCAGGGTGTTGTAGCAGCCGCCTTTCATGATGGCGGAGTTGGGTTCGTAGAGGTAGGTGGCAGTCTCAGTGGCATAGAGGGGCTGTGCAGCAGCCTCGGACGTGGCTGTGAAACTGGTGAGGGAGGTGCCTGCCGCGGTGATGTTGGCGCAATGGATTGTGGGCTCCGTCGAGTCGCCGCTGAGGAAGAGAATCTCCTTGCATTCGTTGCCGACTGCCACAATGTGCACTTCGGCCACACTGCCAAGTTGCGAGAGTGCCAGATGCAGGTCTATCATGGGCGAGGCCTTAATCAGCAGGCGTTCGCACCGGCTTTGCAGCAGCGGCAGACTGGCTATAAGGTCGGGTGTGCAATTCTCAAAGGCCGACACCTTCCGGCCATGGCTGTCGCGTCGGGCGGGGTCTATGAAGATGAGGCTGTAACGATGGCTGTGTGCGGCGAGGTGGGCGAGGCTGTCGGCATTGTGGCAGGCGATGTTGTCCAGACCGAGATGCCTGAAGTTGTGCTTTGCTATGGCACATAGTTCGGTGTCAAGCTCGAAATAGTCGGCTTGGCGGCAGTGAGGTGCCATAAATGAAATATCGACACCCATGCCGCCGGTGAGGTCGGCAAGGGTGTCGGGGTGTAGCCGGGCGGCAATGCCGGCTTTATAGCGGGCTGTGGCCTCTGACGAGCTTTGCTCGCGGTTAAGTTTCGGCGGGAAGAAATAGCTGCCGCATGCTGCCAGCGACGGCCATTTACTGTGGGCCTGGCTTCTGCCTTCCAGTTGCTGGGCTACCAGGCCGAGGTTTATGCCCGGGTAGCGGTCTTTCTGCAGCAGGAGGGCAAGCGGGTCGTCAGTGCAATGCCGGTCGGCGAAAAGCAGGATGTCGTCCAGGCTGTCCATGTCACAGGGCATCAGTATACGCCCTGGTCGTGGAGCTGTTTGAGGCGGTCGACAACCATGGGGCGGTCTTCCTTGTAGGTGACGCCGAACCACTGGGCGGTGGTCTTCAGAACAGTCATCGTGGCGTAGCCGCTATGGATGAAGGTGTTGACGGCAAAGGGGATATAGTATTCGCTCTTCATCTCGTTGCCGTGCTCCTTTAAGAACTCCACGAACAGCTCCTCGCTCTTGCCGAAATAGTCGGGCGTGAAGCCGAAGAGGTTCATGCTGACGGTAGCGTCGGCGGACAGCGGGTGCATCGAGCCGTCGGCGTCCTTGTACTCGATTCCGTTGGCAGTACGGCCGATGGAGGTGCGCTCCGTCATGCCGATGAGCAGCCCGTTGGCATCGGTCTCGCAGACACCGCGACTCACCGTGCCGTTTTCGCTCAGGGTGTTTTCCAGGCGGTAGCCCACCATGCAGTATTTCCCTTTGGTGCCTTCGAGTGTGCGCAGGTGGTCGGCAATCACTTGAAAGGCGTCGCGGCCGTAGAAATCGTCGGCATTGATGATGGCGAAAGGCTCGTGTATTACATCCTTGGCCATGAGGATGGCGTGGTTGGTGCCCCAGGGCTTTTCGCGGCCTTCGGGCACATGGAAGCCTTCCGGCAGATAGTCGAGCTCCTGGAAGACATACTCCACAGCAATGCGGTTGCCGAAGTGCTCGGCGTTGATTTTGGCTTTGAATTCCTGTTCAAAGCTGTGGCGGATGACGAAAACCACTTTGCCGAAACCGGCGCGGATGGCGTCGTTGATAGAATAGTCCATGATGATTTCGCCGTGGGGGCCTACGCCGTCCATCTGTTTCAGGCCGCCGTAACGGCTGCCCATACCAGCGGCAAGTACTAATAATGTAGGTTGCATAATTGTTATAGTATTTTTGTTTATTGTCTTTTTTGTTGGAAAAAACGCTTCAGCAATTCCTCGCACTCCTCTTTCATCAGGCCTCCCTCGACAGTGGTTTTGGGGTGCAGCATCTCGCGGCCCAGGCGGCTGAAGCCCCGCTTGGGGTCGGAGGCACCATAGACAATGCGGCCTATCTGTGTCCATCCGGCGGCCCCGGCACACATGGGACAGGGCTCAAGGGTGACATACAGGGTGCAGTCGGTAAGATATTTGGCACCGAGGAAATTGGTGGCGGCGGTAAAAGCCAGCATCTCGGCATGGGCGGTGACATCCTGCAGCCGCTCGGTGTTGTTGTGGGCGCGTGCAATGATGCTGCCGTTGCCGACAATGACAGCCCCGACAGGTATCTCGCCCTCGTCAAAGGCGGCACGGGCTTCGCGCAGCGCTTGCTGCATATAGTACTCGTCGGGATTGTCAAAGATGCTCATCTTTTGCGGTATTCTTCGGTAAAGAGTTTCTTGTTGTAGGCTTCGAGGCTGTATTTGTGGTGCATGACGACAATCTGGCCTTTTACTTGATACGACTCTATGCTGGGAAGCAGACAGCCGTGGAAGGGTGTGAACTCGTGCCAGGCGCGCCAGTCCACGCGGTGGGCGTTTATGGAGGGCTTGGCATCGCCGAAGATGTGGTCGTCCTCGGTGAGAATGAAAAGCAGGCCGGTCTCTTTCTCAAAGAAGTAGTTGCGGTCGAAGATTTCGGGCGAGGAGACAAAGACCCGGTGAACGGGGTGGCCTTTGTATTCATATTGCCCCATATAGGAGGCTTCGGCACCCTTGCCTCGCCAGTTGTAGAGTGCGCCGCGGATGTCGAGGGGGGTGGTAAGGTCATAGTACGACATCTGCGTGACATGGGCCCACTCGCGGCGGGAGGCGACAAACCGCATGAATGTGCTTGTGCCGTCGCAGAAATAGGCATCCTCCATGCGGCCTTTCTGCCACATCTCTATTCGGTTCTGGTGGTTGGCGGCATACCAGCGGTAGATGGTGATGGTGTCGTCCGGGTGGTACTGGTCGACGACATAGGACACCACCGCCAGCACACTGTCCTTTAGCAGGTGGTCGAAATTGATAAAGCCGATGTAGTTGTCAATGATTGTTGCTGCCATGGCCGTGTCGCCTTTTGCAGGCGAGGACTGGGTCGAGTCGGCTGGAGCCTGGCCGTGGGCGCAGGTCAGGCTGACGATGGCGAGGGTAAGAAACAATGCTATTTTCTTCATGTGAGGATATGGTTACAGGGGTTTGGCGTTGTTGGGAATGGGAATGGGGAACGTGAGCTTGTCAACCTTCTGCCAGGGCTGGAGGGTGAAGGTGGCCTCGATGCCCAGCAGCTGGGCAATGTCTGCCAATTGCTTCTCGGCCTGGGGGGCGGGGGCGGTGAGGGTCTTGGACAGTTGGTCAAAGTCGGTGCGGAAATTGAAACGCCTGTACAGGTCGTTGTAGTTCCCCCGGAAACACTGTCCCGTTATCTTGGCGTGGATTATCACCGAGTCGTGGGTGAAGCGGGCGCGTCCGAGTTCTATGACTTTGGAGGCGCTGAGCCAGATGATGCTGTCGGTTTGCATGCGCAGCTGCCCGTTGGCGGTCATCCCCTCGGCCGAGCAGGTGAAATTGGCGGTATAGTAGCTGGGGCTGGCATCCGTGGTCGGGGAAGTGACGGCGGGTGTCTCCGGGCGGGCGGCTCCCTTGTGGCTGATGCATCCTGCTGCAAGGAGCGCCGCGGCCAGCAGCCACAGCGGCAGGTGGCGTCTTATTGGCATTGTTGTTCGCATTGTTGGGTGAGCTGTTTAATGGTGGTTTCGTTGGGGGCTATCATGTGGCATCGCTCAAGGTAATAGCGTGCTTTCTCGCAGTTGTTGCGGCGCAGGTACTCCTGCACAAGGATGACATACGGGCGCAGGTGCAGAGGGAATAGCTCTGCAGCCTGCCGGGCATCCTCGAGCAGCGCCTCGGTGCTGTCGGGCAGCTGGCTCTCGCAGATGAGGAGCGCCTCCCATACCGAATACTGGCTGCGGTCCGTCTTCAGGAAAGCCTTGAACTGCGTCACCGCCTCGGCAAAACGCTCCTGAGCGGCAAGCATCTGGCCATAGAGCAGCGTGTGGCCGTCGTCGCCGGGGCATTGTGCCGCAATGGTGTCGGCCAGGCGGAAACATTGCTTGCTGTAAGCCTTGAAAAACCTCTCGTTGCGGAGAAACTCGCTCAGGTACACCATGCGGTCCTTGCAGTTGATGACGGGGTTCGCCATGCCAAGGCGCAGGTGCCGGTAGGCCTGCGGCAGGTTGTCCATGGCCATATAGCACGAGGCAAGCGACACGTGTATGTTCTCGTCCGTCGGGTTGTTCTCGAGGATTGTATTGTAGTATTGCAGTGCCTTGGCGTAGTTTTTCTCGTTCATGTAGCTCTCGGCCAGGATGGCGTTATAGCGGGGCTCGGTGGGCATTGCGGCGGCCAGCTTCTCCAGCTCCTTGCGGGCCTTGTCGGGCTTCTCTATGGCATACCACAGCTTCTGCTTCTGCAGCGAGACGGCCTCGGTGACCCCGAACCGCTTCTCCACGCGGTCGAGGACCTCGATGCTCCCCTGCACATTGCCGGCAAACAGATAGGCGTTGGACAGATTGTAGTAATAGTCCACCACGTCCGGGTTGCCGCGCACCAGCTCCTCCCATGTGGCGGTGAGGTTCTTGGCGTCGCGCAGGTGCTCGTAGATGTGGGCAAGCTGGATTTTGTACCACGGGTTGCCGCTGTCAAGGCGGCATGCCAGCTGGGTGTGGTACAGCGCGCTGTCCAGCCATCCGCTATTGAAATAGAGCTTGCCCAGGCCGTAGTGGGCAGGCGAATAGTCCGGGTTCCTGCCAAGCAGCGACTGGTACTTGGCAATTGCCTCCTCCTGGTTGCCAAGCAGCTGCTGCATAGTGGCGTCAATCTGTTCCGCGTCGTTCTTCAACTCGCTCTCGGTCACCTCGACAATAGGCTTGCGCTTGTAGGGCGAATCGCTGCGGGCCGTCTTGCCGGTGCCCGTGCAGGCTGCCAGCATCATTAAAAAGGTTATATATACATATACTCTCTTCATCGTGCGTATCATCAGTTGTCAATATCCCCTTAAAACTCCTTTTTCCTGATTTTATTGTGTAGGGGCGCAGATAAAATGCTGCGCTGTCCTGTCGCCCCGGTTTCATGACGGTAAAACCATGCCCCGAAACGGCTCTGAAAGATTGAAAAAAAATTAAAAAAGCAAAAAAATATTTCTATGTCAAAAAAATGATATATATTTGCATCGTAATTGTAAAACGTAAAAGACCCTCTGAACAATGACGCAAGGAATTGTGACTGAGAGTTTAAATACATTTTAAAAGGGAAATTAATTATTCATCAAAATCACAAACAACAATGAAAAAAACATTAATGGTTCTAACTTTTGCCCTGTGCGCAACCTTCGTTTTCGCACAGACGGCCACCCCTTACAACAAGGGCGTAGCAAAGGCTTCCACCAAGGAGGCTAAGATTCAGACCAACTACAGCAGCTCCATCTTCACCAAAGATGAGACCACGCTGAAGACGGTTGACTTCCACGCCACCAATGTCGACTACTCCACTGGTGTTATCTCTGGCGGTCTTGAAGGCCACACTATGAGCTATGACTACGCTGTTTGGCAGCGCTGGGAGGCCAACGAGAATTCTTTGACCACTGCCTCTGCCACCTATTCCTTCCTTACCACGCGGCTGATGCAGGAAGGTTCTGATTTCCCCACTTTCATGATGAACCGTCTCGACACCGCTACCTCTTCTGCCGAGAATGGTTTCATGTTCATTGCTCCTATTGAGCAACGTACCGTAACTTCTGAAAACAAATTCAATGCTTACATCCGCATCGACTCTATCGATGCCTCCAATGCCGGTGTCCTCGATGTCGAGTTCTTCCAGTATTATTATCGTTACTATGACCACGCCTACATCGACTATTGCACCGATGGCAACACCTGGAACCAGGTTGAGATCAACGTCCTTGGCGTCGATGTCGCTATCAACAGCTCTCTCCGCGGTTTCATCCGCTACACTCTCCCCACTTCCGCTTGTGCTAACAATCTCAGCATCCGCATCCGCTTCAAGAGCCTTGGCGACCGTGGTAACGCCTACGGCTACTACTGGATGCTCGATGACGTAAGCGTTATCGCCGCCGAAGCCAACCGTCTGAAACACTACGGTCAGGAGTATGTCGAGGGTAACTACGCTATGGTTCCCCAGGGCTTGCAGATCAACCCCGCTTGGTACAGCCACGTCCAGAACAATGGCGCTGTCAACCAGCTCAACGTCAATGCTACCCTCTATCACCTCAATGCTGCCCAGGATGTCAGCACCGAGATCGACAGATACAACAACCAGGGCATCAACATCAACACCACCAAAGACGTTATTGCTGACCTTGCCGGTTGGATCAACACCGACTCCATGGACAGCCGCGGATGGTATGGCTACATCGACCACACTCCTCACGGCACTGGTGTGCAGCTCCCCACCGAGACCCTCGGCGACAACTACATCTTTGCCACTCTTGGCAACGACAATGTAACTCTCAACTACGACACCATGTACTACAAAGTCACCGGCCTCGAAAACGGCTACTATCGTTGGGGCCACGACAATGGCGTGCTCACCTACCTCCCCACCAACTACTGGCTCTATGGTTATATTCTTAGCGGTGGTAACTGGTATGTTACCGACGATCCCGAAGAGGTTCACTACTATGAACCCGGTTACATGGCTACCAGCCGTTTCACCACCGATGCCGTTGTTCCCGACGGTTGGGTTATCCGTGGCGTCGAACTCGTTGCCTCTCCCGTTAATGGTTTCCACAGCACTGGTGCCAGAATCTCCGGCGTCCTCCTGCAGGATGAATACGATAACAACCACGTTACCTTCCACACCCTCATGACTGGTGCCAATGTGAAGGAAATCACCGCCAACGATGTCAACGACAGCAACGTTATCGGACGTAACTCCGCTGGTTATCTCGAACCCGGCAACTACAACACCATTGTTATCGAGTTCCCCGAGCAGCCCGCTCTCGAACCCAACACCACCTACCGTGTCGGCTACAGCATGGAAGACAACAGCTACTTCGCTTTGGCTCACGAGGCCAATGGCTACTATCGCATGGCTGCTCCCTCTGACCCCGAGCACTTAGACACCCTTATCTACTTCCGCAACAACGAGGCTACTGCCAAGTATGCCAACTACTTCCTGCCCAATGCCTATCAGTCCTATATCTTCGATCCCACCTACGGTGGAACCGGCAGCGCTGGCACTTTTGCCGCCTATCAGGACGTCAATCCTATGATTCGTCTGCTTGTTGGTCCTGCCCAGGCTGTCAACCGCGTGAACATCAGCGTTGAGTGCGACAGCACCGACTTCGGTACTGTTGCTTATGGCGGCAATGAGGTTTGCGGCGAGACCATCACCCCCGTTGAGGGTTCTACCGCTACCATCGTGGCCAGCACCGCCACTTGGTGCACCGTGAAATCTGTCCTCGTCGACGGTGAAGAGGTTGAGGTTTGGAACGAAGACGAAGAGACCGGCGACATCAACCTGTCTGCTTCTTACGATTCCGCCTCTCATGTTTGGGTCTATCAGTACAGGTTCGCCAACGTGCAGGGCGACCACACCATCAAGTTCGTCTTCGCCGAAGGTCAGCCTCCTATCTCCATCGATCCCGCTGCTGCCGGTGTCCGCATGAACCTCCAGCCCAACCCCGCCACCTCTGTTGTTAACATGAACATCGAAGGTGTCAGCGGCATGGTCAACTGCGTCCTCATCGACATGAGCGGCCGCGTTGTCTACAACCAGAACCTCAACGCCGAGACTGCTCAGACCATCAACGTCAGTAATCTCGCCAAGGGTGCTTACTTCGTCCGTATCACCAACGACAAGTTCAGCAAAGTTGAGAAACTGATTGTCCGCTAAGTCCTTTTAACGACACAACAATAACAGGGCGGGGTGCCATCGGCACCCCGCCTTTCTTTTTCCCTTGATGCCTTCTTCCACCAATGAAGCGTCGTCATTTATTCGCTCGTTATTCGATCGTTTTCCACTCTTTCTCCGTTTCACAAAGGGAAAAACGAGGGAAACATATCGGAAAACGATAAGATAAAGAACGACGCAACATCGGGTTCGGAAGGCGCACAGAGGTACGTTGGGAACAAATATGCGACACTATCGGAACTGTGGAGTAAGTTGGCGAAAGTTGGCGTAATCCTTCACAGAATAAAAAGTAACTTCCGCGCGAAGCGGTAGAAAGCAAAGTAAGAGGTAAGAAATAAGAACCAGGATTGTATGCCACAGTTCCTGGCTCTTAGTTCTTACCTCTAAACTCGTGTGGTGTGTCGGCGGCCTACAGGATGTTGCCCAGCTGCTCTTTGATTTTCTCGAGCTCGTCTTTCATCTCCACGACAATGCGCTGTATCTCGACGTGGTTGGCCTTGGAGCCGGTGGTGTTGATCTCGCGCCCCATTTCCTGTGCCACGAAGGCCAGTTTCTTGCCGCAGCTCTCTTCATTGTCCATGGTTTGGACAAAGTAGTCGATGTGTTTGGCAAGGCGGATTTTCTCTTCGGTGATGTCGAGCTTCTCGAGGTAGTAGATGAGTTCCTGCTCAAAGCGGTTGGGGTCGATCTCCTTGATGGCGCTTTCGGCAAAGTAGCGGTGGATGCGCTCTTTGGCAGTGTCGATGCGCTCGCTCTCGTATTGCGGGATGGCTGCGAGTTTTTGTTGTATGAGTTCGATGTGTTTGACAAAGTCGCGGTGCAGCACGGCTCCCTCTTCGCTGCGGAAGGTGTCGACATCGGCTACTGCCTGGCGCAGGGTGTCGGCCAGTGCCTCCCATTCTTCGGGGGTGAGGTCGTGGTTCTCGGTGGCCACCCACACGTCGGGCATGGCAAGGATGGTGTCGAGCAGGTTGGCGCCGTTGTCGTTGAGCTGGAGCGCGAGTTGCTGCAGTTCGGCATAGCGCTGCATTACGAGGTCGTGGTTGACGTGGGCGACCGACTCGGTGCTGCATTCTTCGGAGATGACGATGTCGATTTTGCCGCGTTCGAGGGGATTGAGGAGGTTGCGGATGTCGAGTTCGCGGGAGCGCAGCGAGGCGGGCAGTTTGGCTATTATGTCGAGGGCTTTGCTGTTGAGGGTTTTTATTTCGACGGTGTATTTCCGTCCGGCGGTGGTGCATTGCCGTTTGGCATAGCCTGTCATTGATTTCATATCGCGTGTGTGTTTGTTATATTATCATGGATTGGAAGGCCGGTGTGGCGTGGGTTTTGTAGGTGCCGTGGTCGTCGTAGATGAAGAAGACGGCCTGGATGTCGGCGTTTTCGGGATGGTCGTGGATGAATTGGAGGCTTTTGTCCAGTCCCATGACCATGAATGCCGTGGCCATGGCGTCGGCATACCAGGCGCTGGATGACACGACCGAGACGCTCAGCAGCGAGTGGCTGACGGGGCGGCCGGTGGAGGGGTCGATGGTGTGGGAGTAGCGTGTGCCGTTGTGTTCGTAGTATTTCCGGTAGCTGCCCGACGTGACGACTGAGCGGTTGCTGAGGCCTATGGCGGTTTCGATTTCCTGGTCGCTGTATTTGTCTTTGGCGGGACGCTCAATGCCTACTGTCCAGTCGGAGCCGTCGGCCTTGCAGCCACGGGCTATCACTTCGCCGCCCACGTCGATGAGGTAGCTTTCTATTCCTTCCTTGTCGAGCATGGCGGCAATGAGGTCCACGGCATAGCCCTGGGCAATGGCGTTGAAGTCGAGCTCGATGCCCGGCGTGAGGATGACTTGGGCTTCGGTGCTGTCGGGGCCGGATATGGAGCATTGGCCTTGGCGTATGAGGCCGAGGAGGCTGTCGATTTGGCTGTCGGTGATGTCTTCCCTGTTTTTGAAGCCGAACCCATAGAGGTTAACAAGCGAGCCTATTTTGCAATTGAAAGCGCCCTGGGTGTAGTCCTCCATTTGGAGTGAGTGGCGCAGCAGGTCGCGGAAGATTGCATTGGCTGGCGGGTTCTCGTGGCGGTTTGCTCTGCGGATAAGGGAGTTCTCCACCCAAAGCGAGGCGGTGAGGTCGAAGTCGTTGAGCAGTGAGTCAATCTGGGGCTGCAGATTGCGGTGGCGGGTGTCGTAGTAGGCAACGCTGTAGTAGGTGCCCTGGGCTTCGCCGTGCAGCCTGACCGGCTGGCTGGTGCGCTGGCACGAGACCGTCAGCAGCAGGGCGATGAGCGGCGTGGCAAGTGCTTTATGAAAAAAGCGTCCGGCAGTCGTGTGCAGGACGCTTTTTTGTTCGGTATGCAGATGCATTATCTGTTGATTATAAATTTGCGGATGATGGTCTGACCGTTCTGGAGAGCAAGGTGCAGGGTGTAGGTGCCCTTGGCCAGCGTGGTGAGGTCGACGGTGGTCTTGCTGCCCAGGTTGTGCAGGGTGAGGACTTGCTGACCCAGGATGTTGTAGACGGTAGCCTGGCTGATGGCATCGGAAGCCTCGATGTTGAGCTGTCCAACGGTGGGGTTGGGGTAGAGGCTGATGTTGGCGGCGTCGGTGTTGTCAATGCCTACAAAGGTGACGAGGGTTATCCAGCTGGTGTCGTGGCATGCAAATCCGTTGGCGGGATAGTTGAGGGTGGCTTCGAGGCTCACGTCGACATTGCCTTGCACGTTGGGGATGGTGAGGGTGTCGGCAGTGGAGGTCTGGTTGCCATAGGTCCATTTGTAGGTGGCGCCGGCGGTGCAGGTGGGGTAGAGGACGGCAGTTTCACCGGCCTGGAGGTGCCAGTTGCCATTGATGGCGGAGATGACGGGAGCCTTTTTGACGGTGAGCATGAGGGTCATCATGCTGTCGCAGCCGAAGGTGTCGGTGGAGAAGGGATAGCTGGGAGCTGTGGTCGGGGTCTTGTAGTAGGTCTTTTTGTTGAGGTTCCAGTAGAAGCTGTCGCAGGCGTTGACATAGGTGGTGTCATAGCCGGATTTGTGGATGGTTACGTTGAGGTGGATGGTGCTGTCGTAGCATCTGTTCCAGCGATGGTCGATGATGGTGGTGTCGAATGTGGCGCTCTCGTTATAGCGTGTGTTGGTGGTACCGGTAAGGGAACTGACGGTGAAGATGATAGCGTTGCAGCCGACCATGGCGGTGTCCTTTACGGGATAGCGGGGAGTTTTGATTTTAAGGTTGATGGAGCGGTAGGTCACGCAATGGGTGGTGGCGTTGGTGTCGAGGATGCTGTAGAGGCCGGTGGCGTCGTAGGTGGTGCCGCGCCATGTTTTGGAGCCGCAGGCAGAGTCGACTTCCATTCTGGCAGTGTCAACCACAATGGTGAGGTTGAGCTGGTGGACGGTGTCGCAGCCGATGAGCGTATCCGAAATTGTGTGGGTGTAGTTGCCGGAGGCGGTGTAGGTTTCGCCATACCAGCTGTAGTCGCCGCAGTGCTCAACGTTCTCAACGACGTTGAGAGAGGTGACAATGCTGAGGTTGAGCATGTCGATGTGGGTGCAGCCGGCGTTGACGGTGGTGTCGCTGTAGACTCCTGAGGCTTCGTAGGTGTTGCCATGCCAGGTGAAGCTGCCGCATGCGTTGGCAATTTCGTTGTCATATTCGGTGGTGGCAAGTGTCAGGTTGAGGTGGAAGACACTGTCGCAAAGACCAGAGGCGGCGGTGGCTACAACGGTGTCGCTGTAGAGGCCGGGCTGGTTGTATGTGGTGCCGCGCCACTGATAGGTGCAACGGGTGCCGTTGACGTTCTCGGTCGAGGTGAAGGGATGGTTGATGGTGAGGCTGAGGACGAACAGGGTGTCGTCGGTGGCGTTGATGTAGTATGCCACGGTGTCGGTGGTGTATGTTTGGCCGTTGGCAGACCATAAGTAGCTTCCACATGCGGAGGCAGTGGTTGTGCTGATGTAACTCGGTGTGTTGTCTTGGGCAAGTGCCAAAGGCATGACGGCTACGGCCAATAACAGACTTAATAATGCTTTTTTCATCGTGTGAAAATTTATTAGTTTATTCTTTGTTTATTTATTATCAATATGTTATTATATAAAATGCATGCTGTATTGTGCAGACATACAACATGCAAAGATAGCATTTTTTTTTAATATGTTGATATTTTTTTTAAAAAAGTGCTGCAGGAACTCGTTTTGCCCGGCTCCGGCAGGTGTTTTTGCCCTAAGGCCGGAGGATGAGCTCGGCGACGTTTTCGACGTGCTGTGTGTGCGGGAACATGTCGACGGGCTGGATGCGTCCCACCTGGTATTTCCCGGCGAGGAGGCTGATGTCGCGGGCCTGTGTGGCGGGGTTGCAGCTGACGTATATGATGCGTCGGGGCTGCATGGCGAGGAGTTGTTCCACGACTTTCTCGTGCATGCCGGCACGCGGCGGGTCGGTGACGACGACATCGGGACGGCCGTGCGCGGCGACAAAGTCGGGGGTGAGCACTTTGGCCATGTCGCCAGCAAAGAACTGGGTGTTGTCTATCCTGTTGGTGACGGCGTTCTGGCGTGCTGCGGCAATGGAGTCCTCGACGTATTCTATGCCGATGACCTGCCGGCACATGTGGGCGAGGAAAAGGGCGATGGTGCCGGTGCCGGTGTAAAGGTCGTAGACGGTGTCGGAGGGCGCGAGCTGTGCATATTGCGCCACGAAGGAGTAGAGCCGCTGTGCCTGGCGTGAATTGGTCTGGTAGAAGGTCTGCGGCCGGATGGTGAAGTGCAGGGACTGTGCGTCGCCGTAGCCGGGCATGATTTCCTCTACATAGTCTTGGCCAGCAAAGGTGGTGGAGGGGAGGTCGGCGTAGGAGTCGTTGAACTTGTCGTTAAGGATGTATTGCAGCGAGGTGATTTGCGGGAAGGTGTCGTGCAGGTGCTGGAGCAGCTCTTTCCAGCCGGGATGGTATTCGGCGATGACAAGGACGACCATCCACTGGCCGGTGGCGGTGTTGCGGATGATGAGGTTGCGGAGGCAACCGGTGTGGTTGCGGATGTCGTAGAAGGGGAGGCCGTGGGCCAGGGCGTAGTCGCGGACGGCAAGGCGTATCCGGTCGCTGAGGGAGGGCTGCAGGGCGCAGTGCTCGATGTTGAGCACTTTGTCGAAGAGGGTGGGGATATGGAAGCCGAGGGCTCCGGGGTCGGGGCTGTCGCCGTCGGCAGGGGGCAGGTCGTGCCATGCCCGTGAGGAGAAGGTGAATTCGAGCTTGTTGCGATACTCGAATATCTCTTCCGAGCCACAGATGGGCTGCATGCCGGAACAGTCTATGTGCCCCAGCCGCTCGAAGTTGTCGCGCACCTGCTGCTGCTTGGCAGCCAGCTGGTCGGCATAGTTCAGGGTCTGCCAGCGGCAGCCCCCGCAGGTGCCGAAGTGGGGGCACTGCGGCTCGACGCGCTTGTCGGAGTAGTGCTTGACATTCACTGCGCGGCCTTCGGCGAAGTTTTTCTTTTTCTTTATTATTTTAATGTCGGCGATGTCACCCGGCACTACATAGGGGACGAAGACTACCATGCCGTCGACCCGTGCTATTGCCTTGCCTTCGGCACCGACGTCGGTGATAAGGATGTCTTCGAGGATGGGCTGTTCCTTTTTCTTCTTCATGGACTATTGTTGATGCCCGGCTGGTGCGGTCGTGCCGGGCGGGGTTGGGTGGGTTGATGCCTGTTACCCGTAGGGGTAAAAAAAAGAAGTACTGCACCACAATACTTCTTCTCTCTTTGCAAAGAGGCTATGCCTGGATTCAAAAAATCCCAACATTAACGCTCGTCGGAGACGGTCAGTTTTTTTCTGCCTTTTCTGCGTCTTGCGGCCAAAACTCGTCTGCCGTTGGCGGTGGACATTCTCTGGCGGAATCCGTGCTTATTAGCTCTCTTTCTGCGTGATGGTTGAAATGTTCTCTTCATTTTTTCTTCAATTTTGGAGTTGCAAAAGTACGAACTTTTTTTTGATTGGCAAGAAAAAAGTGATGCCTTTATGTTATTTTTATTGTTATGTCACTGATATTCACTGCAATAATTTAAACAAATAATTTGTTTTTTCTTTAGTTGAAAAAAAAGACGTACCTTTGCATTCGCAATTAGTGGTAATAAAAGTTGTTAAGGTATATGGATAAAAACAGTTTTGCTCATGCTTTGGAGCATCCCGGCACCCTCACACCCGACGAGTGGGAGGCCCTCAGGCACGAAAAAGAGAGGTATCCTTTCAGTGCCCCGCTGCAGGTGATGTCGCTTCTGGCCGACAAGGCCAACGGAGCCCCCCTGTGGGAGCGGCAGACCCTGCCCCAGGTGTCGCTCTATGTCGAGGATGCCGGACGGCTGTATGAGCTGGTGAAGAACGGCGCAGCCCCCACCCGTCAGCCCGAGGCCCCGGCTGCCCCCGCCGTCCCCCGGCCGCCTGTCGCCGAAGCCAAGCCCCAGCAGCCCGAAAACTTCGATGTGTTGAAGGAGATTAATGAATACCAGGAGGTTTCGTTCAAAACGGCTCCCAAGAGCGTCATTCTGTCCAATTTTCTTGAAAAAGATGGCGGAATAGTGCCCGATTTCGATACTTTCGACAACGTGTCAGTCCAGGAACTTGCCAAAAAAAGCATTTTGCCTTCAGGGATATTAGAAACTGAAACTCTTGCTGTTATACTTGAAAAGCAGGGGAAATTGGCACAGGCTGCCGCTGTCTATGAAAAATTAATGGTCAATAATCCCGAAAAAAGTAGTACTTTTGCAGTTCGAATTGCCGAGTTAAAGGCGCAGATAAACGAAAATAAAAAGTAATAAATAATAATAACAATCAAACAATGTACACATTTATTGTCATTCTTATCCTGCTTGTATGTGTCGCTCTGGCTCTTGCCGTATTAGTTCAGAACTCCAAAGGTGGCGGTCTTGCTGCCAACTTTTCTGCCCCCAACCAAGTGTTGGGTGTCCGCAAGACCACCGAAACTATAGAGAAGATTACCTGGGGACTGGCTATTGCTCTGGTTGTTCTCTCTCTGGCTGCCACGATGGCCATCCCGCGCCACAGCGTGGAAGGCAACCTCAACACCGAGGTCGATGTCACTGCCGCCAAGAGTGTTACTCCCACTCCTGCCGCCACGGCTCCCGTAGCCACCGATGTTGCTCCTGCCCCCGAGGCCGAGTAACACCCCATACCAAGCAAAAAGGGGAGATTCGCCTCAGTGGGCGGACCTCCCTTTTACTATATAAACAGCCATGCAGCGTGTCGTAAACCATATCCTGTCGCACTTTCCCCACCACCCCACAGCCATGCAGGTCGCGGCGTGCGAAGAGATGGTGCGCTTCCTCTACGACCCCGACCCTGCCGCCGCTTTTCTCCTGCGGGGCTATGCCGGCACGGGCAAGACTTCGCTGGTAAGCGCCCTGGTGCGCTCAGCCCCTGCGCTGCACATCAAGACTGTCCTGCTGGCTCCCACCGGACGGGCAGCCAAAGTGCTGGCCTCCTATTCCGGCCAGCCCGCCTTCACCATCCACCGCAAGATATACCAGACCGTCACCGACGGCAGCGGCATCATGCGCATGGCACGGGCGTTCAACAAGCATTCCTACACACTCTTTATTGTCGACGAGGCCTCCATGATAGGGCAGGGCGACGACATGGTCCTCGACCGCCACAACCTGCTCGAAGACCTCGTGGACTATGTCGGCGAGGGCAGCCATTGCCGCCTCATGCTGATTGGAGACACCGCCCAGCTCCCGCCCGTAGGCTCCACCCAAAGCCCAGCTCTCGACCCTGCCTATCTCGGCCGGGTACTCCGGCTCACGGTGCACCACAGCGAACTCACCGAAGTGGTGCGGCAGCAGCACCTCTCCGGCATCCTGCTCAACGCCACCCTCCTGCGCCGGCAGATAGCGCTCCTCGCCCCCGGCGACGAGCCCGCCATGCCCCTGTTCGACCTGCAGGACTGCGACGATGTCGTAAGGCTGCAGGGCGGCGAATTAGAGGAAATTCTCAACCGGGAGTACAGCAGCAACGGCATCGAGCAGATGGTTATTGTCACCCGCAGCAACAAGCGGGCCAACCTCTTCAACCAGGAGATACGCAACCGCATCCTCTTCCGCGAGGAGGAGGTGAACGCCGGCGACCACCTCATGGTGGTGAAAAACAACTACTACTGGCTTGAGCCCGAAAGCGGCATAGGCTTCATTGCCAACGGCGACATAGCCGAGGTGCAGAGCCTCCGCAACCACCAGGAACTCTATGGCTTCCATTTCGCCGATGCCACCCTGCGCTTTGTCGACTACCCCGACCTCCCGGCCCACGACTGCAAACTGCTCCTCGAAACCCTCCACAGCGAGTCCCCCTCGCTCACCGCCGCCGAGTCGCAGCAGCTCTTCGAGGCCGTCATGGAGGACTATGCCGACATGCCGCGCAAGCAGGACCGGCTGCGTGCCGTGAAACAGAACCCCTACTACAACGCCTTGCAGGTCAAGTTCTCCTATGCCCTCACCTGCCACAAGACACAGGGCGGCCAGTGGGGCACCGTGGTCATCGACCAAGGCTATCTCACCGACGAAATGGTAGACAGGGAATACCTCCGGTGGCTCTACACCGCCGTCACCCGTGCCACCGGCCGCGTCTACCTGCTCAACTTCAAGGACAACTTTTTTCAGCCCCCGGATAATAATTTTGGCAAATAGCAGTTATTTATCCTGATTGCTACCATCCCTCCTCAACCCCTAAACACCCGACTATGAAAAGCGGACAACATCAGACCATGAAAATGCAGCAGAGGCTGTCGCCGCAGCAGCTGCTGCTGATGCAGCTGATACAGATGCCTGTCATGGAACTGGAGCAGCGTCTCAAAGAGGAGGTGGAAAAGAACCCCATCCTCGAAGTCTCCACCGACAACAGCGACCGCCTTGAGCCATTGCCCGAAACAGGCACCCCCGCCTACGACATGATAGGCGCCGAAACCGACGATGACGACTACAGCTACCGCGAGCGGCAGGAGCGCGACCGCAACCAGGACGCCCGCGAGGCAGTCTTCATCTCCGAGGAGTCGTTCTTCGACCACCTCATGGACCAGCTCTCCATGCGCAACCTCGACGACCGCCAGCGCGCCATTGCACAGGAAATTGTCGGCAGCCTCGACGATGCCGGCTATGTCGGCCGCAGCCTCGACCTCCTGGCCAACGACTTGGCATTCACCCAGGGCATAGAGGTGTCGCCGCAGGAGGTGGAGGAAGTCCTCCGCCTCGTACAGCAGATGGACCCTCCAGGCATTGCCGCCCGCAACCTGCAGGAATGCCTCTCCCTCCAGCTCCACCGTGCCGACACACAGGACGACGCCACCCGTTGGGCTGTCGATGTTGTAGACCGGTGCTTCGAGCCTTTCGCCCGCCACAACTACAGCCGTGTCATGGAGGAACTCTCGCTCACCGACGACCAGCTCCATGCCGCCATAGCGCGTATACGCCGCCTCAACCCCAAGCCCGGCGCCGTGGAGAACGACACCCCGCAGGCTCGCTACATCATCCCCGACTTCACCGTCACCCGTCATGACGACACCCTCACCCTCTCCGTCAACGACCGCTTCCTGCCGCAGATCCAGAAGGCTGAATATTACCAAGACCTCCTGCAGCAGCTCTCCGCCATCGACAACCCCTCGCCCGCCGACAAACAGGCTCTCGACTTCCTCCGCACCCGCAACGAAAGCGCCGACCTCTTGGTCGACACGCTCCGCCAACGTCATGCCGCCATGCTGCGTGTCATGCAGGTAATCATGAAGAAACAATACCGCTTCTTCCTCACCGGCGACAGCTCCGAGATGCGCCCCCTGCTGCAAAAGGATGTGGCCGCCCTCACGGGATACGACATCTCCACAGTCTCCCGTGTGGTGAACAGCAAATACGTGCAGACCGAATTTGGCACCTTCCTTCTCAAAGACTGCTTCTCGCAAGCCATCGTCAACGATGAGGGCGAAGAAGTCGCCACCGAGGCCGTGCGCCGCGAACTCCAGGCCGCCGTCGACGCCGAGGACAAGCGCCATCCGCTCTCCGACGAGGCTCTCGCCGACCTTCTCAGCCAGAAAGGCTATCCCGTTGCCCGACGCACCGTGGCCAAATACCGCGACATGCTGGGCATCCCCGTCGGCCGTCTGCGCCGCAAGCTCAAGGTGCTCATTCTCCTGCTTGCCGTGGCTGGCACCCTCTCCGCCCAGCAGCCCGCCAAAGAGAGCTACTACGACTCGCTCCTCAATGCGCGCATCCGCGAGGGACAGGCAAAAAGCCGCTTGCAGAGCCAGGGAGGAAAGAAAAACGACAAACGCCCCAACCGTCCGGCTCTTGAAATCCACGAGCCTGCCCCCGAGCCCACCGCCATCGACACAGCCCTGGCCGCCGGCGACGAACTCATCGACGTCATGTACAACTCCACCTTGCCGCCGCCCTCCTCCCTCTGGTACGGGCGTAACCTCTCGGGCGCCCATGTGCGGCTGGTAAACCTCTCCATGGACTCCCTGCCCGACGAAATCACCATACGCCTGCTCAAAGACAACGAGCGCTTCTGCTTCCCCGTCAAGAACATCATCACCTCGCCCTACGGCTGGCGCTGGGAGCGCCCGCACCGCGGCGTGGACATCCGTCTGCGCACCGGCGAACCCGTCCACTGCGCCTTCAACGGCGTGGTGCGCATTGCACGCCCCATGGGTGCCTACGGCAACCTCGTCGTGGTGCGCCACTACAACGGGCTCGAGACCGTCTATGGACACCTCTCCAAAATCAATGTCAAGCCTATGCAGGTTGTGGCCGCTGGGCAGGTGCTTGGACTGGGCGGCAGCACAGGCCGCTCCACAGGCCCGCACCTCCACTTCGAAGTCCGCTTCCAGTACGAACCTTTCGACCCCGAATGGATACTGGACTTTTCCAACTACACCCTCCGCACGCGCAAACTCTACCTCGACAAAACCTACTTCGGCATCCGCAAACCCTCTAAAGGCGAATCACTGGTCTACAAGGCCGACAAAAGCATCGTCCCCGAAGACCTCAGCCCTGCCAAGCGCAGCGGCAAGCCCGTCTACGCCACCATGAAGAAAGGCGAGACCCTCGACGACCTGGCCAAGCGCAACTACACCACCGCCGCCAAGCTGCGCGAGCTCAACCCCGACATCTCCAAGTTCAAGGCCGGAGTGCGCGTCCGCGTCAGATAAAAATCATCACCTTCTTTAATACCATCAACTCTATAAACTCTATAATCCCCCCAAGAAAATGAAGATAGTCTTTATGGGCACCCCCGATTTCGCCGTGTCGTCGCTCCAGGCCATCCTCTCCGCCGGACACCAAGTGGTGGGCGTGGTCACCGTGCCCGACCGTCCCACAGGCCGTGGCCTCAAAATGACCTGCTCGCCCGTGGGGCAATACGCTCTCGACCACAACCTCCCGCTCCTCCAGCCCGAAAAGCTGCGCGACCCCCTCTTCCAGTCTCAGCTCAAGGCGTGGAATGCCGACCTCTTTGTTGTTGTGGCCTTCCGCATGCTGCCCCAAAGCGTCTGGGCCATGCCGCCTCGAGGCACCTTCAACCTCCATGCCTCCCTGCTGCCCCGCTACCGTGGCGCCGCTCCCATCAATTGGGCGATTATCAACGGCGACACCGAGACGGGCGTCACCACCTTCATGCTCAACGAGCGCATCGACGAGGGGTCGCTCCTCCTGCAGCAATCCACCCCCATTGCCCCCGACGACACCGCCGGCACCCTCCACGACCGGCTGGCCGCCATAGGCAGCCGCCTCGTGGTGCAGACCATCGAGGGCATAGAGGCCGGCACCCTCACCCCCAGGCCACAGCCCGCCGGTGTCGGGATGCCCGCCGCGCCCAAGATATTCAAGCCCGACTGTGCCGTCGACTGGCACCTGCCGGGCAGCCGGATAGCCGACTTCGTCCGCGGGCTGTCCCCCTATCCCGCCGCCACCATGCAGCTGGCCGACCCCGCTGGCACGCCCCATCAGTTCAAACTCTTCCAAGTGCGTTTCGAACCCGCTCCCGACAGCCCTGCCGGACAGCTGGACACAGATGGCAAAACATACGCAAAAATCGGTGTAAAGGGTGGTTTTATCAGTATTTTGCATCTGCAAATCAGCGGAAAAAAAGCAATGCATATCTCCGACTTCCTCCGAGGGTGCAATATAACAGGTTGGAAATTAATATATTGAACAGTGGGTTCTTTTTTTAACAAAATAATTTTAAAAAAGAATGCCAACCAATAAAAAAAAAAGTATATATTTGCAGCCGGAAAAAGTTGTATTAACCTGTTAAAATTATCACCATGAACAAAACCGAATTGATTGCCGCAATGGCAGAGAAAGCTGGTCTGACCAAAGTCGACGCTGGAAAAGCTTTGAATGCTTATGTCGATGTAGTAAAGGAACAACTCACCAAGGGTGAAAAGATCACCCTCGTGGGCTTTGGCACTTTTGATGTTGTCAGCCGTCCCGCACGTACTGGCCGCAACCCCCGCACCGGCGCCAAAATCAAGATTGCCGCCAAGAAAGCTGCCAAGTTCAAAGCAGGCAAGGGCCTTCTCTGATTGCCCTGCAATGTAATGAATTAAAGACTGAAAAGGCCGGGCCGCAGCGCAGCTGCAGCCCGGTTTTCTTTATCTCAAATCTAAAAAAGAAAGAGAATGTCTGCAGGGGCAGGCATTCTCTTTCGGTATGTGTAGTGTTGGTGTGAGGGTTAGCGCACAATGTCCATTTCGTCGATGAGGTTCTGGGCGTTGGCGTATTTGTCGATGACGAAGAGCATGTAGCGGCTGTCGAGGCAGATGCAGCGCTGCAGGTTTTCCTCGAAGTCGATGTCGCCGCTCATGGCTTCGCCGTTGCCGTCGAAGGCAAGGCCGATGAGGTTGCCGTAGGCATCGAGGACGGGCGAGCCGCTGTTGCCGCCGGTGATGTCGTTGTTGGTGATGAAGCAGGTGGGCAGTTGACCCTTGGCGTTGGCGTAGGTGCCGTAATCTTTGGCGGCGTAGAGGTCTTTAAGGCGCTGCGGGACGATGAACTCGGTGTTGTTGGGGTCTTCTTTCTGCATGACACCTTCGAGGGTGGTGTAGAAGTGGTAGGTGACGCCGTCGCGGGGCTCGTAGGCTTTGACGTTGCCGTAGGTGAGGCGGATGGTGCTGTTGGCGTCGGGCGACATGAGTTTGCGTCCGGCATTGATTTGGAGGATGCCATCGACGAAGTCGCGCTGTCCGCGGGTGAGGTTGTCACGGTTCTCCTTGGGGATGGAGAGATAGACCTCGCGGTATTTGTCGAGGATGTCGCTGCCGTATTTGTAGATTTCGTCGCGGTCGAGCTGTTTGAAGGAGGGGTTCTTGAGGTATTCCTCGAAGGCTTTCTGGTTGGCGAAGATGGAGCGGCTGAAGAGGTGGGCGACGAGCGAGGTGAAGTCGCCGCGGTATTTGCGGTCGGCGTTTTTGAGGCAGTCGGGGATGTAGTTGACGTTGATGTTGCGGTAGGTGTATTCCATCATGGCGGCCATGACGCGCTGTTCTACGGCTTCGTCATAGTCTTTGTAGAATTTGGCGGCCTCTTCGCGGAGGTCGGCAAGCATGGCGTCGCGCTGGTCGGGGTTTTCCTCGTTGAGCATGGCTTTGATTTTGCGGCCGAAGAGGGTGGACTGGTAGAGGAGTTCGGGACCTTCGAGGAGGCCTTCGTCAAGGTAGGTGATGGCTTCCTGGAGTTCGCGGCGGTCGGCATAGCTCTTTTCTATGAGGCCGAGGGCGGCGCGGTATTTGGGGTCCTTGTCGAGTGCCCAGTCGTAGTACTCTTTCTCGATGTCCTTTTTGAGGGCCATGGTGTTGAGCTTCTTGAGGGCGATGTTCTGCTCGTTGCTGTATTTCCAGTAGTTGGAGCAGCTGGCATACTTGGAGGCGTATTTGATTTTGACGGCCTGGTCTTTGTTCATCTCCTCGCGGAGGATGTTGATTTTTACGGTGCGGAGCTCGTAGCGGAGCTTGTTGCTGACTTCCATGGTCTCTTTGAGGCCGTAGGAGGTGAGGAAGTGGTCGGTGGTGCCGGGGAAGCCGAGAACCATGGCGAAGTCGCCGTCGTTGAGCTCACGGGCGCTGACGGGGAGGTGGTGCTTGGGCTTGAGGGGGATGTTCTCCTTGGCGTAGGCAGCGGGTTTGCCGTCGGGGGCGGTGTAGATGCGGAACATGGAGAAGTCGCAGGTGTGGCGGGGCCATGACCAGTTGTCGGTGTCGCCTCCGAATTTGCCCATCGACGAGGGGGGAGCGCCCACGAGGCGGACATCCTTGTAGATGATGTGGACGAAGAGGAAGTACTGGTTGCCGTTGAACATGGGTTTGACGGTGGCGTCGTAGTCGGTGCCCTGGACGGCTTCGCGGGCGATGCGCTCGCTGACGTTGCGCACGGCTTTGGCGCGGTCGTCCTCGCTCATGTCGTCGCTGAGGCATTCAAGCACGCGTTGGGTGACGTCTTCCATGCGGACGAGGATGGAGGCGGTGAGGCCGGGGTTGGGGAGTTCCTGCGCCATGTTGTAGGCCCAGAAGCCGTCGCGCAGGTAGTCGTGCTCAACGGTGGAGTGCTCCTGCAGTTTGCCGTAGCCGCAGTGGTGGTTGGTGGAGATGAGTCCCTTGTTGGAAATGATTTCACCGGTGCAGAAGTGCCAGAAGGGGCGGCCTTCGTTGCCAAGGCCGACGATGGCGTCCTTGATGCAGTTCTGGTTGATGGAATAGATGTCTTCGGGCGAGAGTTTGAAACCGGCTTTCTGCATGTCGGCATAGTTTTTGCCGATGAGCGAGAGGAGCCACATGCCCTCGTCGGCGCGGCTGGCGGCGGGGGCCAGAACCAGCAGGGCCAGAGTCAGAGTGAGGATGATTTTCTTCATGCTGTTAATGTATTATGTTACTAATTTAATGTTATGTTGAAAATGCAAAAGTACGACTTTTTTTTGAATTGTTGCATACATGTACCAATATGAAATGCTTTTTAGCAGATTTATAGCTGGTTGTGCGTGGGGTGCGTTTTCCTTCCGACGTTGTTTCATAAAAGACAACCTCCAATAATTATTCAAACAAATCATTACTTTAATTGCAACGCTATAGTGCAATATATGACTGATTTTTGCCAAACCTTCTCTTTGTCGCGTCCTTTCGGGACGCTATGAGTGAGTATATTCTGTCACCGCACTGAGCTATGCTTGTACGGTGTTATTGATATTCAGCCTTCGAGGCTGTAAAAAAACAGTCTTATACAATAATAGAGCCAATGGCAAGCAATGAATAGAACTACATTAATAAGAATTAAGTAAAAAAAAAGTGCTGTTTGAAATAATTTTTGTATCTTTGCAACACGATATTGTGTTCTCGTTTTATTTTAATGCACTGATATTTAGATAATCACATATAATATTAACTTAATTTCTTTATACAAAATGACTATTATGAAAAACAAATCCACACAAGAATTGTTTGGAGCCACCGCCGAGGGGCTGTCGGCAAAAAGTAGTTATGCAACACCGACCATCAAGGTTGTCACCTTCCAGGTGGAACACGGTTTCGCCGGGTCAGAGACTCTCAACCTCGGAGTCTCAGAAGAACGAGCAGCCACTTTGGATCGTCGAGTAACACAAGGATCTGAACTCTTTGGTCGCGAATCTTTGACTGCCTACAATTAAGAATCACAACAAAAGAACTAAAAGACTTATAATAATGAAAAAGTTATTTCTATTTTTTGCACTATTGGCAGGTATTGCCGTAATGACTGGCTGCAAGAAAGACCAGGATGGCGTTACGCTTAAAGCCGTTTTCGATCAGGAAACCAAAGCGTATTTTGGTAATGATACTCGTGATTTACCTTATTGGGATAGTGATGACCAGGTGAATGTCAACGGTACTAGCTATGGTCTCGATGCTGGGTCTGTCTCTACCACCTTTGCATCAATCACGGGTGTGACTACCAACAGTGTTTACTGCGCCATTTACCCAGCCGACGCTCTCGTACCAGGATCAATGGGCACCCCCAATCTCTCTGAGACAAAAGCTACCATCAAGTTCGATAACCATCAGCAGTATGTTTGGGATAATGACCACCAACACCAACGGGTAAACATGCCTATGGGAGCTGTCACAACGGATGGTGATAAGACGCTCATCTTCAAAAACCTTTGTTCCATCCTTAGGCTGAATGTAAGCAATAGTTCAGGTACTGCTTTTGTTGTAAAAAGACTCACTGTAACATCATTTGGTGGATACGTTGCTGGATACTACGATGTTAAACTTTCATACTCCAGTACGGACCTTTCAACGAATGTCCCTGAAATAAATCCGTCTAGCCTTAACAACAACTCAGAAGACAACACGTTAACATTACACGTTCCTAACAAAACCATTGCGCATGGCGCCAGTGAACCTTTTGACATTGTCGTGCCGCCATTCAACGCTCGATATCTCATCCTCGAGGCGGAGCTGTATCGTACTAATGGTACCAAGATGGGTTACACCTCTGATACGGTGTGCATTGTCCCTGAAGGGTGGACTCGAAGACCAGGTCATTCAATTATTGAGGATATTAGTGGCACAGTATCAGTAGAACGTAATAAGATTGTAACCATCAACTTTGGAGTCACCTCTGTCCGCGATGATGTCATTCCTTTTGATTATGGATATCTTGAACCCGGCCCGGACTTTAATCAACATATGAAGCAACTAATTGGTACTCGTACCGACATCACGGAGATCATGTTCCTTAATGGCGCAGTGAATGCTCAACCAATTATTACTGCAGGTTTTATCGATGACCAGGGTAACATCCTTAACCCCACTCCCCAAGAAGGAGATGGTTGGGTAGATGTATCGACTTCAGATTCGCCTCATAAAATATATGCACATATTGAGGGAAACATGGTGAAGATTTACTCTTGGGCTGATTTTGTTTATGCCAATACCAACTGTGACAATATGTTCAGAGACCTTACTACTATCCAGGGTATTCAATGGACTACTTCGCGTGATAGGGGCTTTCAATCCGAAGATGTGAATAGTATGGCATACATGTTTGCAGGATGCACGCGCTTACAAACCCTTGTGGCGTATAACAGTTATAATTCCGAGGGTGAGGCCGTTGCTGATCCCTATGGCAAATTCTATCTCAATACTACTAATGTGACGAATATGGAACACATGTTTGACGGATGTATAGCTCTAACTAGTCTGTACCTGGATTTCAATACTCATAACGTGATAGGTGATGGAATGGTTGCCATGTTTAATGGTTGCACTAACCTAGCGTCGCTTAATATAAGTTCATTCACCACCGAACGAATAACCAATATGACCGATTTATTTAATGGTTGTAAGGTTATGAAAACACTGCGCCTCGACAATTTCAATATGAATAATGTTTCTAATGAAAATAAAAAGGACATGTTTAAGGAGACGGCTTCTATCCAACCAGTATCTATATATGATCCTTGTAAAGTGTATTGTCCCGCTACTTCCACTAATAATGTTGTAGCGGCTATCTTGGCACAAGATGGTAATGGAATTTATTATTCTGGACTTGATGCTACTAATCCCGACGGAAACTATTATCCAAGTGGTTATAATAATGCTAGAAAGATTGTTTTCAATCCACCTTCGAAATAATATACTAATCTATTCTGTATTCGGAATAGTTTAATACTGCCGGCCTCTCAAGGATGTTCTTTGAGAGGCCGGCTTTTTTTTGTATCCCTGCCGGGATGTGGACGGGTTGTTGCCGTCTGTTGTCCGGTACTGAGGGTGTCTCAAAAGCCCAGGGCGTCTCTCTGGGCTGGCTGTGTGTTGACCCTTCAGGCCGCCGATAACCACAAGGGCAAAAAGTCCCCGACGGGGACGACATAACACAGGCAGGGGTGTAACCCCTGCGCAAAGGGAATGGATAAAACAGAACCCCGAAGGGGTGACAGAATGCGTGCCGTTGACTGTCTGTCGCCCTTTCAGGGCTTTGGCTTGTCGACTACATGAACGGGGGTTGCACCCCCGTCTGTGGTCTTTCAGTCCTTCGGACTTTTTGTCTCAGGCCGCTGGAAATCATATTGTGGCATAGCGACCACGATTCAAACAAGTTGATAGTGCTTCACACAGAAATCACAGACAGGTAAAGCCATTTCTGCGTTTTCTGCGATTTCTGCGTGAATATTGTGAGACTTGGGGTATACAAGGCAACCTCCAATAATAATATAAAATTCTTTGCAATGAGAATTCATGGTAATGATTTAAAAAAAAACATGAATTATCATTAATTGTCATGAATTTGTGGTCATTACATGGAAATTCGTGTTAAATGTTCAATAATAATTATCATAAATGCGCCCCTTTTAGGGGCAATTATTGGAGGTTACCAAAAGTATGTTCACAATAATTATATATGGGGTTGGGATTTCAACAATGGGTGGTGAATTGGAAAGTTACTTTTCAACAAATGGCGGTGAATTGGAATCGGAGTTATCAACATTGGACGGTGAAAACAACAAAAAAAATGAAACCTTTTTTCTGTTTTTCCGTATAATGGGTTATTTGAAAATGGAAGTTAATAACTTTTTTTGGAACTTTTTGGCAATAATTGGAAAATTAGTTGTACTTTTACATCTTGAAACAATATAGGTAAAAATGGCTTTAATACTTGGAACAGAATACTGTAAGGTCGATTCCAACGGTCGCTTCAAGTTCCCAATTGCATTAAAGAGGCAGTTGGAGACGGAAGATTGCCGTTTTGTAATCCGTCGCGGATTCACTTCCGAGTATTTGGAGCTGTGGACGTATGCCAGTTTTCAAGAGGAAGTGGAAGTGCTTCGGAAGACGCTGAGACCCTACAACATCCATGACCACCAGATAATGCAGCAGCTGACGCGCGCCAACCTGGTGGAGATGGACAGCAACGACCGCCTGCTGATTCCGCCGGAGCAGAAGTCGGTGATAGGGGATGCCAAGGAGATAGTGCTACAGAGTACCGGTAAGTGCATCGAGATCTGGGAACGTTCGGCCTATGACAAGATGAACGACTCGATTACCGACTTTGCGTCGATAGTCGATAAACGACTGGGAGAACTGTATGGGCTATCATCTGCCGGTGATGCTGAATGAATGCATCGAGGGATTGAACATCCGTCCTGACGGGACGTATGTGGATGCCACCTTCGGAGGCGGCGGCCACTCGCGTGCCATCCTGTCGCATTTGGGCGAGGGGGGACGGCTGATAGCCTTTGACCAGGATGCCGATGCGTTGGAGAACGCGCTGGACGATTCCCGCTTTACACTGCTGAATGAGAATTTCCGCCACATGAAGAGTTTCCTGCGGCTGCACGGAGTCCGGTCGGTGGACGGTGTGTTGGCTGACCTGGGTGTTTCGTCGCACCAGTTTGATGTGGCGGAGCGCGGTTTCTCCACCCGGTTGAACGGGGAGCTGGACTTGCGCATGGACCGCCGTCAGGAGACGACCGCCCGAGACTTGGTGAACAGCGCCAGCGAGGAGGAGTTGACACGCATGCTGCGGCTGTATGGCGAACTGCCAAACGCCTATCAGATGGCGAAGGCAATCTGTCGCGCCCGGATGGAGAAGGAGATAGTCACCACGTTTGACCTGAGGGATGCGGTGAGCCGCCATTTGCCACGAGGAATGGAGAACAAGTATCTGGCCATGCTGTTCCAGGCGTTGCGCATAGAGGTGAACGGCGAGCTGGATGCGTTGAAAGAGATGCTGCAGCAGTCGGTGGATGTGCTTGTGTCCGGCGGCAGGCTGGTGGTGATGTCGTACCACTCGCTGGAAGACCGGCTGGTGAAGAACTTCTTCAAGGCGGGCAACTTCGAGGGTGAGGTGAACAAGGACTTCTACGGCAACCCGATTGTGCCGCTGAAACCCGTGGTGCGCAAGGCCGTCACAGCGAGTGAGGAGGAGCTGCAGGTCAACAGCCGTGCGCGCAGTGCGAAGCTGCGTGTGGCAGAGAAACTGAGTTGAACAAAAACATAAAGTCATTAACTTTCAAGATGGAACAGGAACAGCAACAGGACATACAGGAGCCGAGTCGGCAAGACGAGGAGCGCAAGGACTCTCAGGAACCGGAACGCAAGCGCCGCAACTGGCTGTCGCGTATATTGGGGGGTGAGGTGTTGCAGAGCCGTGCCGTGGTGAAACAGATACCGCTGATTCTGTTGCTGTGCTTCTATGCCATCGTCCTGGTGTATAATCGCTACAAGGTGGAGGATTTGACCAAGGCCAAGGCCGAGGCACAAGAGCGAAACAATTATCTGCGCGAAGCCCGCATCGAGCTGCAGAAGAGATACCAGGAAAGCATCAAGATTTCGCAGATTGCCGAGATGCTCGACAGTACGGGTATCGGCATCACGGCAGGACCTCCCTATGAACTGAAAGCAGAGGATTGAGACGGAAGCAAACACTAAGTAGAGAAAAGTATGGAAGAGAAACACAATAATAAAGCTCTGTTCACCAAGATGCTGGTGCTTTATCTGCTGCTCGTGATAGCGGTGGGGGGCGCCATGCTTGCCTCCACCATCAAGACACAGGTGGTGGACGGCGATATGTGGCGGGCGAAAGCCAAGGATCGCGAAGAGATAGAGCGCATAGAACCTGCCCGCCGCGGCAACATCTTCTCTTCCGACGACAAGGTGCTGGCCACCACGGTGCCGGTATGCGACCTTTGTCTGGATCTGGGCCGCTGGCCCCGTATGACGGCAAAGGATGGCGAGAAGAACCCCGTACAGTATAAGGCATACCTGAAGCGCGAGGCCGCCTTCGAAGCGAATCTGGGCAAAGTCTGCAAGATACTGCACACCCAGTTCCCCGACAAGTCGGAGCAGTATTTCCGCAGCCGCATCATCAACGAGTGGAACAAAAAAGAGCGGGGCCATTGCTTGTATGTGGCGCGTCGAGTGCCTTATTCGCAGTGGGAGACCATCCGCAAGCTGCCCGGCTGGGGCGGCTACGTGGCAACCAAGACTGCCGAGGGCAGTGTGACGAGCTATGTGAGAGCACATATCTACGGCAACCTTGGCGAGAACACCATCGGTCTGCATTACAAAACCCCCCAGAAGGAAGGCTATACGGGCCTGGAAGGCTACTACGACAGTGTGCTTCGCGGCAAAGACGGCAAGTACATCTGCCGCCGCCTCACCCGTGGCATCTGGCTGCCCATGGAGGACGGCGATGTGCCCGACGAGGATTCCACCCTTGTGCAGCACCGTGAGGACGGCAAGAGCATTGTGGCCACTATCGATACCCGCTATCAGGACATTGCAGAGAGTGCCTTGCGTAATTCCATGAACCAGTACGGCGGCCAGGCGGGATGTGCCATCTTGATGGAGGTTGAGACGGGCTATGTGCTGGCCTGCAGCAGCCTCACCCGCGACACCAACGGCCAGCTGAAAGAAAACCTTTGGAGCAATGTGGCATGCAGCGACAGCTATGAGCCCGGTTCCACTTTCAAGACAGTGGTGATGACATCGATGCTCAGCGACAAGCAGATTGCCCTTGACACCTCCAAACGGGTGCGTGCAGGCGGTGTGAAACGCTTCAGCGCCACCAGCGGTGAGATTAACGACGGGCACGGCTATGCCACCGACACTGCCAGTCTGCCGGGTGTGCTGGCGAAGTCGTCCAATGTGGGCATGTGTGAACTGGCATGGGAATACTACCGCAACCGCAGGGAGGATTTGAAGAAGGGCATCGAGTCCATCTTCCCCTTTGGCCGGATGCATCCCGACATTGAGGTGCTGGAGCCCAATACCAGAACGGGAAAACTCAACTCCGACCGAGACTTCCTCAACCTCAGTTATGGCTACTCGGCCACGGTGACCCCTCTGCAGCTCATCACCTTCTATAATGCCCTTGCCAATGGGGGCCGAATGGTGAAACCCCTTTTCTGCCGCGAAATCATCGAGGGCAGACGTTCCCGACCGGTGAAACCTGTTGTACTCAATGAGCATGTGTGCAGCGAGGAGGTGGCCGCACAGATGCGTTCGATGCTGGTGGGTGTGGTGGAACACGGTACGGGCAACAATATCCGGAACACCGTATATGGCATCGCCGGCAAAACAGGCACTACCCAGGGCATCACCGACAAGAGTATCAAGAACTCCTCCTTTGTCGGCTTTTTCCCTGCCGATAATCCCCGCTATACCTGCCTTGTCCTAGTAGAGCGCACCAGCATTGCCGGAAGGTATGCCGCAGCGCCTGTTTTCCGCAAGATAGCCGACTGTGTGGTGGCCTTTGACAAGGAACTGGGCAGCATACGCCTGTCCGATTCCATCCGTGTCGAGCGACCTGTTGCGACCAAGTCACCCCGCACCCAGCTCGAAACCATCCACCGCCTTTTAGGCATGCCTTTTGCCATGGCCGACAGCACCCAGGCCACCCCGTGGGCTGTGTATGACGCCACTGTCGGAGGCTATATGAATTATCAAGTGCCTTCGGGTGTGGTTCCCGACTGCCACGGCATGACAGTGCGCGACGCCATGCGGCTGCTGCACAAAGTCGGACTCAAGACCCGCTTCTCGGGACAGGGCAAAGTAGTATCTCAGTCACCGAAACCCCGCACACCTGTCCGACGGGGTGCAACCGTAACATTAGAATTGAAACCATGAAACTGATAACACTCCTTGGCGGTGAGACTCCGCTGATAAAGAAACATGTGGGTGGCGACCCCGACATCTGCAGCATCTGCTTTGACTCGCGCAAAGTCGAGCCGGGCAGTTGCTTTGTGGCACAGAAGGGAACGCATGTCGACGGACACCAATATATTGACACCGCTGTTGAGAAAGGCGCCGCCGCCGTGGTGTGCTGCCAGATGCCGGAAATCCTTGCTCCCGGCGTGGCCTATGTGCAGGTTGAAGACAGCGACATTGCCTTGGGTGTCATGGCCGATTGTTTCTATGGACACCCTTCGCGGCAATTGAAGCTTGTCGGTGTCACCGGCACCAACGGCAAAACCACCACCGTCACCCTTCTCCACCGTCTTTTTCGTGAATATGGTTGCCATGCAGGTCTTCTCTCCACTATCGTCAACAAAGTGGATGACGAAGCCATCCCCTCCACCCATACTACCCCCGACGCCCTTGAGCTGAACAGCCTGCTCAGCCGCATGGTGCAGGCGGGATGCCAGTATGCCTTCATCGAAGTCAGCAGCCATTCCATCGTGCAGAACCGCATTGCCGGGCTGACTTTTGCCGGTGGCATCTTCTCCAACATCACCCACGACCACCTCGACTACCATAAGACCATGGCCGCCTACATCGCTGCCAAGAAGGCCTTCTTCGACCAGCTGCCCGCCACAGCCTTTGCCCTGACAAACATCGACGACCGCAACGGCAATGTCATGGTGCAGAACACTCGGGCGCACGTCCACACCTACAGCCTGCAGCGCATGGCAGACTATCGCTGCCGTGTGATGGAAGAGTCATTCCAGGGAACGCTGTTGGAAATCAACGGCTGCCCTGTGTCCACCCGGCTTGTGGGGCGCTTCAATGCCTACAACCTCACCGCCATCTATGCCGCCGCTGTGCTGTGCGGAATGCCTCACGGCGATGCACTGCGGCTGCTCAGCACACTCGAGGCCGCCGAGGGACGGTTCCAGTATGTCTCGGGGAAAGGGATTACGGCAATAGTCGACTATGCCCACACCCCCGATGCACTGCAAAACGTCCTTTCCGCCATCAACGGCATGCGTCGGCAGGGACAGACCCTCATCACTGTTGTGGGGTGCGGCGGCGACCGCGACACCACCAAGCGACCCGAAATGGCCCGGATTGCCGCCGACCTCAGCGACCGCCTCATCCTCACCTCCGACAACCCCCGCACGGAAGACCCGGGACGCATCCTTGACGATATGGAGGCGGGTCTTACCCTCGAGGACAAAAGCCGTGCGGTGCGCATCCCCGACCGTCGCCAGGCCATCCGCACAGCGGTCCTCATGGCACACGAAGGCGACATCATCCTTGTGGCAGGCAAAGGCCATGAGAAGTATCAGGACATACAGGGTGTCAAACACCATTTCGACGACAAAGAAGAACTTGAAAATATATTGATAAAGGATTAAACAGATGTTATATTATTTATTTGATTGGTTAGACAGGGCATTTGACCTTCCCGGGGCAGGAGTGTTCCAGTACATCTCCTTCCGCGCCTCCATGGCGGCAATACTCTCGTTGCTCATCATGCTGTTTTGCGGCAAACCTTTCATACGGCTCATCCGCCGCAAGTCGATAGGCGAGTCGGTGCGCAACCTCGGCCTTGAAGGCCAGAAAGAGAAGGAGGGCACACCCACCATGGGCGGTCTGCTCATCTTGGCCGCCATCATTATCCCCACACTCCTGTTCGCACAGTTGGACAATGTGTATGTCCTGACCATGCTCGTCACCACCGTCTGGCTGGGACTGATAGGGTTCATCGACGACTACATCAAGGTGTTCAAGAAAGACAAAGCCGGTATGCCCGGACGATTCAAAGTCTTTGGCCAGGTAATGCTGGGACTGGGTGTGGGTCTGCTGCTCTCTTTCCACCCCTCTATTGCCTCCACCAAGACCACCATTCCCTTTGTCAAAGGCAATGAGTTCGACTATGCCTGGCTCATCAGCTGGATGGGCGACTGGACAGTTGACTGGGTATGGGTGGTATATGTCCTCGTGGCCATCTTCGTTGTGACGGCGGTGTCCAACGCCTCCAACCTCACCGACGGTATCGACGGACTTGCCACCGGCACGGCCTCCATCATCGGCGGTGCGCTGGCCATCCTGGCATGGCTTTCGGGCAATATCATCATGTCCAACTACCTCAACATTGTCTATCTCCCCCACATCGGCGAGCTCACCATCTTCATCACCGCTTTCGTCGGTGCCACGCTGGGTTTCCTGTGGTTCAACACCTATCCCGCAGAAATCTTCATGGGCGATACCGGTTCCCTGGCCATCGGCGGCATCATTGCAGTGTTTGCACTCCTTATCCGCAAGGAGCTGCTGCTCCCCATACTCTGTGGAATCTATCTGGTCGAAGACTTCTCAGTCATTCTGCAGACGTGGGGATGCAAAAGCTATCGGCGCAAGCATAAACTGCCGGCAGGCGAGATGGTCCCTATAGACAAAAGGCCTTTCCTCATGACTCCCATACACCACCACTACCAGAAAAAAGGCATATCCGAACCCAAGATTGTACAGCGTTTCGTCATCATCGGCATACTCCTCGCCATTGTCAGCATCGTGACACTCAAACTCAGATAAAGAATACGTTGTCCGTTGATAAGTTTATAAGTTTATACGGCTCGCATCATATCAACATATCAACGTATCAACATATCAACATATCAACGTATCAACATATCAACAAAACACAATCAAGCATTCAAGCAATAATTCAAATACATCATGAGCATAGAACTATTGGCAAAACAGGGTCGCACCCGCATATACGGCGGACTTGCCGCCGTCGAAACCTCCCGTCTGCGTCAGATGCGCGACAACGCAATGCGCAGCTGCTTCTCCCGCATTGAGGAAACTGCCTGCCGCATGGAGCATGTGGCACACATACATGGCAAGGAATACATCAACGATGCCGCCTCGGTCAGCGTCAACGCCACCTGGTACACGCTGGAGAAACTGGACGGCGGGGTTGTATGGATAGCACTGGGCGACGACAACCAGACCGATTACACTCGCCTGCGTCCCCTCGCGCTGCGCAAGGTGCGCATGCTCATTTGCGTCGGTAGGGACAACAGCAACCTACACCGCGCCTTTAGCGGCGTAGTGCCCGAAATAATCGATGCGGGTTCTCTTGCAGCCGCTGTGCAGACCTCCTGCTATTGCGGAATCGACCAGGCCAAAGTGCTTCTCTCTCCCGCCACGCACCCAGGCACCTCTGTGCAGGAACTGGGCCGCGAATACTGCCATCAGGTCAATGAACTTTAATCATCAGTATAATCCAGAAACCCGATAACTTCAATAAAAAAACAAAGTTGACATGAAGCGTAAGTTGAACATATTGTCAGGCGACAAAGCGCTGTGGGTTATCTTCTTCCTCCTCAGCGGTATTTCGCTCGTGGCTGTATACAGCACTATAGGGCTGTCCGCCATCACCGACCTTCATTCAACACCCATGAAGATATTCTTCAAACACCTGTCCTTTGTTCTGCTCACCTATATCGCTGTTATCGGCATATCCCACATCAAATACATATACTTCGCAAAGATCTTCCGGTGGGCGTTCTATGCCTCGCTTGTCATGATGCTTATCGTCATGGTGATGCACACCGGCCGCTGGCTTGTCATCCCCCACGTAGGACGCTTTGAGCCTTCTGAGCTTGCAAAGATCTCCATGGTTATCTATCTTGCCCGGACAGTAACCGTCAACCGCGACCAACTTGAAGACCCTCGTACATTCTACATTCTGCTTATTCCCATATTTGTCACCTGCGCGCTGATTGTGCCGGAGAACCTCTCCACCGGTATTCTGGTTTTAGTCACAGGATATCTTATCCTTTACTTTGGCGGTGTCAACCGCAAGATGTGGTGGAAAGGACTGGGAATAGTTTTGATTGGCGCCGTCGGGGTATTCCTTTTCCTCTATTTCCTCGGCGACAAAATGAGTGTCGGACGTATCCCGACGTGGTCCCACCGTATCCATTCCTGGATAAACCCCAATCCAGATGAACTCACGCAGGAGAACATGGCCCGCATGGCTGTGGCACGAGGAGGATTCTTTGGCAACGGCATAGGCACCACGATACACGGCAGGCTGATGACCCAGGCACACAACGACTTTATCTTCTCCATCATCATCGAAGAAGCGGGAACCTTTGCTGCCCTGCTCATCTTTGCCCTTTATGCCTGGTTCTATTTCCGCTGCATCCGCATTGCCACAGCATCGAAAAAACTCTTTGGCAGCCTTTGCGTGGCCGGTATCGGCACTTTGATATTCCTTCAAGCCATCATCAATATGGCTGTCGCCGTGGGTGTGCTTCCCGTCACGGGACAAACACTGCCCTTTATCAGCTATGGCGGTTCGGCCTACCTGTTCCTCGGATCCGGTATAGGGGTCATCCAGTCTGTGGCTTATGAAAACAAGAAACAGCTGCGCTTGGCTAAACAGGCCGAGATGCAGTCTGAAGCTAATAACGATAAAAACACACTGCAAGATGAAAGTAATAATTAGCGGAGGAGGTAGCGGGGGGCATATTTTCCCCGCTTTGGCAATTGCAAATGCCGTCAAGCAGCGTCACCCCGGCGCCGAAATACTCTTTGTGGGTGCTGAAGGACGCATGGAAATGGAGAAGGTCCCCGCAGCGGGCTACGAGATAAAGGGCCTTCCTATTGCCGGCCTGCAGCGGCAGCTGACCGTTGAGAACATTTTCAAGAACCTGCAGTTGCCCTACAAGGTTATCCGTAGCCGTTGCAAGGTGCGTGGCATAATCCGTGATTTCAACCCCGACATTGTAGTCGGAGTGGGAGGGTTTGCCAGCGAACCCACGCTCAAGATGGCTTCCCGTATGGGATATATCACCCTTTTGCAGGAGCAGAATTCCTACGCCGGTCTCACAAACAAGACCCTTGCCAAAACGGCCGCGGCAATCTGTGTGGCATACGATGGCATGCAGCGTTTTTTCCCGGCAGACAAGATTGTGTACACGGGCAATCCTGTACGGGCCGATATAGAAAACCTCTCGGCTTCACATTCCGAAGGGTGTGCCCATTTTGGTGTAGACGATGCCAAGCCCGTCATGCTTTCGGTGGGCGGTAGCCTGGGCGCCCGTAGCATCAACAGGATGATACTCGACAACCTTGCTTTCTTTAAAGACAATGACATCCAGCTTATATGGCAGACCGGCCGGTGGATGTACAACGAGGCGGTTCAGGCCGTTAGCGCGGCTGGCGTTGAGCAGTGGGTTAAGGTTAACCAGTTCATTGCCCGGATGGATTTGGCTTATGCTGCAGCCGATATGGTGATATCCCGTGCCGGTGCCATTGCCATCTCCGAGCTCTGCTTTGTGGGCAAGCCCGTCATACTGATTCCTTCTCCGAATGTGGCGGAAGACCACCAGACAAAAAATGCCATGGCCTTGGCCTCGAAAGGGGCTGCGGTAGTGGTGACCGACAGCGATTGCGGCACGAAAGGCTTGCCATTGGCTCTCGAGCTGCTGCGTGATGGCGAGCGCTGCCAGCGCATGGGGCAGGCCATCAAGGCCCTTGCTGTTCCGCATGCTGCCGACCGGATTGTCGACCAGATAGACAGATTGCTGAACAAAAAATAAGACTTGTCAATACACTATTCACTAACCACAAGAAGATTGAAGAAATGAACTACTACTTTCTCGGCATAGGAGGCATAGGAATGAGCGCCATCGCCCGGTTCTTCCACCAGCGCGGCGACCGTGTCAGCGGCTACGACCGCACCGAGTCGCCTATCACCAAGCAGTTGGTGGCTGAAGGCATTGCTGTCCACTACGACGACAACCCATCCCTTGTCCCCGACGACACAGACCTGGTGGTCTATACTCCCGCTGTACCTGTCGAGACTGCCGAATACCAGCATGTGCTCCAGAAAGGATTCCCCATAAAGAAACGCTCTCAGGTGCTGGGTGAGCTTACCCGCGGCAAGAAGTGTGTGGCAGTTGCCGGCACCCATGGCAAGACCTCCACATCAAGCATGGTGGCCCATATCCTCAACCACACCGAAATGGGTTGCAGCGCTTTTCTTGGTGGTGTGGCAAAGAATATCAACTCCAATGTCTTGGTCAACAGCAAGAGTGACTATGTGGTGGTGGAGGCTGACGAGTTCGACCGTTCTTTCCTGCAGCTCTATCCCTATTGTGCGGTGATCACCGCCACTGATGCCGACCACTTGGATGTCTACGGAAACCGCGACAATATGCTGGAGGCGTTTCGTCAGTTTGCATCGCAGATTGACGCCGACGGCACACTTGTCCTGAAAGAGGGGCTGACCCTTCACAGCGACGACCACTCCGGCGAAGGGGAACATGACGAACATCACCACGGCCATGAAATAGAGGGCGTGTCCGCACACATGGTGAGCTACACCGCCCGTGGCATCGAAGCCGATTACTATCCGTGGAATGTGCGCAATTATAATGGCAATATCTTCTTCGACCTCCGCACCCCCAAAGGTGTTCTGTACGACATGGAGCTGCCCAATGCAAGTCTCTACAATGTGGAGAATGCCGTTGCTGCTGCAGCGGTTTGCATGACTTTGGGAGTAAACGAATACCAGTTGCGCAACGGTTTGAAGACTTACACCGGTGTGCAGCGGCGTTTCGACTACCGTATCAAAACCGGCAATCTGGTGATGATAGACGACTATGCCCATCACCCTCAGGAGATTGCTGCTTGCCTCGAAAGTATCCGCTACCTGTATCCGGGCAAACGTGTGGTGGGTGTCTTCCAGCCTCATCTCTACTCGCGCACCCGTGACTTCGCCGACCAGTTTGCCGAAGTGCTTTCCACTTTGGACGAACTGGTGATGCTCCCAATCTACCCTGCACGCGAAAAGCCCATACTGGGTGTCACCTCGTCTATGGTGCTGCGGAAGATAGACAGCATGTCAAAGTATCTCTGTACGCCCGACCAGGCTCTCGAACTGGTGCCCGCGCTGTGTCCCGATGTGGTGGTGACCATGGGTGCCGGCGACATAGACCGCCTGGTGCCCCGTCTTGAAGCTAAATTATTGGAGAATATGTAGTATGTCGAAACCCCGTATCAAAATAGTGCCCATTGTCGTTTTGCTGCTGCTGTTGGCGGTGGTGGTGGCGGCCAATGTGTGGCGTAACCGTTCCCAGGTGCGCAATATCCGTGTAGAAATTGCGTATGCCGGTGGCGACACGCTGGTCACGCCTCAGCAGGTGGCATCGCTGGTGCAGGACAAGTATCCCGGCATGATGACCAGCCGTCTCCGCGATGTTGACCTGAAGACGGTGGCACAGGCGGCGGCCTCCTCGCCCTGGCTGTACGATTGCGTGGCAGGAACCTCTATCGGTGGCGATGTGGTGGTGCATGCCGTGCAGCGCCGTCCCATAGTCCGTGTGTGCAGCCAAGGCAGCGAGTACTATCTTGACGACCAGGCGAAGCGAGTGCCGCTCAGCCAGGTGTCGGAGTGTGACGTGTTGGTGGCCAGTGGAAACATCCCGGAAAAAGGCAAAGGATTGGAGCAGGTGTGGAATTTGGCCAGCTATCTCGACCGGCACCCCGACCTCTCACCGCTGTTCGACCAGATATACCGTGACGGCAAAGGCGACCTTTTCCTAACCCCTAAACTGGGAAACCATGTGGTGCAGATGGGCTCCGACCAGAACCTTGACGAGAAATTCCGCAACTTGCTTGTCCTCTACAAGCAAGGACTGCCGAAAGTGGGATGGGAGACATACAGCCAGATAAGTGTCAAATACCACGGCCAGGTGGTGTGCACGAAAAGAAATAATAAATTCGTTAATTCATAAATGAGTTTATACGGCTCGCATCATATCAACATATCAACATATCAACAAAACACATTCACACATTCAAAATATCATTCACTGAAAATATAAACAATAAAAAATAAATGCCATGAGTAGTAAATACATTGTAGGTCTTGACATCGGAACAACAAAAATCGCCTGTTTCATCGGTCTGCGCGCCGAAAACGGCAAAATCCAGATTAAAGGATTCGGCAAAACGGAGTCCGTGGGTGTGGAACACGGCATAGTGCGCAACATCTACGACACAGCCAATTCCATCCGTCGTGCGGTAAGCGACGCCTCCGAAATGGCCAATTACGACGTGGAAGAGGTTTATGTGGGCATTGCCGGTCAGCACATCAAAAGCCGCCCGAATCAGGGCAGCGTGATGATTGCCGAAGACCAGCGACTCATCGAAAAGGCCGATGTGGACCGTCTTATCGAAGAGCAGAACCGCATAATGCTCGACCCTGGCGAGGAAATCATCCATGTCTTTCCACAGAACTATATTGTCGACAACGACAAGCTTGAAAACGACATCGACCCTGTGGGCGTTGCGGGCAAGTGTCTGATGGCCAATTTCCATATCGTCACGGGCAACACCAATAACGTGCGTAATATCCGTGACGCTGTGGCCGAGGCGGGTCTGCGCATTAAAGGCGTTGTGCTTGAACCCATCGCCTCTTCCTATGCTGTGCTTGACGACGGTGACAAAGCGGCCGGTGTGGCATTGGTGGACATCGGCGGCGGCACCACCGATATTGCCATCTTCCACGAAGGTATCATCCGCCATACCTCGGTGCTTCCTCTCGCAGGAAATGTCATCACCAACGACATCCACAACAATTGCATGATTCTGAAACATCAGGCCGAGAGCCTGAAGATCAAGTTCGGCTCATGCCTGCCCACGAGTGTCAGTCAGGATGACATCATTGCCATCCCCGGCATCCGCAACCAGGCTCCGCGCGAAATCAGTGTCAAGACCCTCGCCGTCATCATCAATGCACGCATGCGCCAGCTGCTGGAACAGGTGCTCTACGAAATCCAGAAGTCGGGCTTCGAGCGTCAGCTTATCGCGGGCGTCGTGCTGACCGGTGGTGGTGCAAATCTCACCCATATCAAAGAATTCTCCGAACTCATTACAGGCATTGACTCGCGTGTGGGAGTCTCCACCGAAAACCTCGACAAGGACGACAACTTCCCATACGAAAACCTCAGCAATCCCATGTATGCCACTGGTGTGGGTCTGGTTATCTACGGCATTTTGGAGGAAGAAAAAAAGGCACAGTCTGTGGCCGATGCAGAACCCGAACCCATCGCTGAGGAAGTGACTGTCCAGCAGGAAGAGGTTGAGACCGATACCGAAACCAAGAAGTCCAAGGAGAGGAAACCCAAGAAGAAACTCCTCAATCGGGATGGCGCTAGTTTCGGCAAGTCCATCGCCGACTGGCTGGCCCGCAACTTCACTGAAGACGACATTGACGGGTAACCTGTTCATAAAGTGTTGATAAACCGTTTGGCACAACTACTTATATGTGGGAATAAAGTCGTATCTTTACAAATTCAAATTATCTCGTCATATTAACGTAACAATATAGATAATAATAATTTATAAATATTAGTAATCATGCCCGAATCACAACTTATCGCTTTTGACTCGCCTCTCAACCAGTCGTCGTACATCAAAGTCATTGGTGTAGGCGGTGGTGGCAACAACGCTGTCAACCACATGTTCCGCAAAGGAATCTCGGGTGTTGACTTTATCGTCAGCAATACCGACATGAAGGCTCTCAACGGCAGCCCTGTGCCCAACAAGTTGGTTCTCGGCCACGAGGGTCTGGGTGTCGGTGGACGTCCTGCCAAGGCCCGCAAAGCCGCCGAGGAGAAGGCGGACGAAATCAAAGAACTCTTCGAGCATAACACCAAGATGATTTTTATCACCGCCGGCATGGGCGGCGGCACCGGCACGGGTGCTGCGCCGGTCATTGCACGCTTGGCCAAGGAAATCAAGCTCGAAGCCGAGGATGACGACGACCCTGCACAGATTCTTGTGGTCGCTGTTGTCACCACTCCGTTTGTCTTCGAGGGCAACCGCCGTCTGCAGCAGGCTATGGACGGTGTGGAGGAGTTGCGCAAGTATGTCGACTCTATCCTGGTCATCAACAACGAGAAGCTCCGCTCCTATGGCAACCTCGTCATGTCCGATGCCTTCTCTATGGCCAACGATGTGCTGCTTACTGCCGTGAAAGGCATTGCCGAAATCATCACTCTCAACGCGTATGTGAACATCGATTTCCGCGATGTATATACGGTTATGGAGAACAGCGGTACAGCCCTTATGGGTATCGGCGAGGGCGAAGGCGACAACCGCGCCCGCCAGGCCGTGGAGGAAGCCACCACTTCCGTACTCCTGAACGACAACGATATCTCCGGAGCCAAGAATGTGCTGCTCTATTTCTCTTATGGCAAGGACCACGAGATCACCATGGACGAGATGGGCGAAGTGGCCGACTATATCTCTGCCAAGACGGGCAGCACCGACACCAATGTCATTTGGGGTACCGGTTTCGACGAGTCGCTGGGCGAGAAGGTGAAAATCACCCTTATCGCCACAGGCTTTGAACAGAGCGAGCCCACCGACCCCAAGCGTTATGAGCTGAAGGAAACCCCCGAAGAGCCCAAGCAGGTTCCTCTGAACAATATCACCGAGCCCACGATTGTGCATCCCGCTCCCGGTGCTCCTGCTCCAGGACCGGGCAACGTGGTTGACCGTGTAAAAAATATTTCGGGCGACTATGTGCCTCCTGCCATACAGACGGTCGACACACCCGTTGAGCCGGGCATGCCTGTCGCTCAGTCCAAGCCCGCCGACACGCCGCGCAGGAATGTCTACAACCTATACGACGACGAGGTGAAGACGGAAACCCCAACCCGTCCTCAGGAACCAACCGATGACGGCATCCACCTTGTGAGCCGCGAGTCCAGCCAGACTGAAGTTGCCGCTCCAGCAACCAAGCCGGCCGAACCCGTCGTGCAGCAGCGTCCCGACGTGTGGCACCGCGAACCCGCAGCTGCCCCCACCCGTCAGTCTCAGACGGGGAAGCTCGACATGATGGCAATGGACCGCGCCGAGCGCATCAAGGCTATCAACAACCTGCTTCGCAACGACATCAATGGTGCTCAGAAAGTTGAGTCCATGTCAATCGCCGAATTGACTGGAGAGGAGATAGACTTAGGACTCCATTCCAACCAGACCGAGGCCTCGGATTCTGTCATCGCACCCGACGGTTCTGTCCGTCCGAATACTTCATTGTTCCAGCTTCCCGATTGATATGTTGATGATTGCTTGATTGTCTGATTGCTTGATTGTCTGAGTAATTATTGATTGCTTGATTGTCTGATTGTTTGATTGTTTGAGTATTTTATCACTTAAACATTAACACATTCAAGCATTCAAGCAATAATTCAAGCATTTACACAATCAAGCATTCAAGCAATAACTCAAGGGTTATGTCGCATAATACAGGCAATAGTAACAACAAAAAAGGGGTAGGCATTAAAAAGTCTGCCTCTTTTTTCGGCATGCTCTGCGGCATACTGGCCGCCGTGGCATACGGAACCAACCCCCTCGGTGCACTCATGCTATACGCCAACGGCATGCCCACAGGCAGTGTGCTTTTCTACCGTTTCGGCTTGGCATGGGTGATTATTGCCATGGTGATGCTGGTGCGCTCCACATTACTCAAGGGCAGCCGCCGCGAAACATTGCGCATCACGCCGAAGGAGTTCGGCACACTCACTGCCCTCGGCCTTCTCTTCATCGTCTCGTCGCTCACCCTATACCTCAGTTTTCACCTGATGGATGCCGGAGTGGCCTCCACCATCCTCTTCACCTACCCCGTCATGACGGCGGTCATCATGGCTGTCTTCTTCCACGAGCGCATCACCTGGCTCACCCTTTTATCCATCATTCTCTCGTTTATCGGGGTGGCACTCCTCTATGCCGGTGACGGCACGGCAACCCTGCCGTTCAAGGGTGTGTTGCTGGTGTTGCTTTCTGCTCTTTCCTATGCAGTGTATATCATTGTGGCGGCACGCGGAAGGCTGCATATGTCGTCGTTTAAAATCAACTTCTATGTGCTGCTCTACTGTGCCTTGGGTATGCTGGCCTATGCCCTGATTTCCGGCGAGGGTGTCATGCTTCCTCCCAACGCTGTCAGCTGGTTCTACGTAGGCTGGTTGGCCATCGTCCCGGCCATCATGGCACTGGTGCTGCTGGTCTATGCAGCCAAGTATGCCGGCTCCACCACCACCGCCATTCTGGGTGCACTCGAACCGCTCACCGCCGTCCTCATCGGCATCTTTGTCTTCGGCGAGAGTTTTACTCTCACCCTTGCCATCGGCATAGCCTTCATACTGGCCAGCGTGGCGCTCATCGTGCTGAAGCCCGCCAAGTAAATGCTTTAAGGTTTTATGGGAGAAAGGTTTTAAGGTTTTAGTGTATCAAACTTTCAAACCCTTAAACCCTTTAACCTTCAAACCCTAAAACCCTCAAACAATCAAGCAATAAAACAATCAAGCAATAACTCAAGCAATCAAACAATCGAACAAATATGAACGTTGCAGCATTGGTATCAGGAGGAGTAGATAGCTCCGTGGTGGTGCACCTGCTCAAGGAGCAAGGTATCACACCCGACATTTTCTATATCCGTATCGGCATGGAGGATGAAGAGGGCTATATCGACTGCCCCGCCGAGGAGGATATCGAAATCACCACTTTCATTGCCCGTAAATACGGCTGTCGTTTTCAAGAGGTGAACCTCCACAAGGAGTATTGGGACAACGTGGTTAGCTACACCATCGAGTCGGTTCGCAAGGGACTCACGCCCAACCCCGATGTGATGTGCAACAAGCTCATCAAGTTCGGTGCTTTCGAGCAGCGTTGCGGTAAAGACTACGACCGCACTGCCACAGGCCACTACGCCACCATTGCCCAGGTGGATGGCACGCCCTTCCTGGCCACGGCCAAGGACCCCATAAAAGACCAGACCGACTTCCTCTCGCAGCTCTCCTACGCTCAAATCAGCAAACTGATGTTCCCCATTGGCGGCATGATGAAAAGCGAGGTGCGCGACATTGCCCATGCTGCCCATCTTCCTTCCGCTGACCGCAAGGACTCGCAGGGCATCTGTTTTCTCGGCAAGATAAACTATAATGACTTCCTGCGCCGTTATCTCGGTGAGCGTGAGGGGAAGATTGTAGAGCTCGAAACCGGCCGCATCCTCGGCACCCACCGCGGCTACTGGTTCCACACCATCGGACAGCGCAAAGGTCTCCTGCTCAGCGGCGGTCCCTGGTTTGTGGTGAAGAAGGACATCAACGAGAATGTACTCTATGTGTCGCAAGGCTACGACCCCGATGCGCAGTATGGCAATCGCGTTGACCTGCTCGACTTCCACTACCTCAGCTGCGACCTATGGAGTGAGCAACTCGAAGCAGGCACCCCCGTAGATGTGAAATTCAAGATACGCCATACCCCCGACTTCGCGCAAGGACATCTCATTCGCACAGAGCAAGGCGTTTCCATCCTCTCCGATGTGCGCATCCAGGGCATCGCCCCCGGCCAATACGCCACCATCTACGACAACGACGCCCACCTCGTCGTAGCCACAGGACAGATTGCGAATTGAAAAATGAAAATTGCTGCCGCACCCGGATAATTCTCAACCCTAAACTTTCAACTCTCAACTCTCAACTTTCAACTCTCAACTTTCAGGGCTCAATGTTGCGTCGTTCTTTATCCTATCGTTTTTCGATATGTTTCCCTCATTTTTCCCTTTCTGAAACGGAAAAGAAAGGGAAAACGATCGAATAACGAGCGAATAAATGAGGATGCTTGATTGAATGTGTTATTGTGTTATTGTGTTATTGTGTTAGTCCTTGGCGCATCAAAAGATTAACGAATTTACGAATTAACACATTAACGCAATTAGAATTACTCAAGCATTCACACAATCAGGCAATCAAGCATTCAAAAAGGTTAGTGGGTGAAGACGTATTGCAGGATGTTCTCGCCCATTTGGAAGGCTTTCTGGCGGGTGGGCTGGCTGTCGTTGTGCACGTCGGGGTCTTCCCAGCCGTCGCCAAGGTCGCACTCCCAGCTGAAGAAGCATACCAGCCGCCCCTGCCAAATGAGGCCGTAGCCGCGCGGGGGCAGGTTGTCGTGCTCGTGGATTTTGGGCAGGCCGTTGGGGAAATGGTATTTCTGGTGGTAGATGGGGTGGGAGAAGGGCAGTTCGACAAAGTCGAGTTCGGGAAACACCTGTTTCATCTGCGGGACGATGAAGTCTTTGAGGCCGTAGTTGTCGTCGATATGGAGGAAGCCGCCTCCGATGAGGTAGTTGCGGAGGTTCTGCGCCTCCTGGGAGTTGAAGACCACGTTGCCGTGGCCGGTCATGTGGAGGAAGGGGTAGTTGAATATCTCGCTGCTGCCCACATCAACCACGGCGTAGTCGGCGGCGAGGTTCATCTGTGCGTCGGCGTTGCAGTAGGCAATGAGGTTGGTGAGTGAGGTGGGGTTGGCGTACCAGTCGCCTCCTCCGCCGTATTTGAGCAGGGCTATCTGCGTTTGTGCGGAGAGGGAATTGAGAATTGAGAATTGAGAATTGAGAATCAGGAATATCAGTAGTATTTTTTTCATGGATGTTATTGTCGATTGCTCGATTGTATGATTGATAATTGTTTTGAGTTTTGTGGTGCGGTAGCCAATTCTCAATTCTCAATTCTCCATTCTCCATTCATAAAGTTGAGAGCGGTGACGGCGTAGAGGGCGGCGGTTTCGGTGCGCAGGCGTGCGGTGCCGAGTGTGACGGGCTGGAAACCCTGGGCGAGGACTTCGGCTATCTCGTGGGGGCTGAAATCCCCTTCGGGGCCGATGAGGACGAGGGCGTCGGTGCCGGGGGTGTAGAGCTGGCCGAGGGTGTGGCGCTCATCGCCCGTGCAGTAGCAGACGAATTTTTGAGAATTGAGAATTGAGAATTGAGAATTGAGATTTTGCAGAAAATCGGGGAGGTTGACGGGCGGGTCGATGAGGGGTCGGCGGGCTTTGAGCGACTGCTTCATGGCGCTGAGGGCTATGCGCTCCAGACGGTCGGTCTTGAGGACTCCGCGCTCGGAGTGTTCGCAGATGATGGGTGTGATGCGGTCGATGCCTATCTCCACGGCTTTCTCGACGAACCATTCTGTGCGGGCGTTGTTCTTGGGCGGCGCGATGGCAATGTGGAGGTGGAAGGGTCGGTGGTCGTAGTCGGTAATGCGTTCCACTATCTCGACTTCGCAGGCCGAGGGGTCGGGGTTGGCGACACGGGCGCGGCACATGGTGCCGTCGCCGCTGGTGACGTAGAGCTCGTCGCCCAGTTGCATGCGGAGGACTCGGACGCAGTGTTTCGACTCCTCCGGAGGGAGCGTGGCATAGGGGCCTTGGGTGGTGTCGGACAGGAAGAGGTGCATGTTGATTGAATGTGTTAACGTGTTATTGTGTGAATGTGTGAATCCTTGACTAACGAATTATTGAATGTGTTAACGTGTTATTGTGTGAATTATTGCTTGAATGCTTGATTGTGTTAATGTTTGAGTGGTTTGACCGTGCCAGCAATTTTCAACTTTCAACTTTCAATTTTCAATTTTCAATTTGATTCGGAGGCTTGGGTCAGGCCTAGGCCGTAGCGTTTCATGCTGTCGGCGCGGTGGCGGTAGTCGGCTTGGTGGGTGGCCAGAAGGTCGGCGGCAGAGGTGTCGGCGAGGCTGTGAAGACTTTCTATGCCTTCGGCTACGCGGTAGATATAAAAGTAGTCGGGGTCAATGACGCCTATCTTGTCGTCGTTGCAGAAGTAGGCATAGCGGCGCGGCTGGGTGAGAAGGTTGAGACCGAAGGTGGTGTTGTTCCACTCGACAGGGAGCATGCCCAGCAGGGTAGGCGCGAGGTCTGCCTGCATGGCGAGACGGTCAAGATGCTGCGGACGGAGCCGTGCGGGGTAATGGAATATCATGGGAACGTGGTGGTAGGAGAGGGGCATGTCGTAGCGGTTGGTGCCCCAAACGCCGCCGTGGTCGGCAATGAGTACGAAGAGGGTGTTGGCATACCAGGGCTGGAGGCGGGCCATGCGCAGGAAACGTCCCAGCGACCAGTCGGCATACTCTACCACTTGTTTGTTCATGTCGCGGCTGCGGGCTTTGAACGACGTGCCTTGGGGAATGGCGTAGGGGGCGTGGTCGCTGCAGGTCATGATGACGGTGAGGAATGGGCCTTGGGTGGCGGCCTGGTTGCAGTGGCGCAGGGCATAGTCGAACATGACGTGGTCGGGCACACCCCAGGTGCCGATAACCTCGGCAGGGGAGTAGCTGTGCTGCCCGATGACGCTGTCGAAGCCGTTGCCGAAGAGGAATCCGCGCATGTTGTCGAAGTCCTCGTCGTGTGTCATGAAATAGGCTGTGCGGTAGCCGGCGTCGTGGAGGACTTGGGGAAGTCCGTGGACTATAGGGATGACGGCTTGTTTCATGGTATGGCGCGAGGGGATGCAGGGGCGCGAATAGAGGGTGGAATAGATGCCGTTGTAGGTGTGGATGCCGGAGGAATAGGCACGGGTGAAGACAAGCGACTGGGACATGAGGCTGTCGAGACAGGGGGTGAGTGAGGCGGTCTGGGTGGTGGCAAGGGCGGTTTTCTCCATGGTCATGGACTCCATGATGATAAGCACCACATTGGTGCCCTCGGGCAGCGGGAGGTCGAGCCCCGCAGGCATGAGGCTTGGGTCGGCAGGGGTGCGCTGTTCCTGCTCAAGGAGTTGTCGGGCTTCGTCGGGGTTGACGAGAGAGAGCGGCTGGTTGGCGCGTTTGCCCAGTTCGGAAGCACTTTTGACAAACGTGAAGACAGGGTTGAGGCCTATCTGGTTGAGGAATGGGTCGGAGCAGAAATAAGCTGTGCCGACGCGCAGGGGACTCTTCTTGCTGAGGCGGCCGCGCATGCCTACAAAGGTGGCGAAGACGAGCAGCAAGGCCAGGGGTATGCACCAGCCGTAGGGTTGGAAATGGTTGAGCCCCGCGACGATGGTGCGGCGGAAGATGTAGCGCATGAGGAACCAGTAGCCTGTGGCCACGGCGATGAAGGCACCGATGCCAAGAAGATACATGGGCTCGGTGACAATCATGTGGGCAATGATGCCAAACGAATCTATCTCGTTGGTTGCGGTGGCATTGAGACGGGTGAAGAAGTAGCTGAAGAACGGGATGTCGGCAGTGCAGGCGAAAAAGCTGACGATATAGCCGATGAGAAGCAGGTGGTGGGCAACAAGGTAATAGGCCTTGGCGCGGATGCGTCCCAGTTCGCCCACAATCATCATGAGCGCAGGAAGGGCAAGCAGATAGCAGCTGACGGCGGTGTCGAAACGCCATCCCATGAGGAGGGCGTGCCAGTAAAGACCTCCGAAATGCGGTGCCGAGGGAAGCCCGGCACAGTAAACCACAGTGCCGGCAAGGCGGAAGAGTGTGAAGAAGGCAATGCCTGTCAGATAGGCTAAAAGAATGTAGTCGTAACGTGCGGAGTGTTTCATAAGCGGGTGCAAAATTACGAATTTTTTTCCACACAACAATTTTTAACCCAAATGACCGATTTGGGTTAAAAACTTCCCGGATTCGGTGTTTTGACTTTTATTAACTTTCGGGTTTGAATAAAAAGCGTGTTTCTTCGTTATATATGTCGGCAAAAAGTACTATCTTTGAATGTTGAAAAATGAAAGCCGGCTCTGCGTATCTTGCGTATTTTCACGTATATTGACACGTGTAATACATGCGTTACACGGAGGCTGGAAGTAATAAATTGAAAATTGAAATGAAAAAGATTGTCTTATTCTTTGTTTTGGCTCTTGGCTTCTGTGTATTAACCACCGAGTCTTATGCCCAAAAAAGACCCACGAAGGTGAAAGTGGCTTTCGAGGTGGACTCGATGCCGCAGCAGTTGCTGCTATACCTCAACGGCAATATAAAAGCCGAGGAGAAACTGGCTGCCAACGCGCAGGTGGTGGATCAGTTCAAGGGGGTTTATGCCTCGCTTGACAGCAAGCGCAAGCAGCAGGTGGTGGATATGTACAACGCCGCCCGCAAGACCAAACTGGAGCCTATGCCCGACTATGTCAACCTGACGCAGGCTTTGGTGGCATACGCCGGTGCCAAAGTGTCGGCGTCGATATTCGACGAGTGGATTGCTGCAGTGTCGGCCATCCGCGCACGTCGATATGGCGCACACAGCCCGGTGCGGTGTTCTCGTTTGTCCCCATCCGCAACGACATCAAGACGGTCTTTTCCGGCTCGGTTGACCTGATCTATTCGTCCGGCACAGGCAACAACGCCGACGAATCGACCATCTATGGCACTACAGGTACCTATTATTTCCTGACCAACACCTTCGAGGGCAAGGGTGGCCGCCTGACATGGGAACGCTGCGGTATGGCCAAGAACGCCTGCTATGCCGACCTCGAGGACTATTCGGCAGTGGTGAAGTTCCCCAAGTTCACCGCCGACTCGGTGACCTTTATCAACACCAACTATTTCAAGACCCCCATCAAAGGTGTGGTGGAGGAGGCTTTGAACACCAAGACAGAGCCGGACAAATACAATTTCCCCAAGTTCCGCTCCTACCAGAAGGACTTCCAGCTGAAGGATGTGCTGCCGGGTGTGGACTTCGAGGGCAACTTCATGATGTACGGCCCCCGATTTGTGACCAACGACGAGAAGCATCCCGCCTCGATGGTGTTCTACCGCAACGGGAAGCGCTTCCTGGTGGCCAACAGCACCAAGTTCACCATCCTGCCCCACATGCTCACTTCCGAGCGCGCCACAGTCAAAATGTTCATAGGTGACGACTCCATCAGCAATGCCGGTGTGCTCATCCGCTATACCACCAAGGACAACCGCGTGAATCTGTTCAATAATCCCAAGCGCAATTACTATAGCCCCTATACCGACAGCTACCACCAGCTGGATATCTACTGCGAGAACATCAACTGGCTTATCGACAAGGACATTGTGGAGTTCAATATGTTGGCGCAGAGCAACACCCAGACCTTTGTGACTTTTGAGTCGAACCGATACTATTCCGAAAACAAGGACCGCGAGGTGCAGGGTATCGACCAGACCAGCCCTGTGGTGCGTGTCTATCGCTATATGAAGGCACACGACATGAAGCCGGACTTCCCCCTGGTGGCGTTCCAGAACTATATCCGCATGGACGAGGGTCAGACCAAGCTGATGATTCACGGCCTCACGCGCCACGGCCTTGTCTCGTTTGACGAAAGCCGCAACCGCATCCATGTCCACGACAAGCTGATAGGCTTCTACAAGGCCATTGTCAAGCAGGAAGGACACGACTACGACGCCCTCACCCTGCAGTCGGACACCAAGGCCAACAATGCCGAGCTGGATTTGGCAACCCTCGACTTGCGTGTGCACGGCATCAAGAAGTTTGTGGTGAGCGACAGCCAGCTGGTGGTCGTCAAGCCCTATGAAGGCGACATCGTTGTCAAGCGCAACCGCGACATTGTCTTCTCCGGCTACATCAATGTGGGACGCTTTGAGATGAACGTCACCGATGCCACTTTCTTCTACGATGCTTTCCGGTTTGACCTGCCCCAGATTGACTCCATGCGGTTCTCCGTCACCAGTTTCACCGACCCGCAGAAGCAGATGATGGTGCGCACACCGCTTTACAAGCTGGTGGGCGACATACAGATTGACAAGCCCGACAACCACTGTGGACTGAAGAAGAACAAGGACTATCCCATCTTCAACAGCGTCAAGCCCAGCTATGTCTATTACGACCGGCCGTTTATCTTCAACGGGGTTTATGACCGCGACCGCTTTTACTACTCTCTCTATCCTTTTGTCATCAAACAGCTCACCGACTTCCAGACCGACAGCCTGGAGTTTCTCGGTGCGCTCACCTCGGCGGGTATCTTCCCCGAAATAGAGGAACCTCTCAAGGTGCAGCGCGACTACTCTCTGGGCTTCCGCGTCAAAACACCCGAGGGCGGTCATCCTGCCTACGGCGGCAAAGGCACATTCTACAACACCATCGACCTCAGCTACCGCGGTCTCCGTGGCGAGGGCAAGCTGGAATATCTCACCGCTACGGCCCTCACGGACAAGTACCTCTTCATGCCCGACTCGATGATGGCGCAGACCGACACGGTCTTTGTCAAAGAGGAGGACGGCTTCCCCGATGTGCGCAACGGGCAGACGCTCGTGCGCTGGTATCCCTATCAGGACTCTATGACCGTTTCGCAGCTGCGAAACGGCACCCTCTTCCGCATGTATCACGACCTTGCCACTCTGGCAGGACGTGTCACGCTGCAACCCAAGGGCGCTACAGGCTACGGCACCATCACCATCAACGACGGCACGCTCAAGTCGAAGCATTTCCGCCTCCACTCTATGGACATGGATGCCGACCACACCGATTTCACGCTGCAGTCGGCCAAATACAACAGCGTCGCCTTCTCGGCCGACAACATGCGCTCGCATGTCGATTACGAAGGCCATACCGGCCAGTTCACTTCCAACGACACCCTGTCGCGCACCCTGCTCCCGGCACTCGGCTATGCAGCTTGGGTTGACCAGTACACCTGGCAGTGGGACAACAAATATTTGGCTCTTGACAACAGCAAGAGCATGGAGACCGGTGGCATGGAGGCTGTGCCTCTGCGTGAGCGTGCTTCTCGGCTGGCACACATGCCGGGTGCCCGCTTTGAAAGCACCGACCCCAAGATGAAGAATATCCGCTTCAACGCCATCAACAGCACCTACCGCTACGACGATTTGGAGCTCTCCAACCACAATGTCTATGCTCTGCCTATTGCCGATGCGCTCATCGCCCCCGGCGGCGACACGCTGCATATCTCCAAAGGCGGCGAGATGTCGCTTATCTCGGGCGGTCAGCTCCTCTTCCCGCGCGACAGCGCCTTCCACCTCTTCTACAACTGCGACCTGATGGTGGCCGACGGCCAGAAATACGGCGGCAAGGGTACAATCGACTATATCGGTGTTGACGAGAAGAAACAGCCGGTTTATATGACCGAGATAGCCCCCGATGCACAAGGGGTGAGCGTGGCCGTGGGTCAGATATCCGACACCGCCCAGTTCACCCTCTCTACGGCCTTTGGCTTTGCCGGCACCATGAAGGTGGATGCCCAGCACCGCTTCTACCATTTCGAAGGCGGTGTGCGCCTGCTGCACAAGTGCGCTCCGGTTGACCAGCTGGCACTGCTGGCCTATTCCGACTACCTCGACCCGGCCAATATCCGCGTTACTGTGCCGGAGAGCCCCGTAGATTGGAAAGGACAGCCCATCAGCGCCTCGCTCCGCATGGGCACGGCAGGCCTCAAGCCCACCTCTGCGTTCCTCACCAAGAACCAAGCGGGCGCTTCGCTCATCAGCAGCTACGGCCTGCTGCATTTCGACGAGGCTTCGAGCACATATACCATCACCTCGCAAGACAAGCTTGACGACAAAGACTTCATCGACCGCTTCATTACACTCAACACCGAGTCCTGCGTCATCGACGGCGAAGGTCCCATCACCTTTGGCATGCCCGAAGGCCCCGCCAAGAGTTATGCCTACGGCACTGTTCACTATGACCCAGAGCGGGAGAGCGACTTCAGCATGCACACTATCTTCGGCGTCACCTTCCCAATAGACAACAACCTCCTTACCCAGATGGCCAAACAGATTGAGGATGACCTGCGTCCCACTCCTGCCGACCGCGACAACGAACTGTTTGAACGGGCTCTGCTCTTCGACATGGGCGATCCCGATGGAGAACTGGCCTACCAGACCTATCTCAGCAAGGGTGCCTTCGACAAGCTGGAAGGCTGTCTCGACAACACCATGCTCTTCGAAGGGCTGCGTTGGCAGTACTCGCCCCAGCTGGGCTACACTGCTACCGGCACCACCGCCATCTGCAACGTGGGCAAGAAACAGCTGCACGTCAATGTGAGGGTCAAAGCACAGGTGTTCAAACGCGGTTCCGAGACCCATTTGGTGCTATATATCCAAGTTGCCAACGACCACTGGTACTATTTCAACTATGAGTACAAGTCTCGCCACCTCTCCATCTCCTCCTCTGTGGGCGAATGGAACGACCGCATTGTGGGCATGAAGAAAGACAAGCGCACGCTCGACGGCTTCAGCTACTCCCTCACCAACTCGCGCACAGAGATACAGCACTTCCTCTCATCCTTCACCTCCGACCCGTCCGACATGGAGGAAGAGGAGGATGATGAAGAATAGTTGAGAATGAATGGTTTGGGCAAAAATGTAGCCGCCAAGGACACCTGTAGCCCTTGGCGGCTATGAATTTTTGAGAAACAGCAGTGTTTGAAGTGCTGTTTTGATTGGTGTTGCAAGACGGATGGCAGCATAAAATATAAAGTAATACCCATTGTGAAACAGATGTTTGGATATGGAGTGGCAAAAAAAATGAATTTTTTTTTGTCCATGTCGAAAAAAGTTAGTACTTTTGCACCCGCTTTCACAGAAGAAAGTACCCTTTTGCCCAGGTGGTGGAATTGGTAGACACGCTACTTTGAGGGGGTAGTCGCCGTAGGGCGGTGCAAGTTCAAGTCTTGTCCTGGGCACAGAAAAAGGAGCAACGAGGGTTGCTTTTTTTTACCACCAAGTTCCAAGAGAGGAACTCTACCAGATGCCCGGGTGGCGGAATTGGTAGACGCGCACGTTTCAGGTGCGTGTTCCGAAAGGAGTGCAGGTTCAAGTCCTGTTCCGGGCACCAAAAATAGAAGACCAAAAAGGTCTTCTTTTTTTATTCATGCAACGTCTCCTTTTATATTGAGTTCGTTAATATGTACCAGTTTTCACAATTTTATAGTTTGCTCTACTTTGCCAAAACCTCATTTTCGTCCTTTCTCCACCATTTTTCAATACAAAAATCCCAACATCCATAGGGGCAGCTTCGCTCCGTCGGGCATATCCCAGTCGTCGGCGAAGACATAAGAGTCTTCCACACCTGCAATCTGCGAGAAGTCCTTGCTGCGACCTCCTATTTCAAAAGTATATTTTGCGTCAACCTTAAAGTCGCCCTGAGTTTTCCCGTACTCGACATTGTGCGACTCGGAAAGACATCCTACGGCAAAGGTCTCGCGAAGAGTGCCCACTTCCACTTTGGTAGGTGCAAGGGCATACATTATGTTTGGATTCTCAAGATACACCTTGTCGGGTTTTGACAACTTGCCAATCTTCTTCTTGTCGGAATAAAGCAGGTTCAACACCTTGGCATCGCCCAGATACTTGAGGTACTCCACCACGGTGTCGCGGCCGATTTCAAGGGCCGCTGCAATGCGGTTGGCGTTTAGTTCAAATGGAGTCTCGCTGCAAATCATAGCGATCAAAGCCTGGAGCTTTCTGACATTGGATACATCGACCCTGCATATCTGAGGCAACTCTGTCTCGACGATATAACCAACCACTTGCTCAATCTTCGTGTAGTAATCGCCCTCTCCCTCAAGAAGGAACGGATAATATCCTTTTGTGAGATACTCTTTGAAAAGAGCCACAGGCTTGCATTTGGCGGAGACCGACTGCCACAAATCGTAGGGATGGGCCAGAATGTCATCCAAAGTCCATTTAGGGAACGTCAGTCCATGGTAGAAACGCAACGCCTCGCGGAACGAAAGACCCGGCATCGTGTATTTCACGGCTCGGCGCGACAAGTCGGCATCGCCTTCACGCATACGCAGAAGGGAGGAACCACTCACAATCAGTTTCAATTCTGGGAACAGTTCGTAGATCTCTTTTATCTCACGGCTCCAATCCGATGTTCCTGGTTTGTATTTGTGAATCTCGTCAATTGCCAGCAGTTCACCTCCGCGAATCGAGAACTCCTCGGCCAATTCCACCAGTGTGCGTATCGACATATCCACCGTGTCGGCAGAACAGTATAGCACACGATGGTCGCCCGGCTTGTAGTTCTGCTTCAGATGCTGTTTGATGAGGGTGGATTTGCCCACGCCTTTGGCACCTATGATTGTAATGAGCTGAGAACTCCAATGGATCTCATCCATCTTGTCCCGGATGATGTCCATGCCGGTATTGGCCAACAGCCTGTCACTCTTTCTAAATAATGCGTCCATAATGTATCAAATTTCACAGTGCAAAAATAATAAAAATGTTGCACGTACACAACATTTTTTTTTAATAAATACCGTTTGTGTGCAACATACTCCATTCGTTAAAACATGAAATAGCTTTGTCAAATAATTTAAAAACAGATGTATACAACACAAAACGCCATGTCGTTTTTCCTATTCGGTTTTTTTTGTTTATTCCTATTCTGGAGCATTTCTTCCTTGCCTCGCACCAAACGCACCAACCATTCTAAGGAAAATACTTATAGTTGGTCATAGTTTGGTCATATTTTAGATGACTTGTTGGTCATGGTGACCATATTAGGAGTATTTCGAAAAAGGTAAAACGAACAATATCAACCAATAAGTACTAATTACGAATAATCAATTAAGTCCTGTTCCGGGCACCAAAAAAAGAAGACCAAAAAAGGTCTTCTTTTTTTATTCCCGGAACAGGACTTGAATAAAGGTTGACGGCATTCGCCGTCGTCATCGGCTCAAGCCTGTTAGTCAGTCGAAAGAAAGGATCCCAGAAACCCAACGGGAAATTGCAGGAAGAATATGCAGGGATCATAAAGTAGTTGAAGAAAGGGTATCCCATTCGGATGATTGCAAAGAACGAGGGTGTGGGCATCAGCACGGTTCAGAGAATGAAGAAAAAGTTTGTAGATGTAGCATAGAAAGGAGGATGATATGGGACGTACAAAATGTAAAGTTGATTATATGATGGAATATCCTGATGAGATCCAGCTTTTGAGAGACGGCCTATCTCTCCGAAAAGTTCGGAGTCGGACAGGTCGAGCACTAAACACACTAAAAAAGTTGAGAGCGATGTTCTGTTTGTAAGTGCATCCAGTGTGACTATGAAGAAGCCTGATTCAATTCATTTGAAATCGGGCTTCTTCGTACTTGTTGGAGGTGCTTTAATATAATTTGCCAAAACAAAGTCTTTTTGCTTGACGTTTAAATACAAAAGAATTTCCGATATTACCGAGACCGTGATTACGGATGACCTACGCTTTTGCGTATAGTGAAAACAAAGCGAACTCCACCGTCCTTGTTTTGAAATGCTGCTATCATTCCACCATGCAGTTGAACGGCGTTTTTCACGATGGCGAGGCCGAGACCTGTGCCTCCGAGTTTGCGGCTCCGGCCCTTGTCGACACGGTAGAACCGCTCGAAGATACGCGACAGATGCTCCTGCGCTATTCCAACGCCATTGTCGGAAAAAGTGAACTGCCAATGTGTTTCTGTGGCGGAATGTGTAAGGGTTATCGTGGTGCCGTCGCCCGCGTAGGATATGGCGTTGTCGGTGAGGTTGCGGAAGATGCTATGGACGAGCGACGCGTCGGCGCGAGCCATAAGCGTGGCGGGCAATTGGTTGTCGAAATGCATCCGATGTTCTTCCAGCTGCAATGCAGAAGCGTCGAGAACCTGCTCCACTATCTGTGAAATGTTGACCTCTTCGAACTTGTATGTCATCGGTGCCGCGTCGATTTTGTTCAGGGTGGCCATATCCTGCAAGATGGAGGCCAGCCGCTGTGCCTGTCCGAAGCATTGCACAAGGAACTGCTGCCGCATTTCGTCGGAGATGTCGGGGTGCGTCAAGACCGTTTCCAGATAGCCCTGAATGCTTGCCACGGGAGTCTTCAACTCGTGGGCAGCGTTTTGCGTCAGTTCGTGTTTCAGCTGGTTCTGCTCTTCTTTGGTGGCCTGCAGCTTCTTGTATATTTTGACGATTCGTTCGGCTATTTCGCCAAGTTCATCGTTCGAGAAGGTGGCCAGCTCTTCGATTTCAAGGCTTTCGCCCAGGGCGATTCGCTCGGCGAAGGTACGCAGCTTGTCGATGCTGTTGCCTATTTTTCTTGTAAAACGGGACAGTACAAACATCAAGACAATGAAAATACCCAAGGTGAGCCACAGGTATTTCTTTTCCGCTTGCAGGGAATCCTTCAGGTCGTGAGTGTAGGGCAATGCGGAGCGGACGTAGAGGCCGAGTTGCGGCAGATAGGTGGCGGAATAGAAGTAATCCTGGCCCATTGTGGCGCTGGTTCGTTCTATGTCCGTCCCCTGCCCTTTGGCTAAAGCCTCGCGTATTTCCTTCCGGTGAAGGTGATTGTCCATCGTGCTGTAGTCCTCAATACGGTTGTCGTACAGCACCCGGCCGAGGCTGTCGATGATGGTCACGCGCAGATTTTCCATCTCGTGCCGAAAAACATAACTCTCGACAAGGCTGTCTGTGATGCTGTCGCCGCTGCTGAGGGATTCACTTATACGCAAGTTGCAGTCCTGAAGTTGGATGTTCAGGCACTCTATCTTGAACTCTTTCTCCCGATAGTGCTGAAAAGCCATAAAGGAGAAAGCGAACAGACCGAATATCACCGTTATGCTGACCGACAGCTTCTTCCCGATAGACATATCGCCTCAGTCCTTGAAATAATAACCGTAGCCCATCTTTGTCCCGATACACGAAGAATAGGGCTCAATCTTTTTCCGTATCCTCAGGATGTTCACGTCGACCGTCCGGTCCATCACCGTGGCATCGTTGGGCCAGATGCGGTCAATCAACTCTTGCCGGGAGAGCACACGTCCACGAACCGACAGCAGCAGGGCCAGCAGTTCGAACTCGGTCCTTGTGAATGGGACTTCCACTCCGTCGACGTGTACCTTCTTTTGGCTGGTGTTTAGCACAATGCCCTCATATTGCAGGGTGTCCTTCGCCGGTTTTTCTTTGCGGTCCGACCTGGTTAAAACAACCTTGACCCTGGCCAATAGTTCCAGTATCCTGAACGGTTTTGAGATATAATCGTCGGCACCAAGTCCGAAACCGTGCAAGATGTCTTGCTCCGAATCTTTTGCCGTCAGGAAGATAATAGGGATGTCTGATGTTTTCTCGTTGTTTTTCAACGCACTTGCCAGTTCGAAGCCCGACATTCCGTCCATCATCACATCGAGTAGCAAGAGGTTGAAATTGGGAATATTGTTTTGCAGGGCTTCTTCTGCGGATGTTGCCACCGCAACGGAATAGCCTTCTTTCTCTAAATTATATTGCAGTATCTGACAAATGTCGATTTCGTCGTCAACAACAAGAATGTTGTATGTGCGGTTTTTTATCATGCTGTAAATTATTAGAAATAAAACGGAATGAACTGTTTTTTATTGTGTTGTGTTTGGTTAAAAATGCTTATTCTCTGCGAGCATCTTGCGTGCGGCTTTCAGTTGGTGGCGCATGATGTTGAGGAGTTCCTGGCTTTCCTGAAGGATGTTCAGGTAGATGAGCGATGTTTTGTAGTCGGCTGTGCCCGTCCGCCTCTGCATACGGTCGATGTGTGTTTTGCGCAGGGCAGAGAGCTCTTTTTTGCAGAGTTCGGCCTCCTCGAGCACTCTTTTTTCGTGGTCGAAACAGCAAGTGGTGAGCATCTCGCAAGTCTCGTCCATCAGATTGCCGATGCGGTTGCGGATGGGGCGGAACTCTTCCATAAAGGCCGCCGGTACGGGGTTGAAATTGTTGTCGATATGCTCCTTTATCGGCTCGAGCAGCCGCTTCAGGCAGTAGATGAACTGCTGGTTGCTGTTGGCGCCAAGATGGAACCAGGTGTTGTGTTCCAGTGCGATGTCCTCGGGAATGCGGTGCAAGGCGACAAACTCGCGGTGGCGCACCCTTTTCAGCTCCTCCTGTTTGTCTTTCAGCAGCAGTTGCGTGGCGCGCAACCCTTTAAGGTTCTCAGACATCAGACCGTCGAGGATGCGGTTGTATTGTTCGGAGGTGAAACGGCAGGTGTCGCTCTGCGTGTGGCTGATATGTTTTCGCAGCAGGTCCCACACAATCTCTGCGTCGTGGCTGTGCATAATGGAAGCGAGAAGTGCGTCCTTGTCCTCCAGTTTTTTCTTGCGGTAGGTGATGTTGCCCTTCACCACGAAGAATGCCGCCAAAATCATCAAGGCAAACATAGCGATGAAGCCGCCAAAATAGAACAGCAGGCAGACCAGGGCGCACGAGACGAAGGCAATGCCGGCCGTGAGGAACCAACCGCCGATGACGCTGAGGACTCCCGTGACGCGGAACACAGCGCTGTCGCGTCCCCAAGCGCCGTCGGCAAGACTTGTTCCCATAGCCACCATAAAGGTTACGTAGGTGGTGGAGAGTGGCAGTTTGTAGTTGGTGCCGATGACTATCAATACCGATGCCAGCACCAGGTTGACCGATGCCCGCACCATATCGAACGATGCGCCGCCCAGTATTTCGGCATTCTCGGTGTCGAAACGCTGCCGTATGGCCCGGCGAAGCCAACGTGGAGTGATGCTCGAAACGGCCGTCTTGGCCGCTTGCGCCGAACGCACTATGGTACGCGCTGCCTGGCTGGAGCCGAACATCTCGTCGCTCTCGTCCTGTCGGCCCAGGCCCACCTCGGTCTTCACCACATTCTGGGCCTTCTTCGAGGTGGCCAATGCCACAATCATTATCACCCCGGCGACGGCCAGATAGCCAAACGGCGATTTCTCCGACTCCATCAGGGCGTTCATCATAAATGTGTCGGGGTCGGTGGCTCCGTGCTGCATCCAGTCTTGGAATGAGGACAAACCGGCGAGAGGCACACCGACAAAGTTCACCAGGTCGTTGCTTGCAAAAGCCATCGCCAAAGCAAAAGTCCCGAAAAGGACGACGAGACGGAAGATGTTCACCCTCACAATGACAAGGCAAAGTGAAATAAATGTCGTCACACAAAATATGCAGAACAAAAGCATCCCAGTGTTTTGGGCAATCCACGCCTTGGTTTCGTCTCCGAAAAGGGGAGTGCCGGCAAGCCCCTTAATGAAGATGAAATAGGAAAGTATTGTAAATGCGATACCTCCAAAGAAAGCCTCGGCGTAAGGATGCCGATGGGGGCGGAAGGTGAAGATGAGACGGGAAATCCACTGAACCACGGCACCCGTAACAAAGGCGAGGGCGACGCTAACGAAAATGGCGATGATGACGGACAACGCCTTGCTGGAATTGAGAAGATCGGACATTTCCAGACTGCCGTCGGTTGACATCTTAAGGAGTGCCAAAACGAATGTGCCGCCCAAAAGCTCGAACACCAACGACACGGTGGTGGATGTAGGCATTCCACGTGAGTTGAACACATCAAGGACAATCACATCCGTTACCATTACGGCTAGGAAGAGCATCATCACCTCGCTGAAAGAGTAGTAGGCCGGTTGCATGATGCCGTGCCGCGCCACATCCATCATTCCCGCCGACAGCAGGGCTCCAGCAATGATTCCCACCGAGGCAACGATGAGAACGGTGCGGAACCGCGCCACCTTGGCCCCGATGGCCGAATTCATAAAATTGACGGCGTCGTTGCTGACCCCGACAAACAAATCCACCACTGCCAGCACCAGCAGAAATACAATAATAATCAGATAACAAGTTGTTTCCATTTTCCTTAATGTTTATTTTTCATCCACAAAAATAGCGGGCTCATATTACAAAGCTGTTAAGATGAAATGAAAAGATTGTTACAAGTCAAATTTTCATAAAATCGTCATACCGTTGTAATATCGCCTGCCTATTTTTGCAGCGTGATTAAAACATACGATATTATGAACAAAATGATGATTTTATTGGCGTTAGCCACTTCAGTCAGTGGCGTGGCGCAGGAAAGAAACGCTGAAATCGGGGAGCCGAAAGGCAAAGCGATTGTGGAGGTGTTTGGAAATTTCCACACGGGTTTCGGCTCGGAGAACGACAATCGGGGCTTTGAACTGGACAGAAGCTACCTGGGTTATGAATACAAGCTCGGAAGCGGACTGTCGGTCAAGGGGGTGCTGGACATCGGCAAGTCGACTGATGTGAGTGATTACCAGCGCATTGCTTATATCAAGCACGCGATGGTGTCGTGGGAGAGCGGCCGCCTTGCGTTGAACGGCGGACTAATTTCGACCACGCAATTCAAGTTTCAGGAGAAGTTCTGGGGCTATCGCTACATCTGGAAGTCTTTCCAGGACGAGTACAAGTTCGGCAGCAGTGCCGATTTGGGTCTCTCGGCAGCCTATCGGTTTGCCGACTGGATTTCGGCCGACGCCATTGTGGTGAACGGCGAGGGTTATAAGAAGATTCAGGCAGGGGACGGTCTGAACTACGGCCTGGGCGTGACGCTCACTCCGGCCGAAGGTTTCCATATCCGCCTGTACGGAGGCTTGAACGAGAGCGGAGCGGAGGGGCGGAAGAACACGGCAAACCTGGCGGCTTTTGCTGGCTACCGCCACGAGCGGTTTGCCGTCGGGGCCGAATACAGCTATATGGCCAACACATCGGGCGTGGCGGATGCCGACCTGAGCGGCTACTCGTTGTACGCTATGGTAAACCTGCCCAAAGGCATATCCCTGTTTGTGCGGTTTGACGACCTGTATTCCCGTAGCTGCTGGAACGGCGCGAACGACGAATCGGCAGCCATCCTGGGCGCCCAATTCAAAATCGGCAAATATGTAAAGATTGCTCCCAATTTCAGGATGGCAATGCCGAAAGCCGACGGCGCAAAGAGCCAATACTGGGCATACGTGAATTGTTACTTTGGTATCTGACAAACATTTTAAATAATTAGTATCATTATGAAACAGATTTTTTCGTCAATTATGACATTGGCAGTTGCCATAGCAATGGCATCGTGTGGCGGCAACGCCAAAAATGGTGCTCGTGAGGCCCAGGAACTTTCGGGAGCAGGAGCAACATTCCCTCTTCCTTTTTACAACGTGGTTTTTGAGAACTTTGCCCAGGTGAATGGTGATATAGTTGCGTACGGTGGTGTCGGCTCGGGCGGTGGCGTTCGCAACTTGCGCGACAAGGTTGTGGATTTTGCCGGCAGCGATGCTTTCCTCACCGACAAGGAGATGGCGGAAATGGAGCCTGTGGTTCACGTCCCGACTTGTATGGGTGCCGTCGTTGTGGCCTATAATTTGGACGGCGTAAAGGAGCTGAAACTTACAGGCGAGGTGGTGGCAGACATCTTTGCCGGCAAGATTAGGATGTGGAACGACGAGCGTCTGACCGCTCTCAATCCTGGTGTGGCGCTCCCTGCCGAGGCCATCATTCCCGTATTCCGTTCCGATGGTTCAGGCACGACATTCATCTTCACCGACTATCTTGCAAAAGTCAGTCCTATGTGGAAAGAGAAGTTCGGTGCCGGCAAGTCGGTAAATTTTCCTTCGGGACAGGCCGCTAAGGGTAATCCCGGTGTTGCAGGCGTCATCTCACAAACCAAAAACTCTATCGGTTATGTAGGTTCAGAGTACGCATTTGCACAGAAGATTCCCTATGCCATCATTCAGAACGCGATAGGTGAATTTGTGTTGCCGACGGCTGAATCTATTTCAGCAGCCGCGGCAGGCACAATTCCAGCCGACACCCGTACGTCAATCACCAATGCGGATGCCGCCGGTGCCTATCCTATCTCGGCATTCACCTGGATAATTATATACAAGGAGCAGAACTACTCCGGCCGTAGCAAGGAGCAGGCCGAAGCCACACTCGATCTGTTGCAGTATATTCTCTCTGACGAGGTACAGAACATCACCTCGGAAGTACACTACGCCCCGCTGCCAGCGAAGGCAAAAGAATTGAGTATGGAAAACCTGAAGGCCGTAACATACGACGGAGTTGCGATACTGCAGTAAAGTTTTGGATTGGTCTATGAATGATAAACTTTACAGAATAATATTGTTTGTAGCAGCATTGATTGTGCCGATAGTGTGCGGGGGCGTTGTTTACGCCCTCGTCACTGACGCATACGATGCTTTTGAACATTTCGGATTTCTGAACTTCCTTACCTCTTCGCAGTGGAGCTACACCGCAGGCAATGAACAGTACGGAGCGTTGCCATTCATTACAGGCACACTGATGACTGCCTTGCTGGCGCTCGTCTTTTGCATTCCCTTTTCACTGCCCGTTGCACTTTTCGTGGGCGAATATTTCAGGGGGACAAAGGTTGCATCGGTGTTAAGTACCGTAACCGACTTGTTGGCGGGTATTCCGTCAATTATATATGGCCTGTGGGGCTTCTTCACGCTACGGCCCATCCTTATGGCACTTGATATCTCGCCACAAGGCTCGGGCGTACTGACCGCATCACTTGTTTTGGCCATAATGATTATTCCCTACGTGGCATCGCTTAGTGCCGAATTTATCAAGATGGTGCCAAATGACTTGAAAGAAGGAGCATACAGCCTGGGGGCGACCCGCGCCGAGGTGATAAGAAAAATCATTTTCCCCGTAGCCGGTTCGGGCATATTCTCTTCGTATGTATTGGCTATAGGCCGGGCGTTGGGTGAGACAATGACCGTTACAATGCTTATTGGAAATACCAACAATATTCCCGATTCTATACAATCGACGGGAAATTCTATGGCTTCAATCATTGCCAATCAGTTTGGCGAGGCAGACGATTTGCGCCTGTCGTCTTTGATTGCCATAGGATTGGTATTGTTTCTGATTACCGCCCTTATCAATATAATAGGTAAAATTATGATTAAACGCGCAAGGATAGTTTAATTATGGATAGATCGAAAATAAAACGCCGTTTGGCAAAAGACAAGTTGATGCTTTGGGGCATTTGCCTGTTGGCAGCACTTACTGCCGTTCCGTTGCTTGCCATTTTGGGAGAAGTATTGCTGCGTGGCTACCATCAACTCTCTTGGGCGTTCTTTACAGAGCCGACACCAACAGCGTACAAGGCAATGAAGGCTTTCGAAGCGGGCGAACCCATACCTGGAGGCATCGCAAATGGTATAGTCGGGACAATGATTATGCTTGGCATGGCTGTAATTGTTGCCGTTCCGTTGGGTGTTCTTTGTGGAGCATGTTTGGCAGAGAATAGTAAGAATCGATTTGCTCTATTTGTTAGTTATCTGACTGACCTTCTGCAAGGTACGCCATCGGTAATTATCGGTATCATAACCTATATATGGGTGGTTGTTCCGATGAAAGGCTATTCGGCAATCGCAGGCAGCGTGGCACTCTGCATCATGATGGTTCCGCTTATCGTTCGTTCAACAGAAGAGACCCTGAAGATTCTTCCAGCATCACTCAAGGAGGTGGGATTGGCTCTCGGAGGCAACAAGGCACGAGTGATGATGCGAGTGCAGCTGCCTGCTGCGTTCGGTGGTATCTTCACAGGCATACTACTTGCCGTTTCGCGAGTAATTGGAGAGACTGCACCGCTAATGTTCACAGCTCTTGGTTGTTCGCTTATCCGCTTCTCTGTTGATAAGCCCATCTCGGCAGTACCTCTGCTTATTTGGGAATTTTTCAACGACCCTAACTTGCAAGAGTTGATTTGGGGTGCATCGCTCTTCCTCTTGCTATTTGTACTTGCATTAAATCTTACCGCTAAATATCTTGCAAAGAAATGGAATCAGTAATACCCATACTTGAATTTAAGAAGACTTGCGTATCATATACCAAGCAAACAATGGCTGTGAAGTATGTATCGGCAGCCATCGAACGAAATACCATCACTGCTATTATGGGACCTTCCGGCTGTGGAAAGTCCACCCTCCTACGCGCTGTGAACCTTATGCACAATCTCTATCAGAACATCCGTGTTGACGGCGAGATTTTGCTCAATGGCGAAAATATTCTTTTGATGGAACCAATCGATGTGCGCCGTCGTGTGGGTATGGTCTTTCAGCGTCCTGCACCATTCCCCACGATGAGCATCTATGATAATGTTTTGTCGGGATTTTCCTTGAATGGTATTAAACTTTCAAAGGCAGAAAAAGACACAACAGTTGAACGCTGTTTAAAAAGCGTAGCCCTCTGGGATGAAGTGAAGGACGTACTGAACAAGAAGGGTACATTCCTTTCTGGCGGTCAGCAGCAACGCTTATGCATTGCCCGTGCCTTGGCAATGAAGCCCGATGTGCTATTGATGGACGAACCCACATCGGCTCTTGACCCTATCGCAACGAAACATATCGAGGAACTTTTGCTCGATCTTCAAAAGGAGGTTACCATCTTGATAGTAACCCACAATATGGGGCAGGCAAAGCGCATATCGTCAAAATCGATGTTTATGTATTTGGGGGAACTTGTCGAGTACGGAGATACTGAAACAATGTTTACAAACCCTATTGACGAACGAACAAAGGCTTATCTGACGGGAAAGATGGGATAAGGAAGTCTTTTAAGTTCGGCAGATTTGAATTCTCTGTTCGCCATGGTAAACCTGCCCAAATACATATCTTTGTTTGTGCGATTCGATGACTTGTATTCCCGAAATAGCAAGAATAGTGCGAAAGATGAATCATCTGCAATCCTTGGTGCCCAATTCAAAATTGGCAAATATGTAAAGATCGCTCCCAATTTCAAAATGATATTGTTAAAGACCAATGAGACAGAAAATATTTACACCGCATATTTGAATTGCCAAGTTGGCTTTTAGTGGGATAGGAGGATTGTTGACGGCCATAAAGGCCGCCCACAGAACGAAGCGTCAGGCTGATAGCTTGGGCACGGTGGCTTTTGTGTTGCTGTGGCACGGCAACACACGGGACGTTGGGTTTAATTGGGCGAATGGGCGAAGTGGGGCTGATGGGTGATTCTAATATTAGGATGCTGATTATCAGTGGCTTCTGTTTGGAATAGATAAAGTGCTAATTTTATTGCAGTTATGATGATTTCAAAGAAGGCACATAGAACCCACATAGAAGGGAGACAGGGAATCAAGGGGTCAGGTACTTTTATACAGCATGGACTGATGGCTTCCTTATACGGAGCAGGATTGGCCACCTTTTTGAGAAATTATTCAGTTTTATTGTTCGGTTTTGAACCGTCAAAAGCAACAATGATAACAACCACAAACAGTTACTAATAAGTAGAGGTGCCTGGGGCGTTCCTGTTCCGGGCACCAAGGAGTTTTGCAGAAGTCTTGAAAGAAGACAATTGCAAAACTCTTCTTTTATCCCAATCGGTCATTAGGGTTTACGTATTTGTTTCCTGTGTGGTTTATTTGTGTTTTATTACTCCTTTTTATTATTGTACTGATGATTCATAATCTTTTCATCGTATTTCTTTTCTTAATTAGAAATAATATAGAAAGTAAAAAGAAAGTAAATAGAAAATACATAGAAAATAAATAGCTAAACTACATATGGTTAGTAAAGGGCGTTTTTTAGCTATTTTGAGGGGGGATCGGGTGGTATAATTATCCCAAATCGGTCATTATTGCATCAAAAAACATGAATAAGCGAGAGAGTGTATAAAAGTCGGTCTAATGACCGATTTGGGTTTATGTGTTAATATGCCCATCTCTTTCGACGATAGACAAAAAGAATGGGGTGCCGTTAAGACACCCCAAATACATGGTTTTAGTATCCCTGATAGGGGGAAACTATTTTTTATGCAGTGTGGTCTCGCCGCCTAATCTGATGGAGTCATCGTCAGTGCTGGTGTACACATCGAGGATGCCAGTGAGGGTCTTGGCAGTGAGGTTCATGTCGAAGTCAATAATTTCGTCCAAGAGACCGAAGTTCGAGCCACCGGCAATCAGGATACGTCCAATGTTGGTGTTCTGTTTGGTGTAGTAGTCGGTGACGGGTACCTGGCCAGTGATGTCCTGCATAGTGGCAAAGCTGGCGGTGTACTTGAGTGAGCCGACGGTGCTGGAACCTTCTGGGTTGAGAACCAGAGTCCATTTAATGGTGTAGTTCTCGCTGGCTTTGCCAAGAGTGGCGGTGCCGGTGAAGGTGCCTTCCCAAGTGCCCACCATGTCGGCCTTGGTCGGGAATGTGGGGTTTTCCTCCTTGTTGTCCTTGTTACAGGAGATCATCATGGCGCCGCAGAAAAAGATGGCGGCGAGCATTGCAAAGATTTTTTTCATTTTTGTAGATGTTTGAGTTTGTTTATTGTATTAGGATAATTGATTATTCGTCTATCCAAGTGGTGAAACTTTCGCTATCGCCGTTGGCTTTGATTTCGTAACGCAGGGTTTGTTTGTAAGAGCGACCATTGTGGGGTTCAATACCGTGTCTCTTTATTAAGCTTTCTCTTTCCAATTTCCTCGTTTTACCAGTGGTGGAGATGAGATCACCTTTCAATTTGATGACACCGTCCAGATTGAAACTGGCATCCTCGGGTACTCCGCTGAGATTGCTTTTCGGAACCATTCTTACTTGGGCACCAAAACGGGTGGGGAACTTGGTTTGGGTGAATTTTTTCTGCCAAGTCAGGTTGCTGGCGTTGATTTCCGTCGAGCTCTGGATTTTGCCATCTACATCAAAGTAGTCAATGAAAATGTCGTAGCCTTTTGTTATGCCTTCTACGCTCACGGGATCGAAGGAAATGAGGCAGTCACACTCGACTTTGGCAGGGATGAAACTGCCGTCAGTGCCTGGGTTGTCTTTGTTCTCTTTCTTGCAGGAGACGTTGAACAATGTCGCGGCTGCAACAAGCAGCAGTGCCATTCTTTTCATGTTTCTGTACATAGTTAATGTGTTTTTTGTTAAGAATTGAAAGTGCAAAGATACAACTTTTTTTCCGATTTGTCCTTTTTTTATTCTTGTGGTTTTATAACGATAAGCATATGTTGCGTTCTTGGATTCTGCTATCGTTGGGAAATAGTCATGTTTATAGCATTTTGTGGCTGTCTTCTTGACGGACGCTTGGGGCGTATGGCCTATCTCCGGCATTGCCAAATGCTGTACAGTTGTGTGGGGAAAATGGCAACAGTATCCTGTCTTTTAGAAAAAAGAGTGAGCTTTTTTGGCGTAATAGAAAAATAATTGTATCTTTGTATGTCCGCTTGTAAGAGATTATGGCAACATAAGTAAATAAGAATACGTTGATATGAAGAGGATTATAAGTGTGCAATGCACCACGGTAATTTAACCAAACTTAAAAAATGCTACAAATATAAGATAATAGCACAATATAAAATGATAATAACACAAACAATCAAATAATAACAATTAAATCCAACAACTATGTTTTTCCAAGTTTATGGGGCTAATGCCCTTATTCAATGGGGAATGCTGCTTGTCGTTCTGGCAGGCTTGATTCTCTGGAACGAGTTTGCGCGTCGCACCAAAATGGGCGGTGCCATCACCTTCTTCGCCATCCCGGTGTTGCTGACGGTCTATTTTGTGGCCATTGCCATCGGAGCACGTGCCGGGGCAGAATGGGCTGTGAACAATCAGACGCACATCTACATGAACGGATGGTTCCACTATGCCAAACTCTATGCCGCTCTCACCGGCTGCATCGGCTTTATGATGATTAAATACAAATGGGGTATCGGTGCCAAACACTGGTTCAAACCCTTCCCCTTCGTCATCGTCGCCATCAACATCCTTATTGCTGTGGCCTCCGACTTCGAGAGTGCCGCGATGGGATGGAATAAATGGTGGCTCAGCAGCGAGGGCGTGTGGCTCTATGGCGGCTGGCACAACATCTTCAACGGCGTTGCCGGTATCCTCAACATCTTCTGTATGACTGCCTGGTGGAATGTCTATGCCTCCAAAGACAAGAAAGACATGATCTGGGCCGACATGACGTGGGTCTATATCGTCATCTACGACATCTGGAACTTCGCCTACACATACAACTGCCTGCCCACTCACAGCTGGTACTGTGGCATTGCCCTGCTGCTGGCTCCCACTGTGGCTGCTCTGCTGTGGAACCGCGGCGGCTGGATTCAGAACCGTGCCAACACCCTGGCCATCTGGTGCATGTTCGCACAGGTATTCCCTCTCTTCCAAGAGACCTTCAAGGACGGCCGCCAGTGGTTTAGCTGGGCTGTGCTGCCAGTGCAGTATCCTGAAGGTGTGGAGACCATCAAGCAGCTCTACGACGTCGCCGGTGGCGAGGCCGCCACTGTTGGAACCACTGTCAATACGGTGGCCGCCAACCCCACTATGATGACTGTCATCAGTGCCCTGGCCTTGGTTACCAACATCATTGCACTTGCTTACATCATTTGCGTTTCCAAGAAGCGTCACATCAATCCTTACAAGCAGGATGTCTTTGTCAACCAGAAGTACTACAAGGACGCTATGGCTCGCGCCGATGTGGCCTAACGGCTGCATTGCCAAACAAAGATGCCCCCAGGGATTTATGCTCCGGGGGCATTTTTTATCCCAAATCGGTTATTAGGGTTTATCTCTCTGATGGACGATATAACATGATAACACTTTGACAAGTCCATTCAGCGGAGGAGGGTGACGGTGCCGGTGAGTGTCTGGTAGCCGTTGGGGGTGATGGCGTCGCGGTAGCGGCAGCGCCAGGTGTAGGTGCCTTGCCGGCAGCGGAGTCCTCCCGGTGTGGTGCCGTCCCAGCCCTGGGACGGGTCAGTGGCATGGAACACTTGCAGGCCGAAGCGGTCGAAGAGCCACAGCTCGTATTCGTACACACCGGTGGTGTGGGGAAAGAATAGGTTGTTCTCGTCGCGGTCGGGGGTGAACACGTTGGGGAAAAAGAGTGCCACGCGCCGGAAGGGGATGTCCTTGTAGGCTGTGTCCAGACAGGTGGTGCTGTAGGCCTCCATCATGAGGTGCACGGTGTCGCCCCAGGAGGGGTCGCCGTAGAATTCCACCCACTCGTTGTTTTTTACCTGCCGCACTCCGTTGATGTACCAGTTCCGGCCGGCCCAGCCTCCCCACAAGTATTCACGGGTGCCGATGCTGAAGTCCTCGGCAATGATGTGCATGTCGTCATAGGTTATCTCGTCGGGTTCGGCGTGCATGGCAGCCACGACGATGACAACGGGGTTGATACTAATGCTGGTGTCGAAGGGGCACTGGGGCGGCGACTCCCTGTAGTCGAGGTGCAGGTGGTAGGTGGTGGGCTGCTGAGGGTTGACGTGTATCCAGCTGAAGCGTTCCTGTCCGTGAAGGGTGCTGTCGTCGGGTTCAGAAGTCCAGTGGTAGTAATTGACGCCGGGGAATCCGCTTATCAAATCCCAGCCGATGTTCCTTCGGCAGTGCTGGCGTTTTCCGATGCCGGTTTCAGGGTATTCGAGCACACTGAGACGGAGTATCACCACACTGTCGCACAGGGTGTCGTTGACGCGGGGCAGGGTGTCGAAGTAAAGTCCGGAATGATATATTGTGCGGCCATGGAAGGTGTAGCTTTCCCCTTCGCAGATGGAGTCATGAACGCGGACAATGGTGTCTCTGCAAGGTGCCTGTGCGTGCAGGGAGGGAAGAGCCATAAGGCATGAGGCAAGTGCAATGAGGGGAAATAACCTCATGGCGACGCGTTTCTTTATATGATGCAAAAACCTCATGCCCTTGATGTTCTTTTAACTTGGATTAGAGACTGCTTTGGATGACCATCTCGTATAGCTGACGGGTGCTGATGCCCATGGCGCGCGCCTGTTTGGGGACGATGCTCTCGGCACTCTGTCCGGGAATGGTGTTGGCTTCGAGGAAGAAGAGCTCGTTGCGGGTGGTGTCGTGAATGTAGTCGAAACGGACGATGCCGCGGCAGTTGAGCAGGTCGTACAGCTGCGAGGACACCTCCTGTATGTGACGTGCCAGCTCTTCGTCGCACTGGGCGGGGGTCACCTCATTGCTGAAACCCTGGTATTTGGCTTCGTAGTCGAAGAACTCGTGGTTGCCAAGGGGGATTATCTCGGTGATGGGGAATACCAGTTTCTGCTCTTTGGTGCGGAACACGCCGCAGTCGAACTCGCGGCCGGTGATGCATTCCTCTACGAGTACCTGCTTGTCCTCGGTGAAGGCTTCGCGGATGGCGGGCAACAGCTGGTCAGGGCTTTTGACCTTTGTGGTGGCCACACTGCTGCCTCCGGCGGCGGGTTTAACAAAGAGGGGGTAGCGGAGCTGGGCGTTGATGTCGCACAGTTTCGCCTCGTCGGGCTCGCAATAGAGCAGCATGGACTTGGCCACGCTGACGATGCCGAAACTCTTCACCACAGGGTTGCAGAAGCCTTTTTGGAAGGTGAGGGATGATGTGTAGAACCCGCAGGTTGTGTATGGGATGCCGAGCATGTCAAAATAGCCTTGCAGCACCCCGTTTTCTCCGGGGTTGCCGTGGATGATGATGAAGGCAAGGTCGAAACGGGCGACACCCTCCACGGTGAAGTTGTCGCGGTTGACGGGCCGGTGCGTGCCGTCAGTGTCGAGCCAGTACCATCCGTTGCGTTCCACAACGATTTTATAAACATTATATTTGTTGTGGTCGAGGTTGTCGTATACTTGGCATCCGCTTTGGATAGAGATGTCGTGTTCTCCCGAGTATCCGCCCATGACAAGGGCAATGTTTTTCTTATTCATAAGTAGCTTCTATTAGTTCTATTATCTCTAAAAATCTATAATTTCTATAACTTGTCACTGTACGATAGGCCGGTGCAGGGCCTGCCGTGCGGCCTTCTCTTCCTGGCGGCAGCGACTCTGGGTCTGCAGGCTCATATAGGTGTCCTGGAAACGCTGCCATACGATGTCGACGGCAAGGTCGGAGGGGTGGCACATGTCGCGGGCGTAGAAGCGGTAGTCGCGCAGCTCGTCCATCAGGATTTCGTAGCTGTCGAAATAGCGCCAGTCGGGGCATAGGCCTACAAGCCTGTCCACTGCCAGCAGGAGGGTGCTTTTGCTCAGCTGGTTGCCATGGGCGCCGTCGGCCATATGGCGTATCGGGCTCACGGTGAATAGAGTGGGGTGCAGGGCGGTGAACGCCTGCCAGGTGTCGACAATCTCTTCCTCTGTTATGCGGCGGCGGGTGAACATGGCGGCGGGCAGCTTGTGGCAGTTAGCCACTACCTGTCCCTGCATGGTGGGGGGCACGCCGTCTCCTTGCAGTGAGAAACAGTATGCCGTGCCGAAGGTGATAATCGTCACGGGGCTGCGTTGCAGGAAATCATGCGCCTGGTGTATGCTTTGGTTGCATTGGGCAAGGCATGTATCGTGGTCGGCATGCGAGAAGCGGCTGTGGTGCATCCACGAATGCCATAGGCCGTCGCGGTGTATCAGCCAGTCGGTGTCGATTTCGCGGTCGTCCAATGCGTGGTGAAGGGCAATGGCAATGGAGAGGGGGTTGTAGAGTGTGCCGAAGGGATTGCACAGCACCTCGAATCCCGCCCGCTGCAGCCGACCGCCTATCTCGTCCGAGAAGCAGGAACCCATCAGCAGCAACGGCGTGCTGTGGTCTATGCGCAGGGGCGACGGGGCGATATCGACGGGAGTGGTGAGGTTCATGGCTGTCAGTATTGTGCAAGTACGGGTTTGATGTCGTCAACCTCTTTCATCGTACCGAGGGCGTTCATCATCTTGCGGGGATTGACCATCAGGTCGCGGCTTTTCATGGTGAGGGAGAGGTTATTCTTCTTGTCAATGACCAAGGCCTCCAGCGGGGTCTTGCCTTTGTTCTTCTTGGCCAGTTCCTGCAACTCTTTGCAAAACTGCATGGTGATGCTGTCCAGGTTGACTGTAAACCGCACCAGCCTTGTCTTTTTCTCAATGAGGTCCGAAAGGAGCATCATCTCGATGATTTTCATTTTCGGCTTCGACGTATAGATGGTGCCGTCGGGGTTGGGGTGGGAGTATTGTTTCAGGGTGCCTTTGATATAGACGAAACTGTCCTTTTCAAAGAAGCTTTTGTATTTCAAAAACTCGCTCTTGTACAGTCGGATGGAGCACGGCCCATTATAGTCCTCTATGGTCATGATGCCGTAGGGGTCGCCGTTCCTGGCGGAGATGCCTGTTTTCGCTTCGGTGATGATGCCGCCGATGCGGAACTCTTTGTCCAGCCATTTGTCGTTCATGCTCCGCTCGTCCACTTCTGGGCAGGATGCATTGGTGTAGTGCTGCATCTCGTATTTGAAGTTGTCGAGCGGGTGGCCGCTGAGGTAGAAGCCGATGACGGGGAACTCCTCACGGCACTGCTCCACAATGCTCCAGGGCTCGCACTTGGGTATTTCGGGGTGGGCGTCTTTCTTTATCTCGTCGCTCATGTCGAAGATGGACATCTGTGCCGCGTTGGCGCTCTCGCGGTTGTGTGTGGCCCAGCGTACGAGTTTCTCAAGGTAGGTGGGGGCATTGTCGTTGTCGCGATAGAAGTACTGCGCCCGGTGCATCTCGCCGATGCCGTCAAAGGCTCCTGCCTTGACCATGACCTCGATGTTCTTTCTGTTCACAGCGCGCAGGTCCACACGGTCGAGGAAGTCGAAGATGTCTTTGTAGGGGCCGTTGCTCTCGCGCTCGGCAATGATGGCGTCGGCTGCGGCCTCGCCCATGCCGTTGATGGCCTGGAGGCCGAAGCGTATCTGCCCTTTGGTGTTGACTGAGAAGTCTTTCTCCGACTCGTTCACCGAGGGAGGGAGCACCGCAATGCCGTGCTTGTGGCAGTCGTCCATGAAGTCGGTGATGCGCTTGATGTCCTTTTGGCCGCTGGTCATCACGGCAGCCATATACTCGGCCGGGTAGTGCGCCTTGAGGTAGGCCGTCTGGTAGGCTACCCAGGAATAGCAGGTGGCATGCGACTTGTTGAAGGCGTAGGAGGCGAACTTCTTCCAGTCTTCCCATATCTTTTTGAGCTTCTCCTTGGGGTGGCCGTTTTTCTCTCCGCCCTCGTAAAAGAGCACCTCCAGCTCGTTCATCTTCTCAATCTGCTTTTTGCCCATGGCTTTGCGCAGTGTGTCGCTCTGGCCTCGGGTGAACCCGGCCAGCTGGCGGCTCAGCAGCATCACCTGCTCCTGATAGACCGTGATGCCATAGGTGTCCTTCAGGTATTTCTCCATGCAGGGGATGTCGTACTCGATGGGTTTGCGCCCCTGTTTGCGGTCGATGAAGTCGGGTATGTAGTCCATGGGTCCCGGACGGTACAGGGCGTTCATAGCAATGAGGTCCTCGAACACGTGGGGCTCCAGCTCGCGCAGGTATTTCTGCATGCCCGCCGACTCAAACTGGAATGTGCCCACCGTGTTGCCCTCGCAGTAAAGCTTGTAGGTCAACTCGTCGTCGATGGGAATGCGTTCTATGTCGATGTCCACACCGTGGTTCCGCTTAATCATGTCGACGGCGTTCTTGATGATGGTGAGGTTCTTCAGCCCCAGGAAGTCCATCTTGATAAGCCCCACCGTCTCCACCACGTGGCCGTCATACTGCGTCACCAGCACATCCTGTTTCGAATCCTTGTCATAGATGGTACACACGGGGGCGAAATTGGTCAGGTCGTCGGCTCCGATGATGACACCGCATGCGTGGATGCCTATCTGCCGGTTGGTGTCCTCCAGCTCGGCGGCATAGGTAAGCATGTTCTTCAGGTCCTCGTGCCCTGCTTCGGTCATGATTTGCTTGAGCTCCGGCACATACTTGTAGCAGTTCTCCAAATTCACTTTGGGCGGTTTGCCCTTCTCGTCCTTGATATTGTCGGGGAAGCCGCGGTCGGGTATATATTCTTTCAGCTTGTTGACTGTCGAAAGGTCTATCTTCTCCACACGTCCCACATCGGCAATGGCCGACTTGGTGGCCATGGTGCCGTAGGTGATGATGTGCGCCACCTTCTCTTTGCCGTACTTTTGGGTAATCCAGTCCAGCACACGTCCGCGCCCGGCATCGTCGAAGTCCACATCGATATCGGGCAGCGAGATGCGGTCGGGGTTCAGGAAACGCTCAAACAGCAGGTCGTATTTCAGCGGGTCGATGTCCGTAATCCACAGGCAATAGGCCACCACGCTGCCTGCCGCCGAGCCGCGCCCGGGTCCCACGCTCACATTCAGCAGCTCGCGTGCAGCCCGTATGTAGTCGCTCACTATCAGGAAATAGCCCGGAAACCCCATCGTCTTGATGGTGTGCAGCTCAAACACGATGCGCTCCGTCTGTTCCTCGGTCAGCTGTTCGCCGTAGCGCCGGTGGGCGCCTTCCCACACCAGCTTCTCCAAATAGTCGGCCTCGAACTTGATGCGGTACAGCTTGTCGTAGCCTCCGAGTTTCTTTATCTTCTTCTCTGCATCGGCCTGGCTCATCACCACCTCGTGCTTCTCGTTCTGGGTAAACTCGTCAAACAGGTCCTGCTCCGAAAACCGCTGGCGGTACTCCTCCTCACTGCCAAACTCGGCGGGGATGTCAAACATCGGCATGATGGGGTCGCTGTCGATGCTGTACACCTCCACCTTGTCTGCCACCTCCTGTGTGTTCTCCAGTGCCTCGGGGATGTCGGCAAAGATGGCTGCCATCTCCTCCGGGGTCTTCATCCACTCCTGCTTGGTATAGTGCATGCGGTCGGTGTCGGCATAGTCCTTCTGCGTGGCTATGCAGATAAGATGGTCGTGCGCCTCGCCGTGCTCCTCCTCTACAAAGTGCACGTCGTTGGTGGCCACCAGCTTGATGTTGTGCTTCCGCGCCAGCTCTATCAGCACTGGGTTCACCCGCTCCTGCCACTCGTAGGTCTCCCTGTTGGCATTGGGCTTGTCGGTCTTGTGACGCTGCAGCTCGATATAGTAGTCGTCGCCGAACACCCGCTTGAACCACAGCACCGCCTTCTCGGCCCCCTCCAGGTCGCCCCGCATAATCAGCTGGGGGATTTCTCCGCCCAGGCAGGCCGAGCACACAATCAGTCCCTCGTGGTACTGCTCCAGCACGTTGTGGTCTATCCTCGGACGGCTGTAGAATCCGTCGGTATAGGCAATCGACGCCAGTTTGCAGAGCGACTTATATCCCTTCTTGTTCTTGGCCAGCAGGATGAGGTGGTATCCGCTGCTGTCCACTATGCGCTCCTTGCCCGTTTCCGGGTTCCGCTCCTTCACGTCCTTGTCCTTGTCATACAGTGTGCGGCGGGCGCAGTAAGCCTCCGTGCCGATAATGGGTTTGAAGATCTGCTCTTTCAGTTGCTCAATCTGGTATTCCGCCTCCTGCTTCTCCTCGGGCGTCGCGCCGTCGTTCTTCAGTATTGCCTCCTGCTCCTTGATTTTGTCTTTCACCTTGCCGTTCTCCTTCTGCACGGTGTCGATAAAGTCTTTGATACCAAACATGTTGCCGTGGTCGGTCAAAGCCATGGCGTACATGCCGTTCTTCTTAGCCTTCTTAATCAAATCGCCAATCTTCGACATCCCGTCGAGCATCGAATAGTGCGAGTGTACGTGCAAGTGTGTAAACTTCATAACAGTAGGGGAGGTATTGTAATGTTTAACCAAAATGCAAATATACGAATTAATTTTTAATTCTCTTTTTTCTTTGTATCTTTGCAGTGGAAAATAATCTTGATGTAATGGGTAAATACTTTGTAACACATATTGTTGCGGCAGGGTTTTTGTGCTTTCTTTGCCTGGGGTGCAGGTCTTCGCGTGCGCCCGAAGTTCTCAGCGAGGTGCTGCCTGCCGTGCCCGACTATTCCGACACAACTCAGTGGTACACCGTCGACCGCCAGGCGGCTGTCGACCTTTTCTATGTCGTCTCCACCGAGACGGGCGACTACACCGTGGACGGCCATCCCTGCCATTATGCCGACACCTATTCCGACAGTCTCCGCACCTTCCTCCTGGGCGAAATGAAGGGCGTGGACGACCTACTCTCGGGCGGCCTCAACTATTTCTCGCCCTACTACCGCCAGTGCACCCTGCAAACTTTCACCTCCGACAGCCTCACCGCGCTCCGCATCCCCCTTGCCATGGACGACGTGCGCAGAGCTTTCGCCTACTATCTTTCCCGGCTCAACAACGGTCGCCCTTTTATCCTGGCTGGGTTCAGCCAGGGTGGCACCGCTGTCGTCGAGCTACTCAAGATGATGGATTCCGCCACCCGCAGCCGCCTCGTGGCCGCCTATGTCATTGGGTGGCATGTCACCGACAGTGACCTCGCCCATACCCCCAACATCATCCCTGCGCGCGACAGTGCCGACCTCGGAGTCACCGTATGCTACAACTCGGTGCGCGACAACAGTTGTGCCATACCCCTCATCAGTCAGGGCAACCGCATGGCTGTCAACCCCGTCAACTGGCGCACCGACGCCACCCCCGCCATCCTCCCCAGCCCCCTGTCCCCCGACACCCTCACCGTCACCCTCGACACGGCCACCCTCCTCCTCCAAGTGCAGGGCTACAGCCGCGCCGACTACGTTCTGCCCCTCATCGGCCGTGAAGGCAACTACCACAGCCTCGAGATCTCTCTCTACAGCGCGCACCTGCGCCGCAACATGGCGCTCCGTGCCGCCCGATTCCTCGCCCGCTGACACGGCCCGCACGAAAGTCGTCGATGCAACCATCAAGCGTCGTCATTTATTCGCTCGTTATTCGATCGTTTTCCACTCTTTTTCCGTTTCACAAAGGGAAAACGATGGGAGACATATCGAAAAACGATATGATAAAGAACGACGCAACATCGGGCCCTGAAGGCGCACTGAGGAACGTTGGGGACAAATATGCGAAACTATCGGAACACTGAGGAAAGGTGACGTAATTCTTCACAGAGTAAAGAGTAACTTCCGCGCGAAGCGGCAGAAAGCAAAGTAAGAGGTAAGAGATAAGAACCAGGTTTGTATGCCACAGTTCCTGGCTCTTAGTTCTTACTTCTAAACTCGTGCGGGTCAATCCGCTAAACCCTAACGACCGATTGGGGGTTAATCTCTGTTGTTTTAGGTAATGTGTAAAATGGGTGGCGTGGTGTCATTGTTGGCGTTAATTAAATATAAATGGGTAATTTTTTTTTGTTTATCAATTTTATTTGTCTATTTTTGCAAACCGAAATGATAATGCAGTATTCGTGTATTTATTTGAAGAACAAGATGTATGTGTGTATTGGCTCTGTATAAAGTGTGCAAAAAAGTTAATGATAGGTGATGGAATGATGTTTTGAAACAATAGGTTAAGCCTGCTCCGGGATATACCTATGAGGATGCAGGAAGAGACAACTGGGGTCCTGCGACATCTTCTAAATAAGACTGTTTGTTTTTCATAATCATTGATAGCGGCGGGCGGCCTTCGGGCTGCCCGTTTGCTTTTGTTGTGTGGAGTGTCTCTGCTCATCTTGCATCTATTCCGTTGCGTTGACGAGCCCTTGATTGACCGTTTTAGTAAGTCTGTTCTATGATTTGGGGAAGTTTGCTTCCTGTGGGATATGGGATGGGTGGTGCCGTTGCTTGCTGTTGCAACATGCACCGGCACGCTATTGCGGTAGATATTGGCGGGTTGACGTAAGTTGGGGTTCGGGTGCAAAAGGTTGTGTGTACTTTTGCACCCGGATTGAGGCGGAGGGGTTGGCTGTGCGGGAGGGGGTTAGAAGTTGAAGTTGACGCCTGCGGACCACATGATGGGGAGCTGGTCGACGCGGGTGAAGGTGAGGCGGTCGAAGTAGAAGATGTTGTTGCGGTTGTAGAGGTTGGTGACGCTGAGGTTGATTTCGAGGATGGAGCGTTTGCCTATGGAGAATTTGCGTTTGCCGCTGATGTCGAAGCGGTGGTAGTTTGGGAGCCGTCCGGCATAGAGTTCGCCGTAGGTGACGCCGTAGGTGCCGTTGGCGCGGGTGTAGTCGGAGAGGAGGCCGTCGGAGAAGGTGAGGTTTTCGTACATGCCCTGTGTCTGTGTGAAGGGGAATCCGCTGCCGAAGCTCCAGCGGCCGCTAATTTCCCACTGGTGCTGCTCGCCGAGGCGGATGGTGGTGAGGAGGTTGATGGTGTGGCGGCGGTCGTAATGGGGGGTGTAGGTTTGTATCTCGTCGGTGCGTGTGACCCAGCCGAGGGAGTAGGTGGCCCAGAGGTAGAGCCAGTCGATGTCGTAGCAGAGGCTCATGTCGAAGCCGTAGGCCATGCCAGTTTCGATGATGAAGTCGGTGAGGTAGTATTCGGGTTTTTCGTAAGGTCCACCGGAGCTGTAGGCTTGGTCGCCGGGGTCGAACATTTTGTTGCGGTTGGAGTTGAGGAGCTGGCTGAAGTTTTTGAAATAGAGCTCGGCGTTGCCAGTGAGGTGCTGAGTGAAGTCGTATTCGGCGCCGACGATGAGGTGCTGTGCGCGCTGCACGCAGTTGGTGACGGGGTTGTCGCGGAAGGTGGTGGGTTTGTTGAGTTCGCCCGAGCCGGTGAGGAAGCCGCTGAAGAGGTTGACGATGTCGTTGTCGGAGCGTGCGTCGAGGAATATCTGGCTGTAGAATCCGCCAGCCATTTTGATGCGGAAGCGGTCGGTGGCGTTGTATTTGGCGGAGAGGCGCGGCTCGAGGCTACCGGTGTGGAGCGAGGAGTAGTAGATGTAGCGCAGGCCGGGGTCGATGAGCCAGTTGCCGGTGGAGATTTTGTAGGTGGCGTAGGCGGCGATGTCGATGGTGTTTTCGTTTTGTTTTGCATCGATGCCATAGGGGTTGTAGTATTGATAGTCGGTGGAGTAGCCTTCGAAGGCAAGGCCGTAGCGCAGGCGGTTTGAGCCGATGAAGTTGGTGATGTCGAGGCCCATGTTGTAGCCGCTGATGGCGCTGTGTTTGTCGTGGCGGGACGAGTCGGTCTGTGTTACGCGGTAGTCGGAGTAGGCCACATGGCCTTCGAGGATGGAACTGGAGCCGGTGACGAGCATGAAGTTGGTGCCGAGGCCGTAGTTGAGCCAGTGGAAGTCGGCAAGGGATTGGTAGCCGTTGACTTGGTCGTCGTAGCGGAAGCCGAAGATGCTGATTTTGCTGCCGGAGCCTGAGTTGAGGGAGAGTTTGCCGTAGAGGTCGAGGAAGTCGAATGGAAGGCTGCCGCTGAGGTAGGGGTAGAGGATGGGCGAGGTTTTGGAGAGGAAAGAGTTTTTGGCGGCGAGGATGTAGGTGACGGAGGAGGGGCTGGAGGCTTTCTCTTTCTTCAGCGGTCCCTCGAGGACGAGGTTGGCACCGAAGGTGTTGAGGCCTATTTTGCCGGAGTGGCGTTTTTTGTTGCCATCGCGTGTGGTGATGTCCATGACGGAGGAGAGTCGGCCGCCGTATTCGGCACCGAAGCCGCCGCTGTAGATGTCGGCGTTGAGGATGACATCGGTTTCAAAGATGGAGTAGAGGCCGATGGAGTGGAAGGGGTTGTAGACAATCATGCCGTCGAGGAGGCAGAGGTTCTGGATCATGGAGCCGCCGCGGATGTAGAGCTGTCCGCCTTGGTCGCCGGTGGAGTTGATGCCGGGGAGTACCTGGAGGTATTGAGCGAGGTCGGCGGTGCCGCCGATGGAGGGCATTTGCTGGATTTGCGAAGCGGTGATTTTCTCGACGGAGACCTGTGTCTGTATCTTGCGTTCCTCTATACGGTTGTCGGTGACATTGACGGCACTGAGGGTCTTGCTCTCGGATTTGAGGGCTATGTTGCGGATGAGGGTCTCGCCTTTTTTGATGGTGATGGGTTCGGAGTATTCCTGATAGCCGACGAAGCGGACGCGCAGGGTGTAGGCGCCTTCGGGCATTTTGTTGATGAGGTAGAAGCCATTGATGTCGGTGGCGGCGCCGTAGCGTGTGCCCTCGAGGACGACGTTGGCAAAGGGGATGACTTCGCCCGTCTCGCTGTCGGAAAGGGTGCCTTTGACGGTTTGCGCGGACAGGGGGAGGAGTGCTGCGGCGAAGAGGAGGAGGGGGATTAGGCGTTTCATTGGGAATGTGGGGAATGCGTTATTGTGTTGTTGTGGGAATGCGTTAGTGGATTACTTTGAAGACGAGTTCTTTGAGGAGTTCTCCGTCGGTGACGGTGCCGGAGTTGCGGATGCCTTTGGAGCGGAGGTCGGCTTCGTAGAGATAGCCTATGCAGCTGGCTAATTTGCCCAGGGAGTAGTTTCCGGCGGCAGTGGCATAGTCTTTTACAAAGTAGGGGTTTACCTTGAGTGCCGAGGCGGCCTGCTTTTTGTCTTCCAGCTGGTGGTAGACCATTATTTTGATGAAGTAGTTGTAGAGTGTAGGGAGCACCATTTGAATGGGGTTTTCCTTTGGGTTGGCGGCGAAGTGGTTGACGATGCGGTTGCAGCGCACCACGTCGCGGCGACCGATGGCGCTTTGCAGTTCAAAGACGTTGTATTCTTTGCTGATGCCGATGTTCTGCTCGATGATGTCGTCGTTGATGACATCGCCGGGGGCGAGGGATAGGAACACTTTGGAGAGCTCGTTGGCTATCTTGCCAAGGTCGTTGCCGAGGTATTCGGCAATGAGCACAGAGCCTTTCTGCGTGATGGTGTGGCCGTGCTCGTTGACAAAGGTGCCTATCCATACGGGGACTTGGTCGTCGTAGAGTTTGGCGCGCTCGCAGATGCATCCGTTGTCGTTGATGGCTTTGTAGGCTTTGGAGCGTTTGTCGAGTTTTTTGTGGCGGTAGCAGAAGACCAGAAGTGTTTGCGGCATGGGGTGCTGCAGATAAGCGGCCAGCAGATCCCATTCTTTGAGGGGGATGTCCTGAGCCTCTTTGACGAGCACAAGTTTGATGGGCGACATCATGGGGAACTGTTTGGCATAGGAGATGACGGTGGACATGTCCACGTCGCGGCCGTAAAGGATGGTACGGTCGAAATCGCGGGACTCTTCGGATATGATGTGATTCTCGAAATAGTCTGACGTGATGTCGATGTAGTAGTTCTCTTCGCCAGTGAGCAGGTAGACGGGTCTGTATTTTCCTGCCTTGAGCTCTTCGAACAGTTGTTTGTCGGATAATTGCATCTATGCGGGTTTAATAGGTTGGTGTGTTGTATGGGTTTAGAGCGTGTAGTTGGTTAATTAGGTGTGTGTTGCTGTGTGTGTTGTGTTGTGCTTTTCTTTAATACAAATTGCAAAGATACTGATTTTTTTTCAAAGATTAGCTTCCCCTTTTCAAAAAAAAGGTTAAGAGGTGTCTTCGGGGTGCCGGTTTGGCATGTTTTTTGTCACAAATGCTGCGGGATTAAGCTTTGTTATTTGGTACAAAACGCCCTCATTAACGTAATTTAATCCCTATATTGTCTCTTTTCGTCACTTTTAACATCCCAAATACAAGTTGTGGGTATCTCATTGGGCTTAAATCGTTACCTTTGCATTTCATTAAAAATACATTTCGCTATGCAAGAACCTCAAAGGCTATTTGACTTATTAGACCGCCGCCGTGAGTTGGCGCCAGAAAGACCAGTATTTGCCAATAAGAAGGACGGCAAATGGATAGAACACACAATTGATGAGTACATAGAGAAATCGAGCCTTCTCAGCTACGCATTCATGCATATGGGAGTGCAGAGAGGAGAGAATGTGGCGTTGATTTCGACAGGCCGCCCGGAATGGAATTACATAGACATGGGTGTGCAGATGATGGGCGGAGTGTTGCTTCCCATCTATCCTACTATCAGTGAAAGCGAGTATCTGTATATCCTCACTCATGCAGAGATTCGCTATATTATCGTGGAGGGTGAGGCCCTGTATAAGAAGATTAGCGGTATCCGTCAGCAGATTCCCACGCTGCAGGAGATATACACCATTCTTCCGGTTGAGGGTGCCCCATCGATAGAGACGCTGTATGCCATGGGCGAAAGCCATCGTGACCCCGAGGGGCTCCAGGCCATCAAAGACAGCATTACGGCTGACGATGTGGCAACGATGATATACACCAGCGGCTCTACCGGTACGCCCAAGGGTGTGATGCTTGCCCACCGTGGCATCATACTGAATGTGCTGGGTATTAAGGATTCGCCTGGCAAAACATGGACGAGGGCATTGAGCTGGATGCCTTTGTGCCACATCTACGAGCGCATGATGAACTATCTTTATCAGTACCTGTGTATGGAGACGTTCTATGCCGAGAGTATTGCCAAGGTGGCAGACAACGCCAAGGAGGTGAACCCTTATATGATGGCCGCCGTGCCGCGATTTATTGAAAAGATGTATGACAAGGTGTTCCGTAAAGGTGAGAAACTTACGGGCATGAAGAAAAAGATTTTTGACTGGGCTCTTGATGTGGGATTTGACTATGAGCTGAATGACAAGAAGCGTACCCTGTATTACAATATCAAGCATTCCATTGCTGACAAGCTTGTGTATAAAGAGATACGCGGCGCCCTGGGTGAGAACTTCCACATGCTGGTGTCGGGCGGTGCAAGCATCCAGCCGCGACTGACCCGTTTTTTCAGTGCCGTGGGGCTCGACTTGTATGAGGGTTATGGGTTGACAGAGTGCTCGCCATTGGTGGCAGTGACCAATACCTATGCCGAGGAAGGCCGCAAGGTGGGTTCGGTAGGCTTTGTGCTGCCGGGGATAGAGGTGAAGTTCTGTCCCGGAAGCAATGAGATACTGTGCCGTGGCGGCAATGTGATGAAGGGCTATTTCAAAGAGCCGGAACTGACAGCCCAGGCCATTGACGATGAGGGCTGGTTCCATACGGGCGATACGGGCTATCTGGACAGTGGCGGATATATGTTCCTGACGGGTCGCACCAAGAATATGTTCAAGACATCGATGGGTAAGTTTGTCAATCCGGAGGTGATAGAAGAGCGTTTCAAAGAGTCGCCCTTTATTCTTGACATGATGGTTGTGGGCGAAGGCCAGAAGTTTGCGGCCGCCATTATCGCCCCGGATTTCGACATGCTGAAGGACTGGTGCGGCCGCCATGGAGTGACAGCCCAGACACGTGAAGAGATGGTGGCAGACAAGGCTGTGCAGGAGCGTTTCCAGCGTGTGGTGGACAAGTACAACGCCACATTGGGCAACCATGAGCAGCTGAAGAGAATCCGGCTGGTCACGGAGGTGTGGAGCACGGAAAACCAGTTCCTCACGCCGACCCTCAAGATTAAGCGCAACAATATCACTACATTCTATAAGAAAGAAATAGAGGAGCTCTTTGTATAGCGAAGAATCCTGCATAAAGAAAGCCACTCGTCGACATTGTTCGGCGAGCGGCTTTCTTTAAGGGAGTTTTCATCTTATTCTGCGAATGGAATGGAGACGGTGGGTGAGAGTGTCCAGCTCCCGGTTGTATATGCCTTCGGTGGTGAGGGTGTCGATGCGTACCTGGCCGGAAGAATGGATGATGAGATTGTCGCCCATGTATATGCCTACATGGATGATTCGGCCTTGGTCATTGCAGAAGAAGCAGAGGTCGTCGCGCCGGCTTTCACCTATGTCGCTTACGGGGTTGCCTTGTGTGGCCTGCTGTGAAGCATCGCGCAGCAGCCGTGTGCCACAAGCCCTGAAGCAGACCTGAGTAAGGCCGGAGCAGTCAATGCCCATGGTGGTGCGGCCACCCCACAGATAGGGTGAGCCAAGGTATTGTCGCTCGGCAACTGTGGCGGGGCTTTCTTCAGAACCCACAGCCAGATTGGGTTCGGAGGAGGTGGGTTTCCATTGCTTGTTGTCCACCCATCCTTCATAGCCGTCGAAGTCGCATCGGACAAAGGACCATTTGTCGGTTTGCTTCAGAATCTGGAAAGTGTCGCCTTTGAGGAGCTGGTTGACCATTTCGGATTGGTCAGAGGGGTTGCTGCGCATGGCGACGGCGGAAAGGAAGCAGTAGGCTCTCATGTGGGAATGGTGTTTATGTATTATAGTTTGCCGTGCTCCACGGAAAGGACGATGCGCTCCATGAGGTTGTCGTCCTTGTTGTTTTTCGGGTCATAGCCAGCCTTGAGGTTGTAGCCGAACAGGCGGGCAAAGGCTTGATAGAATCCTGCGCGTATTTTGCCCCGCAGTTCGTCGACAAGCACGTAGGAGGTGCGCCCAGTTTCGCGGTCGATGAGTTTCAGCAGTACTTTTCCTTGAGAGATAGTGCAATCTTTCAGTTCGTCGCTGAAGTCGGCCAACAGGTTCTTTTCTGCCGCTTTGATGGCTGCCCTGCGTTCCTTTTTGGGCAGGCCGGCAATCTGTTTCTCTAATATATCCAGCCGTTGTTTGCCGATTTTGGCATAGGGCAACATCTTCTTTACGTTGCGTATGAGTTTTTGGTTTTTGCGTATTTCTGTTTCGGTGAGTAGAGAACCCGACTCGATAATGTGTATTTCTTTCAGGTGGTAGTAGGGGAGGGTGTCGCCGTCGACAATGATGCCAAAGCGCACTTTGCGCTCAGCAATGACCTGTCCTTGCAAGGGGAAGGCCGCTGCTAAAAGAAAAAGAAGCGATGATATATAGAGCACTTTTTTCATAATAGCTTTCATATTTTTCCCCAATAACTAAGAAATGTCAAAAATATTTTGTATTTTTGCATTATGAAAAGAAGTTTGGCTGATTTTAACCTTTTTTATGCACTTTTCTTTCCTGTTGTGCAGTATGCCACGAGATGCCATTACCGTCATGTGGCAGTACGCGGGAAGGAAAATCTGCCTGAAGGGGAGAACTATATCCTTGCCCCCTGTCACCAGAATGCCATGATGGATCCCCTTGTGGTGTTGATGGTGGTAAACAAGCCCGTCGTGTTTCTGGCACGGGCCGATATCTTTAAAAAGCCAGTGGCGAGATTCTTCCTCACTTGGTTGCGCATCAGTCCGGTCTATCGTATCAGAGACGGTAGGGACCAGTTGTCGCGCAATGCCGAGGTGTTTCGTACCGCACGTCAGGCATTGGAGAAGGGAAGACCGCTTTGCTTGATGGCAGAGGGGACACACAACGACCGCCATCAATTGCTCCCCTTGGTGAAGGGAATGTTCCGCATAGCCGGGGATACGCAGCGTGACTTGGGAGACAAGCCGCTGTATATTGTCCCTGTAGGGTTGGATTATGACGATTATGAGCGCCCTTACAGCAGTGTGGCAGTCAATATTGGACAGCCTATCGATGTGCGGCAGTACATGACGGAATATGAAGAGAACGAGCCCGTGGCCCTCAATCAGATGAGGACAGACTTGTCACGGGCTATGAAAGCGTGTATCCACCAGGTGAATGCAGACGAGCACTATGAAGACGAGTATGCATACTGCCACCTGAAAACCCAGCAAGTTTTGCACGATTTGAAACTGTGCAATAATGTGTGGGGGCGTTTTGTGGCGCGGAAGCATATCAGTCAGCAGATGGCAGAAATGAGCGAAGAGGACAAAGCAGTCCGCTATGCAGAAGGAGCAGAGTTTGCCAAGGAGTGTCATCGGTCGCAGGTTCCCTTGTGGTTTGCATCGAAATGGCCAGGAACCGCATCGTGGCGGTTGCCGGTGTGGTGGTTGTTGATGTCGATGGTGTTGCTGCTGGTGGTGTTTCTGTGTTGGGATATGCTACTTTTGTGGTTGGTCAGCAATCCAATTGTATATCTGCCTACTCATCTGGTGGCAAAAGCCAAGGTGAAAGATCCTCAGTTTCGCAGCTCGATTAACTATGGTATACGCTTTGGACTGACGCTTGTTTATCTGATAGTGCTTTTCATTGTTGCCACATGTGTGTGCGGCTTCGGGAAGGGACTGGCGTTGCTGCTTCTTGGCATAATGAGTGCATTTGTCACACCAAGGGTTTTTGCCCTGTTGCGCGACATGTATTATGGCTATCGCTGGAAACGGAGAGATAGAAGCCATGCAGAGAGCGAAACGGCCTAGCATTGCTAAAATCTTTGTCGGTTATGTAATAATAGTGGATGTTGGTGCGTTATTTGGAGAGTATGTCTACGTTGTGTGGATGTATTATATTTATTTGATTATAATAGTATTGATAATATGAACAATATACAGTTACATTCTACTCCTGTCCTATTGTTGACAGGCTATCTTGGCAGTGGAAAGACCACGTTGCTGAATCATATCTTAAACAATAAGAGAAATATCCGTTTTGCGGTAATGGTTAACGACATCGGAGAGGTTAATATCGATGCCTCCCTGATTGAAAAAGGCGGTATTGTAGGCCAGGGCGATGACAGCCTGGTGGCATTGCAGAATGGATGTATCTGCTGCACACTGAAGATGGATTTGGTAAAACAGCTGAATGAGATAATGAGTATGGGCAGGTTTGACTATATCGTTATTGAAGCCAGCGGTATCTGTGAGCCAGAACCCATAGCACGGACGATTTGTTCTATTCCCCGGATGGGAGAGGAATATACTCGTCACGGTATCCCGCGGTTGGACTGTATAGTGACTGTGGTGGATGCATTGAGAATGCAGAGCGAGTTTGACTGCGGCGGACAGTTGCTTGGCTCGGCAATAGCGGAGGAGGATATCGAGAATCTGATTATTCAGCAGATAGAGTTCTGTAATATCGTGTTGCTGAATAAGAAGTCGGAGGTTAAGCCCGAAGAGTTGGAGCGATTGAGACAGATTGTATTGAATCTGAACCCTGGAGTGCGCATTATTGAGGCAGATTATGCTGATGTCGATTTGGACGAGATTGTCAATACTGGTTGCTTTAACTATAACGAAACATCAGGCTCGGCAGGTTGGGTGCGAGAATTGGAGCGCTTGACAACCGATGCAGAGGATGAAGAAGCCAAGCTTCACCATGGAGAGGAAGAGGAACATGGCCATCATCATCACCACGATGAGGAGGAACATGAGCATCACCACCACCATGACGACGAGAAGGAGGGGCATCATCATCACGAGCACCATCATCATGCCGATGGCGGCGAGGTGGAGGAATATGGCATTGGGACATTTGTATACTATCGACGCCAGCCTTTCGATATTGACAAATTCGATCACTTTGTGAATTTCCAGTGGCCCAAAAGTGTTATTAGAGCCAAAGGTGTATGCTACTTTGCCGATGACAGGGATATGTCGTATCTCTTTGAACAGGCTGGTGTGCAGGTGAAACTCTCAGAGGCAGGACAATGGTATGCTACCATGCCCGAGAGGGAGTTGATAGAGACTATGCGACGCGAACCCGGGCTGGTGCATGACTGGGATGACGAGTATGGTGACAGAATGGAAAAGATAGTCTTTATTGGTCAGAAGATGGATAAAGAAGAGATATGCCGCCAGTTGGATAGGTGTTTGGCTGATTAGTATTCCCACATATCTACGGCTATATTAATGATTTCCTCTTCGATTCGCTCCGACTCGAAGAGGGCGTCTTCGCCTGTAAGATAATCGTGTATGGAACGGTTCCACACATTGTCTTCTCGCGTAATGAAAGATGTATACATGAAAGCCCTGAAGGCGTATTCCCATGTGGGCAGATGCATGAGATTTTCTCGGTAATAGGTTTCTTTGTTTGCAAAGAGATAACGTGTCTGCCAAGAAAGCATGGGTACCCAGAAAAGTGTGACGGTGCCCATGTACTCTGTTTCGCCATCAATCACTTTGTAGCGGTCTTCGAGAGGGGCGATGCATAGTTTTCGGACTTGTACTCCGCTGCGTGATTTATCAAGGAATACGGCCTCCTTTATTGCATACTGGTATATATCGTCGGATTTGAATTCGTGCGGGACATATACGGTGGTGTAGTCAGCTTCGCCATAGTCATCGTACACCTCCATCTGGACAGTATCGTTCCTGGTGGCACGCTCGATGATTTTGGAGCAGTCAAGGGGTATTTTCAGTTCATCGTCTTCAAATAGCTCTATCTCTCCGGCCAGGATGGCATCCCATAGGACATAGGCCAGATTCTTTCGCCCACCTACTCCTTCGGGCTCTACCGGGAAGTAGAAATACTGGTTTTCTTTTTCCCGTACATCAATGATACGCCAAAGCAATCTACCCCAATACACATCTGATTCGCGGACATAATCGAAATTCTGTGGCTTGATTATCCAATCTGATGGCCGCACAAAGATATCATTTGGCTGAGTCTCCAGCCACTGTGCCTTTGATTCAGGAAGTGATAAGAGCAAAAGTGCTAACGGCAGTATTATTGTTAAGAAACGTTTCACTGTGGCTTGTTGCTCAATTGTTGACGGTATATCTCCAATAAAAAAGAGTTAAGAACAAGTGGGCCTTATCCTTAACTCTTTTTCTTTGTCAATTGTTAGAATCGCTTCTTGAGTTTTCTTGTGATTAGTATTCCCACATATCAGACTCGATATTGAAGATGCGCTCTTCAATGGATTCTGCTTCAAGCTGAGCATCCTCACCTGTCAGATAGTCATGGATTTCGCGGTTGAAAACGTTTGTCTCACGGGTAACATAACTGTCGAAGTAACGGGTAATGAAGACCTCGTCGTAGCTGCGCTCTGCGTTGTTATTGTAGATATCGTATGCATCGGTGCGGGCAAAGATATTACGTACACGCATGTCGTTCATAGGAATCCAGAAGCGGGTTGTAGGATTGCACTCCATTTCACCGTCGACTTCCTTGCAGTTTTCGTCAACAAGTGCAAGAGAAATAATGCGGACTTTCATTCTGGTGTCCTGCTTGTCGATGTACCAGTACTCTTTCAGATGAATCTTGTAGTAATCATCAGAAGTGAATGACTTGTATTTAATTGTGTCATGTCCTTCGTCAATCATCTCACCGTAGTCATCGTAAACGGGGTCGGTAGTTGTGGAGTCGGCTTTGTTGAGTTTCTTATACATAGTCTCCCAGTCGACAGGAATCTTCAACTCGTCATCGTCAAAGATTTCAAACTCGCCATTGGCAGCAGATCTGTAAATAAGATAGGCGAGGTTGATACGGCCCTGGTTGTTGTTGATGGAGTCTTCTCCCTTCGGGAAGTAGAAGAACTGGTTGAATTTCTCACGGAAGTCAATTGTGCGCCATATAACGGTTGACCAGATGACATCGCTTTCACGTAAACTGGGATACGGAATAGCTTGTCTGGTGGTAACCATTGTACGTGTGTAGAAGTTGCTCAAATTGGTTTCATCTTCTGCGTTGAGGATGTTCTGTGCCTTAACATTCGACCCACTGAAAGCGAGAAGGATGATACTGAGACCAAACAATACTTTTTTCATGGTATATACTTTTTATTATTATTATCGAGTGATTCGGAATGTGCTGCTGATATTACGTTTGGAACCATCGGGCATGGTGACGTCAATACTGAGTGTAATTTTGCAGCCGGGTTTGGCTTTCTGAATATAGCTCATGACATCTGCACCCCATTGAGGTCCTCTGTTTTCAAGGTCTGTGGCACCATTGACTTTGGTGATATCAATGGTCTGTTTGATGATTTTGGGAGTCTCCATGTGGAAGGCAAACTCCGGTCCATAACGTACCGATGGACCCTTCATGTTTTTCAGGTCATTGATGGGGATGCCCTTACCTGCCTCAGCCTTGCCTAAGAAAATCTTTGGGTCAGGCAATGGACGGGCGCGGAATTCTGTGGAACCGGCAAAGCGGGTCTGGTTTCCATCCTTGAATGAAGCGTTGACTTTGATTTTGCCTTTGTTTACTTTCGGTTTGATGATGTAGTTTCCTGCACCGGCTTTTGTGTCGGGCACGATTGTGGCTTGGCTTGGGTCAGCCAGTGTTGCAACCACATTGTGCGCAGCGATACCGGGAACGGATATTCTCACAGGGTTGTCAATTCCGGCATAAACCACGTTCATTTCTGTCAACTCAAACACTGCCATGGGCTCAGCCACAAAGTAAGTCTCCTTGAAATCGTAGCTTTCAGTTCCATTGTCCTTTTTGACATATACGGTACCTGTAATAGTCTTGGGACCGGTGGAGTTGCACACGGTGCTATAGACTACTGCTCCAGTGTCGTTGGCGGTGAATCGGGCACCTCCCACGGTGGCTTCGAATTTGGCTTTCGAGTCGTATGCACCGACATTGACAACCAATTCATATTTACCGCCCTGCATTATATAGGAGGACTTTGGACGAGTGATGACTGCCACTTTATCAAAAGAGAAGTCGTTCTGTTTAACCTGCTTGAAAAGCATATTCACGGCATCGAATTCTGCATTCATCACCTCAGCCTTCATACGGGTAAGGGTAACAAGTGCTGCACCTGCAACAGTGTTGTTGAAGTTCAACTGTTCCCAAGAAGTCGGTTTACCTTCACTGTTCAGGTGAAACTCTTCAACATTAAGTCCTAATGTAACATGGCTTGAATCGGGGCCAAGGCTCTCTTTTACGGCTTTCTTATATTCAAGAATTCTTTTCTTGATTTCAGCGGCAGCGCCTTCTGTCACTTCTTTGCCTTCGGCGTCACCAATAAAGTAACGTGTACCTTCGTGGTTGTCGTCGAGTTTGTTTATCCAGCTAAAGCCTCCGATTTTCAGTGCCTCGGCAATGCTGTCAAAATTCTTGGAGCCGTCAGCATTTCTAAGGTTAATAGTACGCTCTATGGTTTTGTCTGGATTATTGGGGTCAACTAGTGTGATTTCTGCTTTGCTGGCCAACTTTCCAATAAAACTATAGGTGACAGTGTCGATAGTGTATATTAACTCGTTAGAGAGTTTTTTGATTTCCTGAGCCTTGTCGTATTTCTCTTTAACTTTAGCAGGGTTGTTTTTGAGTGCGGCTTCGAAGTTGTCATAGGTGTCGTCAAGTTTCACGACCATGTTCTCATTGGACTTGGTCATGGCATTACCGACGGTCTTGAATCCCTCGACAACCTCAGCCGACACGTTCAGTGCCAGCATGGCGGTGTACACGAGGTACATCATCTGAATCATTTTTTGTCGCGGGGTTTCCGGACAGTTTGAAGCACTCATATTCTATGTAATAGATTAGTTAAATATGGGGTCATTTTATAGTCTTGTCTGCATGGCAGCAAGCATGTTGCCATAGACATTGTTAAGTTCGGCAACTTTACGAGTCAGGGCGTCCACCTGGTCTTTGTACTTCAGTACACCCTCGGCAGAGTCGGCGAAGTTAGCCATCATATTCTGGATGCGCTCCTCGACAGCCTTAGTGGCTTCCAGCTGGCTGGTAGAGGTCTGCAACTGCATCTCGTACATGGCATTGACAGAGGCAAGGCTGCTGGCCAGTTTCTTCATCTCGTCAGCGTATGATGCATCGCCGCTGGTGAGAGCCTGAGCGGTCTCCTGATATATAGTTGTAAGAGTATTAACAGCCTCGGTTGCCTGTTTAAGACTACCCACTGCTTCTGCAGCACCGTCAAGAGTATTGACAAACTTGTCTGTGGAGGCTGCGGCAGATGCCATGCCATTCATAGCCTGGGCACTGTCGGCCAAATTCGACATGCCTTTACCAAGGCGCTCAATCAAGTCGGATGTGATGTTTGCCTCTTCAAGCATTTTATCAAGCTTGGAAGTCAGAGGATCCTTGTCTTCAATGGCAACTAAATTGTCAATGTTTTCCAACTCGTCGGTCTTGGCATTCAGTCCCTCTCCGCCACCGATACCGGCAAGCTGAGGGTAGACGAGTGTCCAGTCAAACTCCACGTGAGGAGGTTCGAAAGCCGAAAGGAAGAAAATCACAGTCTCAGTACCCATACCGATAATCAGCATGATGGTACCGCCGGGCCAGTGGTTAATCTTAAAAAGAGCTCCAATAATTACAACGGCTGCGCCCCATCCGTATAGTTTCGCCATGAAGTTTTTATAACCGTTACTGCGTACAAGATTGTCTATAAAGCTCATAGTATATTGTTTTAGTGTTACTTAATAATGTTTTGATGTATTGTCTTTAGTATAAGGGTTTTCTCAAATGAACCTTGGATGCCTATCTATTAATAGACATTGGAAGCGGTCTTCAAGTTATCGCCTTTAACACGGCCAAGATAGGGCTGGATGCAACGGAAACCGATATAGCATTTGCTTGTATCCTGGAACTCGAAAGAACGGGTCTGAACCTGGATGAAGTACTTCTGGTCTTTCCAGCTTCCACCACGGACCACTTTACGTTTCATGGCAATGGGGTCGCTTTCCTTTGCGTTGTAGTTGTAGTAGGGTGACAGAGCATTTGCAACGATGTAGATCTTTTCATCGTAAGCATCGGCACACCATTCGGCGACATTGCCGGCCATGTCATACAGACCGTAGTCGTTGGGGGCGTAGTGGCCTACAACCAGGGTGCGGACACCGCCGTCATCGTCATAGGCGCCACGGAGAGGCTCGTAGTTGGCCAGGAAGCATCCATTCGGGTTGCGTACATACGGACCACCCCAAGGATAGGACTCAGCAGCGATACCGCCGCGTGCGGCAAATTCCCATTCAGCCTCGGAGGGCAAACGGAAGTCGTTCATGTGGGCATAGTGGATGGATTCCAGGTAGTCATTGAGGAAGTGGCTGCGCCAGATGCAGAAAGCTTTGGCTTGCAACCAGCTGACACCGACAACAGGATAGTTGTCGTATGCGGAGGAGCAGAAATAGTTGCGTGTGAAGTCGTCATTCATGGAGTAGGTATAGTCGTGAACCCAGCACAGGGTGTCAGGATATACGTTGATTCTCTCCTTGTGAACGAAAGCAGTGCGGTTGTTCAACCCACGGGGACGTGCCGTATACATGGTGCCACGGTGTTCCTCTTTGTTCTGAACGCCGGCCTCTTTGCGTGCGGCATCAGCGTAGTCAATCCAGTAGTATTCGTAATTCAGTTTGGAAGCGTCAATCTCGCGGCGACCGAAATATCTGTCTTTCTCGGCCACATACAGGTCATTCAATGCCTCGCGGGTCTCGGCATCGTTCCAGCGGATTTTTGTCTTTTTGTTCAACATGGGGGGATCCAGAGGCTCACCATATTCATTTTCTTCAATCTGGTACTCTCCTTCAACACCGGCTTCTGCCAGCATTCTGCGAACGATGGAGTCGGTGACCCAGAATACAAACTGACGGTACTCGTTGTTGGTGATTTCAGTCTCATCCATGAAGAAGGACGACACCTGCATGGTGCGGGGCTGAAGGGTGACACCGTAGGTGTTGTTTTGAACACCGGCACCCATACTGAAGTTGCCCTGATTCACAAAGACCATGCCTTTAAGGTCGATGTCCTCGAACTGGTTGCGGTCAAGAACGCCTACCAGTTCACCATTCTCTGAGCGGGAGGAGCAACCGTAGAAAAGCACTACGGAGGCTGCTAACAAGAAAAACAACTTTTTCATATAATCATTAGTATTTATTTATTCTTAATTTTGTTTGTTCTTATTCTTTATGTTTGGATAGTTCTGCTTTTTGTAATCGTATATACGATTTAACGTGGAAAAAGTTTCGTTTTTAATTATTTTTACAGATTCGGTATTAGTCCAGATAAATTGTATTGCCATAGGAGGTGCCGGGTTTGCGCGGGACGACAATCTTGAAGCAGTACTTCAGATAGAACTCCATGGAGCCCATACTGCGCCCAGCCTTGAATGAGCCGAGTCTGCTGGTGGTGAAGTCGTAGGAAACACCCAAACGGAGCTGTTTCCAGTGGACACCGGCCATGACGTAGATGGCATCCTGTACACGGTAGCCAAGACCGCCCCAGAATGCATTGCGGTAGTCAAGCAAACAGGTCAAGTCGGCTTGGAAGATGCTGAAATTTGCAGTCTTTAATAAAGCCGAAGGTCTGATTCTGATAGAGGGAGCGCTTGCAGGAGTATATTCATATCCGCCCATTGCATACACGGTGCGGGCGTTTGTAAAGGCAATCTCGTCACTATGGGCGGCCAGCAGGTTCTTGACAGACAGTCCGAGGTAGTATTTGCTTGGCACTTGATAGTAAAGACCTACCGAAGCGTCAAACATCATGGCTGATTCACCCAATTGCGCAACTCGTGGGTCGGGACCGTCGGGACCCCACAGTGCTTCTTTGTCGAGGCTGCTGTTGAGCAGATTGAACTCAACACCTGCCGAGAGATTTCCTTGTCCCCAGAACATGCGGAAGGCATAGTCGACAGAAAGCTCCAAATTGTCGTGATAACCAATCTTGTCGGAGACAAAGGTGAATCCGAGGCCGCCATGCAGGAATCTGACGGGCATGTCGAAGGTGAAGAGAATGTCGGTGGGTACAGAACCGGCTTTGCCCCCTGCAGTGGGTGCATCGAGCTTAAGGCCAAACCATTGCTGTCTGTACATCGCCGCAGCACAGATGGAGCCGGAACTGCCTGCATAACCGGGATTGTACGACATTCTGTTGAACATGTATTGTGAGAACTGGGGCTCCTGCTGGGCCATGGCAACACATGAAAATCCCAACGCTATCAACAAAAGTGATAGTTTCTTGAGCGGTCTGATTTCCATGTGGGCACTCATTTTGATATCATGTAACTATTTAATAATCTTTTATATGTACGTTGTCCTGACCTGCATTTTCATAGAAAAGGCAACTCAGGTTTTGACTTGCAAAGATAACAATAATTCTTTACATGGAATGTTTTTTTGTATTTTTTTTTTGTTTTTTTGTTTTTTTACTCTTTTTAACCATAGTTTGGATGACGGGATTTATGACAGACGGGCATTCGTTTTATGCAGGTTGGTTGAATCCCTTTCAAATATGTGACATACATCGGTGAGATGCCGGTGAGTGCGTGATGCAGAGGATGATGCATGGCCGGGATGGCCTGCTACCAATAGCCATTCTGTCTGCAGGGTGGCAGGATAGGGGTTAGTGCGTTGTCTTGGATGTGATTATGTGGGTTAAAGCCAGGGTGTGAAGGAATGGCTGGCGTGCCTTATTTCTCGTGGGGGATGAGGCAGCTGTCGGGGAATTCGTCAATCAGCATGGCCTGTGTCCTTACGGCATGGCTTCGCGAGTCAGCAATGGCCAGTATGACATGGACTTGGTTGTTAATCTGGTTCCGCCTGAACAATGCCTTGTCCTGTAAATCGTTGGGTAGCCTGCTCACCTCTCGTTGCGCTGCCACCTGTGTGTTGACAATACAGAGTTCAATGTCATACAATGTCCCCGTGTGGGCGGGCGTCTTTGCCGGAGGTGTTTCGGTCACTACGGGTTGCTGGATTTCGACGACAGGTTCTATTTCTACGGGCTCGTCCGTCTCGGATTCAGCATTGTCGGCAACCGCCCTTGAAGGTTTTCTTTCAGGCTGTTTTGCCTGTTTGGCGGCAGACCGGTCGGTGGGGGAGATGGGGTATGGCGAAATCCGTTTGCGTCGGCTTCGGTCGCGAAAGGTATAATAATCCTCCTCGCTCATGGCCAGCGTGTCTTGGTTTGCCCACATCCTTGCACCCGTTTCCGCGTCAAGGGTGGTGACTACCACTCTTCCCGAGCCAGTGATTCCCAAGGAATATACGGCCAGTTTCGTCATATCCAGTATGCCGGGTTTGGGGCAGCGGTCGTTCACGCGCACCACGATTTGCCGGTTGGTCGCTGGATAGGTGACTAAAAGATATGTCCCCATCGGGATTGACTTATGGGCGGCGGTATATTGATTCTGTCTGAAGATTTCGCCGCACGAGGTCTTTCTCCCCACAAATTTGTCGGCGTAATAGGTGCCGAGCATCGTGATGCCATTGCGGCGCGACGACGGGCTGTCGTCGGTGTCGCCCGTATTGGGTTGTGCCAACGACGTACTCCCACAGAGCATAATTATCAATATGTACCGTAGTTTCTTGATGGTTGTCTTGCTTTATGTTGTTTACCAATTCAGGGCCTCATGATTCTTCACATCGGGGTTGAACCAGTTCCCGTGCAGTCGCAGCACCTGTTCGATGATGTCCCGCACACAGCCGTGCCCCCCGTCGTAAAGGGATATGTAGTCGCTGATTTCTTTTATCTCTGTGGCCGCATCGGCCGGACAGGCTGCCACGGCGCAGTGCGACATGATTTCATAGTCAGGGATGTCGTCACCCATGCACACCACCTGATCCTCGGTCAGTCCGTTGTCCGACAGAAACCGCCGGTAGGTGTCCATCTTGTTGGCGCAGCCGGTGTAGCACTGCGTCACACCCAGGGCGGCCATCCTGTGGTCGATACTGAGCGAGGTGGCACCGGAGATAAGGGCGATTATATAGCCTTTCTTCACGGCGTATTGGATGGCAAAACCGTCCTTGATGTTGCCGCAACGTACCGTCTCCCGGTCGGCATAGGTCCACACGCTTCCGTCGGTCATCACTCCGTCGAAGTCGAAAACAAAAGCCCGGATGCCGTGCAGTTTCTCTTTGTAGTTTATCATTTCAATGCTCCTTTCGCCATAGTGTGGTGTCTAAGTTATTGTTACGGCTGTTTGGCATAGTCGAGCAAATCCTCGTATACCGCTCTCCAGCCTTTCCATTCAAAATCCTCGCAAAGATTCTGGTTGTGGAATATGCAGCTGAACGTACCGCCCACAGCCCGGACTTCGTCCACCAAAGCGTGCAGCATCTCCGTCGCCTCTTTGGGCGAGGCGTGCATGTGCTTCTGGAACGTTGTGTCCATGGCGGCGAAGGGGTGTATGTGCAGCGGACTTTCCTGGTCGCTGCTGAGGTCGAAAAAGGGCACGACAGCGCATGTGCCGCAGCGGAACCCCGGCAGCTCGGCATATCCCATTGTGTAGTCATGCATGATGTTCTGGCGCACTAGGTTGCGGTAGGCTGTTGGTAGGTTGAACCGAATGAAGTGGAACCGGTTGCGCACAATGGGACGGTGCAGGATGTCGGCAAGCCGCTGTATTTCCCGTCCCAACCGGTCGGGCTCGGCAGAGGAATAATACGAGCCGTGCACTCCCACCTTGGCATAGTCGCCAAGGTGCTGCAGCAATTGCCTGAACTCATTGTTATGGGGCGAGGCGGGCTTGTCGTATATGCCGTAGTCCCCCATCAGTGCAAAGAAGATGAGCACACTCCGCTGAGAGTAGGGCTTGCTGGTTGTCAGGATATAGTCAAACGTGTCGAAGGGGTCCTCCTCTTTCCGCCTCAGCACACGGTAGCGTTGTTTCACAGCCTCCACATCGTGCCGGTGGATGCTGTCGCGCAGGAATCCCATCACGGTGCGGAATATCCCCTTGTGGAGATAGCAGTATGCGGCATCGATGTCGATGGTCTGTACAAACGAATACTGGCGCTCCTTGAACACTGTGTCGGGGTAGTGCTCCTTTATCACGTCGCGCACCATCAGCGCCCAGCGGTCAACCACTGCGGTCTGCAGGAAGCCGTGCTTGTAGGCCACGCTCTCCGTGGACACAAAGCGGCCGTGCTGGTCTTTCAGGTGGGGCAGATATTCCTCGTAGCGCGAAAGCATATAGAAGATGGCGGCGAAGGGGTCGAAAGGCAGTGCCGTCTCGTTGCCGAATACGGGGAACAGAACCGGAACACCCTTATACTGGAAACAGCGGGTGCTCTGCTCCTCGATGGAAGTCTCCGACAGCAGCCCCGCTGCCTTTACAAACGGAGCCGGGCATCCCTCGACAGGCCGTGCCGCATAGCACAGGCGCGCCCCCTCATGGCGCTTGAAGGTCTCGGGGTCTGCTGTAATGGCAAAGTCGGTCTGCAAAATATCCCGCATGACTACATTGACGGTGTAGCCTATTCGATTGGTCAGTTTCGGGACATAAATCAGCAGCATAGATGTTGCTTTTAAAATGCAAAGATACAACTATTTTTTTGATTGACAAAAAAATGTTGTCCACTATGCTGTAATTTAACGGGCGAAACGCAGCTCTGTCCAGTCCCCCACATGCAGGCGGGCTCTCCGTCCAAGGGGCAGCGCCAGGTTCTCTGTCCCGATGTGTCCGGCGGCAAGTCCGAAGCACACTGGGTAGTCGTATTCCGCCACTGCGTTATAGATAATCTGCTCGGCCGTGCGTCCGAAGGGGACGGTGTTGTCGTGCATCTTACTGAAGCATCCAACAACCAGTCCGGCCAGTCCGGCCAGGTGGCCGCTCCGCTTCAGGTTCATCATCATGCGGTCGATGTGATAAAGATATTCGTCCAAATCCTCTATGAAGAGTATCTTGCCCTCTGTGTCAATGTCGCTTGCCGACCCGCACAGGCTGTAGAGTATCGACAGATTGCCCCCCACCACGGCTGCCTCCGCTTCACCCTTGCGGTTCAGCGGGTGTGCCTCCCAGCGGTATGCGGTTTCTTCGCCCCACAGGCACTGGTGCAACGACTCGGTGGAGGGGTACGACTCTGGGCCGGGGATGTCTATGGGCATTGTGGCGTGAAGGGTCTCGATGCCCCAGTGGCGGTTGATGTGGCTGTGCAGCACCGTGATGTCACTGTAGCCCACAATCCATTTGGGATGCTGTGCAAAGGCTGAGAAGTCCAGCCGGTCGATGATGCGCACGGTGCCGTAGCCGCCCCGGGCGCAGAATATGGCGCGCACATCCGGGTCGTTGAGCAGCTGCTGCATTGTTGCGGCACGGGTTCTGTCGTCTCCGGCAAACTGGTTCTCGGCATCGTAGAGGTGCTCTGGCAGCACCACGTCGAGTCCCCAGTTTGTCAGCAGCTGTATTGCCGGGCGCAATTCGTCGTCGGCAATCTTGCGTGCGGGTGCTGCAATGGCCACCCGGTCGCCGGGAGAGAGATAGGGGGGTGTAGTCATAGTCTCATTCTTTATAGGCAGCTGCCATGACAGCCGTAGTCCATAACGGCCAATGCCCTTTTTTATTGTGCCGGTGTATGTACCGTGATATCCCCTGCCCCCTCTTGCAAAAAAGCGGTCCCGGTCAGCAGTTGTCGGCGTGTGGAGAGGGGGTAGGGTCGTCATTTATTCGATTTGTTTCCTATCGTTATTCGATCGATGTCCGTTTCCAGAAGGGAAAAATGAGGGGTTTCGAGGAGAGAACGAGAGAGAAAGGAACGATGTTGCCACGTCGCCATGTCATCTTTCGCCGGGAGGGGGTGCGGACAAGAAATTTATCATATTTTAACTATTAATTGAAAATTTATTCGTATATTTGCAAATTCTTATTCACCATTTATAACAAAAAACTGATATAACATGACACTGCGAGAAATAGTTGGAAAGCTTAACGCTACCGTGTATCTGGGCAATGAACGCCTGGATGAAGAGGTGGACAGGGCGTTTGCATCGGATTTGATGAGCGATGTGCTGACTCTCAAGGAGACTCCTATGTTGATAACAGGGCTCTGCAATGTGCAGACCATACGCACCTGCGACATGGCCACGCTCGACATTGTGGTTTTTGTGCGCAACAAAAAGCCGACTGACGACATGATAGAGTTGGCCGAGGAGAACGACATGGTGCTGATAGGCACCAGCTATTCGATGTTCAAGACCTGCGGACTACTGTTTGCCGAGGGCATCGAACCGTTGTATTGATTGTTAAACCATAGATGTTATGCATCAGGAATATACTGTAGTAGAAGGCGATTTTACGAATGCCGGTACGGCTTCGAGTTCGGTGAAGAAGACGCTGAAGCAGCTGGGTGTTGCCCCCCAGGTGGTGAAGCGCGTGGTGGTGGCCTTGTATGAGGCCGAGGTGAATGCCATTGCCCATGCCTATGGCGGCAAGGTGCTGGTGGACATCGAGGCCGACAAAATCCACATGGTGGTGGCCGACAAGGGTCCCGGAATCCCCGATATTGCCCAGGCCATGCAGGAGGGCTATTCCACGGCACGCCCCGAAGTGCGCGACATGGGGTTCGGCGCCGGTATGGGCCTGCCCAATATGCAGAAGAATGTTGATGTGCTGAACGTCACCTCGGAGGTGGGTGTCGGCACCACGGTTGAGATGATAGTCAACTTTGTTTAACCTTTATCTTTTTTAGCCCATGTTTTACCACGCCCTGGAGATTGACAATGGCAACTGTATCGGCTGCTCGCGGTGCATGAAGATTTGCCCCACGGAGGCCATACGCATCAATAATGGCAAAGCGTTCATTATGGAGGATCGCTGCATAGACTGCGGCAAGTGCCACGCAGCATGCCCGGTGGACGCCATCTATATCAAGCAGGACGACTTCAAGAAAGTGCATGAGTTTCCGCACTCGGTGGCGTTGCTGCCGGCGGTGTTCCTCGGCCAGTTCCCCGACGACATCCGCGTGTCGCGCATCTATGCCGCCTTGAAGGATTTGGGCTTCAAGCATGTGTTTGAGGTGGAGTCGGCTGCGGCCATCTATGCCGATGTCAAACACCGGTACGCCCGCGAACATGTCGACGACGAACCGCTGATTTCCAGTTTCTGTCCCGCCATAGTGCGGCTCATACAGATTAAATACCCTTCGCTGGTGGGGAACATCATCCCGGTGAAGGCACCGCTCGACATCTCGGCCATGTATGTGCTGAAGATGCTCACCGAGGAACGCGGGGTGCCGCGCGAGGAGATTGGCCTGTTTTATGTCACTCCCTGCGCTGCCAAGATTGCCGCCGTGAAGGCCCCGGTGGGCGAGAAACGCTCGTTAATCGACGGTGTCATCAATATGGACGCGCTGTTCAACAAGGTCTACCGCAAGATTAAGGAGCAGGGCAAGGGCTATTCCTTCACTGCCTTGCAGACTCCTCAGCTGTCGGCCGATGCCGTACTCTCGACACTCACCAACGGCGAGCGTCGCATCTGCCTGGCCAAGCGCTCCTATGCCATCGACGGCATAGAGAATGTGATGGACTTCCTCGACAAACTGGAGAACGACGAGGTGGAGGGTGTGGAGTTCCTTGAACTCAGGGCGTGCGACCAGAGCTGTGCCGGTGCACTGCTGTCGTGCGAGAACCGTTTCCTCTGCGGCGAGCGCATGTACGCCCGTGCCCGCAAGGCTGCCGAGCGCGAGCGCAACGGCGAGGTGGCACGTGCCCGTGAGATGGATGCCTATAAGGATTATCTGATAGAGAATTCGGAGGTGGAGCCTCCTCAGCCCCGCTCAATGCTGACACTCGACAAGGACTTGACAAAGGCCTATCAGAAGTTGGAGAAAATCAACAAGCTGAAGATGTATCTCCCACAGGTGGACTGCGGCATGTGCGGAGCCCCCACGTGCGAGGCATTCGCCACCGATGTGGTGTGCAGGCAGGTGGGTATGACCAAGTGTGTGTTTTACCAGCGCCACCTTGAACGCCTCAACGACATCACGCGGCAGGAGTGCCTGGCCGCCACCCGCTCGGTATGGGGCGAAGACCCCATAGGCGACAACGAGCCCCCCGAGGTGAAATGATACCCTGATAGGCCTATCAACAAATCTGTTTGAAATCTTATATAACCGAGGAGGGTGCTATGCGGCACCCTCCTCGGTTTATAATAGGGTTTCAGTTCCTATAGGAACAGATAGCGGGCAATGAACAGGATGGCCAGTATCCACATGGTGACGGAAATCTTATTGAATTTGCCGCACAGGGCATTGATAAGCACATAGGATATCATGCCAATCAGGATGCCGTCGCTGATGCTGTAGCACAGCGGCATGAGGATAATGGTCAGGAAAGCGGGAATCGACTCGCTGAAGTCTTCCAATTCAATCTCCTTGATGGGGGTGAGCATCATCAGACCCACGATGACCAGTGCCGCCGTAGTGGCTGCCGAGGGAATGTGGGTGAAGATGGGGGCAAAGAACAGGGCGAGGGCAAAGCAGCACACTGTAGTGAAGGCGGTGAGACCAGTGCGGCCGCCGGCTCCTACACCTGCTGCACTCTCCACATAAGTGGTAGTGGTCGATGTGCCGAGGCAGGCACCGCAGGTGGTGGCCACGGCGTCGGCCATGAACACCTTGTTGATGCCGTCGATGTTGCCCTTCTCGTCCACCATACCGGCCTTCTGAGAAACACCAATGACGGTTCCCATGGTGTCGAACATGTCGATAAAGAGGAAGGTGAAGAGCACCACCAGCATGTCAAGCGAGAGCACTTCGCTCCACTGGAACTGGCAGAAGATAGGCGCTATCGAAGGGGGTACGTCCACCACGCTGTCGAAGGTGGTGAGAGCTCCGCGTGCAACAACTCCGTCGGCTCCGGGTATCTGCCAAACGGGCAGCATGCCCAGCAAGGCAGTGGCAATGATACCAATCAGTATATTGCCGGGCACCTTGAGGATAAGCAGCACACCGGTGACGACAATGCCGATGATGGCCAGCAGAGCCGTGCCGTGGCAGATGTCGCCCAGACCCACCAGCGTGGCATCGTTATTGACAATTATGCCGCCGTTCTTCAAGCCGATAAAGGCTATGAAAAGACCGATACCGGCACCGATGGCGTGGCGCAGGTTCAGGGGGATGGCATCCACAATCCATTGACGCACCTTGGTGACGGTGAGGATAATGAAGATGATACCCTCAAGGAAAATGGCGGTGAGGGCAAACTGCCAGGAGTGCCCCATGCCGAGGCACACGCCGAAGACAAAGAAGGCGTTCAGTCCCATGCCGGGAGCCAGCGCAAAGGGTTTCTTGGCATAGATGGCCATGACCAGCGTGCCGATGATGGCGGCCAGTGCCGTAGCCGTGAACACGGCGTTGGTGGGCATGCCCTGGTCAGCCAGTGCACTGAAGATGCCGGGATTCACAGCCAGAATATAGGCCATGGCAAGAAACGTGGTGATGCCGGCCACTATCTCTGTTCTCAGATTATTTACAGCGGGGTCGAACCCGAAAAGTTTCTTTAGCATAACGATGTAGTATTATTGATTCTTAACTTAGAAAGCCCATTTGATACCAGCGCAGGGAGCCACGTTGAAGCCTTTGTTCTTTGCAAAGTCGCCACCGCCGTGCCAGCCGCCGGCAAAGTTGTATGCCAGTTCCACTTCACCGCCAATCATCAAGTGGTTGCAGCCGAAGTGCTGACCGATGTTGTACCAGATTTGAGGCTCGGAGAGGATGACCAGCTTGGTGTTGTCCCACTCCAGTTTGTCGGTGAGACCCCAGTTGACGTTTTCACCCCATACATCGAGGAAGCCGCTGAAGGTCAGCCCGTGCACGCCGAAGAGGTTCTGCATGCCCCATACGAAGGTGAACTGGATGGGAATGTCGCTCACTTTGTCGAAAGGCCGCGCTACGGCGGGCAAGGCATTGAGGTCCTTCTGGCCGCTGATGCGCTTGTACATCAGTTCGAAGGTGAAGGTGTTGGTGTAGCTTTCGTTGTGCAGGAAATACTCAATACCGAACAGCCAGGCGTTGCTTGCAAACTGGCCGCCGTTCCATTCCACGTGCAGGCTGAAGGGTGCCAGTGAGGTGTTCTGCCAGAAATTCAGTGCACGTGCTATCTCGGTGTAGTAGCCAGTGGGAGCGAGTTGGTCGGTGGGGTGGTAGATGTCGTTGAAGAAAAATGTGCTACCGAAGGCATCACTCTTGAACATCTCCAAAGTGGTGGTGAGGTGTCCACGTTTGAAGTCGTACATCTCTTGGATGTTGGTCTGAGCCTTGGCTCCGACAAATGCCAGCAGCATGGCTGCAACAAATACTACTTTTTTCATGGTGTGATTGTTTTTGTTGATAATAATTGTTTTATAGTGATATTTAACATTTCAGTTGCCGCTAAACGACACTGCAAATGTACATAAAAAAAACGAAACTATAAAATATTTAACTTTTCCCCTGCCATAAACAGGATTCAAGAATATGAAAAGGAAGTGATAAATAATTAAGATGTCTTTCTTAGCAGTTGTATTAGAGAGTCCTGCGCTTCTTCCCATGCTGTCAGTAGGTGCACTTCTTCCAGTTTTGCTGGCCAGAGGTCGAGGTATTGGGGTAGGGTGTCATTGCCTCGTATGAATAGGACCCTTTTGTTGTGGTCTTTGTTTAGAACCACTCGTTGGGCAGTGGCCATGAAGATGTCTGCCGAATCATACTTGTCAATCATCCCGATAGGCATGACTGCCATACCATTGCGGATGAAGAGGGCCCAACCACCACGGTTGAAATGATAGAACGAGTCGACACTGGTGGTGTCAAGCTTGATGCATAGCAGGGTGGAGTTGTTGCATACTGGCGCGGACAGTACATCGCCTTCGAAATAGATGGTCTTGACCAGTAGGTCGAATGCTTTGGCCGACTCACAATCTTCGCGCTTGTCGTGTCTCTGTATCAGATAGAATAGCAGGCATGGCACCGTCAATATTGCCACAGACACTGCCAGGGTTTTGACCTTATTCCTCAAGCAGGACCTCCTTCCCGTTTAGGAGGATGCTGACCAGTTTCCACGTGCCGTCGGGTTGCTTGCTGTAGCGGTATTTATATACCGTCTCGGTGGGCTTACCGTCTTCGTCGTATGTGGTCTGGATGCAGCGGGTGCGGTTGCCGTGACTGTCGTATTTGTTTTCCTCTGTGTAGAGGAGGTATTCATCCACTGTATAAACCTCTTTGCGTACTGGGCGACCCTGCTTGTCGTAGCTCTGCAGGGTGCGGGTCTCCACCACGCCTGTGCTGTCGTAGGTGTAGGTAATCAGTACCGCCAAGCGGTCGTTGGCATCGACCACCCTGTGCGAGGATCTAAACGGACGTCCGTGTTCATCATATTCCACACCAATCTCCTGTGCCCATAGAGAATTGAGAAATGAGAAATGAGAGATGAGGATTAAGAGTATCAGTATTATCTTTTTCATAAGTATGAATTATTGAAAAAGTTGAGAGTTGAGAATTGTCCGGGTGCGGCAGCAACTTTCAATTTTCAACTTTCAATTTTCAATTGTCACTTATTTCATCAGTTTCTTGTAGCGCAGACGGTGCGGAGCGTCATCGCCGAGGCGTTTGCGGCGGTTCTCTTCATATTCGCTGTAGCTGCCCTCAAAGAAATAGACCTGTGAGTCGCCCTCAAAGGCCAGTATATGGGTACAGATGCGGTCGAGGAACCAGCGGTCGTGGCTGATGACTACGGCGCAGCCGGCAAAGTTCTCCAAGCCTTCCTCCAGGGCGCGCATGGTGTTCACGTCAATATCGTTGGTGGGCTCGTCCAAAAGCAATACGTTGGCCTCACTCTTCAGCGTCAAGGCCAGATGCAGGCGGTTGCGCTCGCCGCCGCTCAGCACACCCGCTTTCTTGCTTTGGTCTGTGCCGGTGAAGTTGAAGCGCGAGATATAGGCACGGGCATTCACCAGCCGGCCTCCCATGCTAATCAGCTCGTTGCCCTCCGACACTATGTCATAGACGCTCTTTTCGGGGTCAATCTGCACATGCTGTTGGTCCACATAGCCTATCTTCACTGTCTCGCCCACGGTAAAGGTGCCTGTGTCGGGCTTCTCCAGTCCCATGATTAGGCGGAAGAGGGTGGTTTTGCCGCACCCGTTGGGACCGATGATGCCTACTATTCCAGCGGGAGGCAGACTGAAGGTGAGGTTTTCATACAGCAGCTTGTCGCCATAGGCCTTGCTGACGCCCTCCACTTCCAATACCTTGTTGCCCAGTCGTGGTCCGTTGGGGATGAATATCTCCAGATTCTGTTCTTTCTCTTTCACATCCTCGTTCATCATGCGGTCGTAGGCTGCCAGACGGGCCTTGCCCTTGGCGTGCCTTGCCTTGGGAGCCATGCGCACCCATTCCAGCTCGCGCTGCAGAGTCTTGCGACGCTTGCTCTCCTGCTTCTCTTCCATGGCCAGACGCTGTGTCTTTTGGTCAAGCCAACTGCTGTAGTTGCCCTGCCAGGGAATACCTTCGCCGCGGTCGAGTTCGAGAATCCAGCCTGCCACATTGTCGAGGAAATAGCGGTCGTGGGTCACCGCAATGACTGTGCCCTTATACTGGCGCAAATGCTGCTCAAGCCAGTCGATGCTTTCGGCATCCAAATGGTTGGTGGGCTCGTCAAGCAGCAGGATGTCTGGTTCCTGAAGCAGCAGGCGGCATAGTGCCACACGTCTCCGCTCGCCGCCGCTGAGGTTCTTCACCGGCTCGTCCTCGTCGGGACAGCGCAGGGCATCCATGGCGCGCTCCAGCCGGCTGTCGAGGTTCCAGGCATCGTATTGCTCTAACAGTTCGGTTAACTCACCTTGCCGCTGGCACAGCTTGTCGAAGTCTGCATCCGGCTCGGCAAAGGCGTTGTTCACATCCTCATACTCTTTCAGGGCATCCACAATGGGCTGCACTGCCTCCTGCACCACTTCTTTGACTGTCTTGCTGTCGTCCAGCTTGGGCTCCTGTTCCAGATAGCCCACGCTGTAGCCGGGCGAGAAGACCACCTCGCCTTGATAGTCCTTGTCCACGCCGGCGATAATCTTCAGCAGGCTCGACTTGCCCGAACCGTTCAAACCGATGATGCCTATCTTGGCACCGTAAAAGAACGAAAGGTATATGTCCTTTAATATCTGGCGCGAAGGCGGTATCAGCTTGCCTACGCCTACCATCGAGAAAATAATCTTCTTGTCGTCAGCCATTGTGTTTCGCATTAAGGTTAAACGATGATGTAAATGAAAACCTCATCGGTGAAAGGTCTAGTAATCCCTAACATGATGTGGTTGTTTACTTAAACGTAATACCTTAGAAAATATTGCACATGAAGTGTGAAAATAATTGTTTTTTTGTGCAGAAAGGTTGTGCAATAAAATAAAATGTGTATCTTTGTTTATTCTAAGTGAAGGACGGATAACTTGATTTGAAAAACGTAATTAATTGATAATAAAAGTATTTAATACCCAAACACCATGAAAGAAAAATGCAAACGGGAATACCTGACTCCCCAAATCAGGCAAATGCTGGTAGTTGTGGAAGACGGCTACGCACTCAGTCGTCAGGAAACCAGCGGGACAACAACTGACCCTTCGGGTGGCTTCCATTTCGGAACTATACCGGGTCAATGGTAATGTATAACCCCTTAAAGATCGAGAAGCAATGAAAAAGACATTGAGAATAATGGGCTTATGCGCCCTTGTGACCATTGCCGCCACCTCGTGCCAGAAGAATGAAGAGCAATTCACCAACCGCATCACCGCTGAGTTGACACAGCCCAACAGTGATGGCAAGACCTATATTGGCACTGGCAATTACCTCATGTGGAATTCGGGCGACCAAATCAAGGTGTACGATGCAGCGGGTGCATCCCACCTCTTCACCACTACCAACCACGATGTGGTGCAGACTACTTTCGTAAGCAATGACCAGATTGACCCCAACGCAGCCTACTGCGCTTTCTATCCCGCAGCCAACTCCAGCGACTTGACAGGCGGCTACGTCTATCTGACCCTCAACGCCAATCAGACCTTTGCCAATGGTTCTTTCGCTCCCAATACCTATCCTATTGCCGCATACAACGGTGGCAGTGGTACTGCCTTCACTTTCCACAGCCCTTGTGGAGTACTGGCCATTCCTCTCACAGGTAATTGCACCATCGGCAGCATAGAAATAACAGGAAACCGTGGTGAGGCATTGGCGGGACAACTCAGAGTCAACCCCGTGGGTTTTGATCCACTCAATCCGACGAACTTCACTCTTGTGAATCCCGTGACCACAATCACTTTGACTTGCCCTGGCGGTCTCACTCTTTCCTCTACACCTCAGACCTGCGTCTTTGTCACCCGGATGGGCGCCTTTACACAGGGCTTTACCGTTGTAGTGAAAGGTACGGACAACAGTGTGATTACCACACTGACTACCACGCACAACAACATGATTTTACCCGAATTTATTCGCTTGATGCCGGTGGTCAACATACAATAGTTGCCCACAGCAACCCGAACAGTCAAGTTGCGCAATGCAATCTATTAGGGGGACGATATCTCCCTCTTGCCAGAAAGGGCAAAAGCCATTCTTAAATGTAATGCTTTTGCCCTTTCAGGATTATTTATATGTCTGAGGATTCCCTTTGGAATAGAAACGCTTGTTTAGTCTTCGTCGAAGCGGAGGTCTTTCACGTTGATTTGTATGTCGGTTCTGCCGTTCCAGTAGTTCTCTTCCAGCGTGTAGCAGATGGTGAAAGGTTCCCCTTTCTTGACGCGGGGGAAGTGCTTGCCCAGCTGGAAACCGATGGCAGGGAACGACCGCGACCGCGACAGCAGGGAGATGACATTAAACTTCAAGTGGTTGGTGCCCACCACGCGGGGGTAACCCGTGTCCACCAAGCTGTGCGACATAAACACTGGCATATTGTTCTCAGGGCCGAAGGGACCGAACTGCTTCAATATGCGCAGGAACTTGGGCGTGATATGCTTGCCGAAGTCTATCTCGGCGTCAATCTCTATCTCCGGAGTCATGACCTCGGGCGGCAGGGTGTTGTTCACCACCTCCTCAAAGCGCAGCTTGAAAGCCTCCAGGTTTTCGGGCTTTACCGACACTCCCGCCGCACAGCGGTGACCGCCGAAATGCTCCAGCAGGTCGCTGCACTGCTCCAGGGCGGCATGCACGTCGAACTCCTTGATGCTGCGTGCCGACCCCGTGTAGAGGTCGTCGGTGGTGGATTTGGTAAAGATAACCGTGGGTTTGTAGAACGCCTCCACTAAGCGGGAGGCCACAATGCCCACCACGCCCTTGTGCCAGTTCTCGTCGTAAAGTACTATGCTTTTGCGTCCGCGCATCACAGCATCGGCCTCGATGCGGTGTTTGGCCTCCTCGGTGGCCGCACTGTCGAGGTCTTTGCGCTGCTTGTTGAACTCGTCGATTTCCTTTGCCAGCAGCTCCGCCTGTGCGGGATTGTCACTCAGCAGCAACCTTACGGAGTCGAAGGCGCTTCGTATCCGGCCTGCGGCATTGATGCGTGGACCCACCAGAAACACCAGGTCGGTAATGTTCAGCTCTTTCTCGAAATAGCCTGCCTGCTGCGGCTGAGCCGGTTGTTCCGTGGCTCCCGGCTGGGAGGCTGGGCGGCGGTCCACATGTCCGTAGCGCAGAATGGCCTCGATGCCGGGACGGGGATGGGTGTTGATGACCTTCAGGCCGTAGGAGGCAAGCACGCGGTTTTCTCCCATGATCGGCACGATGTCGGAGGCGATGCTCACGGCCACCAAGTCCAGGTATTTGAGCAGACGCAGCTGCAGGGCGTCGCGTTTCTCGCGCCGGGCCTCGTCAAGGCTGTCAGGTGCGTCGCACAGGCGTACACCCACCCGCTGTTCCTGGTGGGCTTCCACAATCTTGAAGCCGATGCCGCAGCCGGACAGCTCCTTGTAAGGATAGGGGCAGTCCTCGCGCTTGGGGTCGAGCACCGCCACGGCGGCGGGGATATTGTCGCCGTCGGGCAGATGGTGGTCGCCGATGATAAAGTCGATGCCGAACCCTGCGGCATAGGCCACCTGTTCCATGGCCTTGATGCCGCAGTCAAGGGCAATAATCAACTTCACCCCAGTGTCGCGGGCGTAGTCAATGCCTTTAAATGAAATGCCGTACCCCTCGCTGTCGCGGTCGGGGATGTAAAAGTCGATGTTGCGGTGGAATGTACTGAGGTAGGAGTACACCAGAGCAACAGCCGATGTGCCGTCCACGTCGTAATCCCCATATACCAGGATTCGCTCGTGGCGGCGTACCGCCTCATTGATGCGTGCAATGGCGCGGTCCATGTCCTTCATCAGGAAAGGGTCATGCAATTGGTCCAAGCTTGGACGGAAGAAACACAAGCAGCGTGGCGATAATTTCGTCAACTCCTAATGCTTCCGCAAGTTTTTTAACTACCTCTTTGTCATAATCTTCCCTTAATATCCAACGTTTTTCTTTCATTTTTTACTGGTTGTAAAGATACAACATTTTTTTGGATTGTAAGGTTTTTTTTGAAAATTTGTTCTTCTTTAACACAAAATGGGACCGTTGTACTATCGTTCGTTATTCTATTCTTTCCCCTTTTGGAACGAATAAAACCTGAATCGGTCGTTAGTGTATTGCTTGATTGTCTGATTGCTTGATTGTCTGAGTGACTGGCGCAGTCAAATTACTCAAGCAATTACACATTCAAGCAATATCTCAGTGGCATACAATCCTGGTTCTTATCTCTTACTTCTTACTTTGCTTTCTGCCGCTTCGCGCGGAAGTTACTCTTTATTCTGTGAAGTATTACGCCAACTTTCGTCAGTGTTCCGATAGTGTCGTATATTTGTCCCCAACGTTCCTCAGTGCGCCTTCAGAGCCCGGTGTTGCGTCGTTCTTTATCATATCGTTTTTCGATATGTTTCCCTCATTTTTCCCTTTGTGAAAGGGAAAAAGAGTGGAAAACGATCGAATAACGATCGAATAAATGACGGCGCTTGATGGTTTCTACATACAGGGTAGGGCCTATTAAGAGCGCGTGTTCCTCAGTGGCGATGGGACAGGCTTTCTCGGCCTCGTCATGTCAAGTGGGGAACCCTAATGACCGATTTGGGATAAATGTAGGATAACGATAGGAGAAGAACGAGAAGACGATTGGGGGGAAGAGCGCCCCGAGGGATTAGATCATCCGTTCCAGATGGGCGGGCGCGGCGTTGGGGAAGAGGCTTTGCAGATGGGCGAGGATGCGGGCGCGGCTCTGTTCGGGCGTGCGGTCGCAGAGGGCAATACCGCTGCCGTACATGGCTTCGGGGGTGCAGTAGCGCGCCACGCCCCAGCCGTAGCTTTGGCCGCTGCGCGAAATCTTGTATTCAAAGTCGGCGATGCAGACATAGGTGGCCATTTCGAGGCGGGCGATGAGGGTGTCGCAGGTCGATCCGTCATTGCCTTCGGGACTGCGTCTCCGGCTGAGAGTGAAGCCACTGGCCTTTTTCAGCTCTTGCGAGAGGAGCGACTCATGTTCGACAAGCACCTGATGGATATGCTGGGCGGCAGGGGGCATCTTTTCGAGAGGAGTTTGGCTGCGGCGCCAGTTGATGAAGTCGGGCAGCCATTCAAGGCTGACGAACCCGGCTTTGCCGGCGAAGAATTTGCCGTAGGCGCACCGCCATTCGCCGATGACGGGTCCTTTCCAGTCCCACGGGCCGGGGTGTTCGGGCGAGAACCAGCGTTCTTCGGGTGTGTGTTCTTCGATAGAGAAGCCCTCCACGCGGTTGCGGAAGAAAGGGAGGAAGCCCCATTCGAGGGCGAGGTTTTCCATTTGTTGCTGGCTCTGTATCATGGCTGTGCTGGGGTTTATTCAACATTGTGGTACCGGCCGCCGAAGGCTATGCCCACCACTGTCGTGAGATAGAGGCCTGCAGGACTGCCCTCGATGCGGGGGAATGAAGTGTAGGATAGCATCACCTTGCTATGCAGTGAGATGCGGTCGCGCTCGGAGATGCGTTTATTGCCAAATAAGGCGCTGTAGCGGGGGAAGGAGTTCTGCTGCCAGAAATGGTAGCGGAACGTAAGACCCACGGCGGGTTCGAGGCGGGTGTAGGAGAAACGGTCGGTCTGGGTGCGGAGGGTTCCGAGGCTCCGGATGCTGAGGGCGGCAACAGGCGCAAGTTGCATGTGGAGGTTGTCGAGGAGCAGGAAACCATAGCCGATGTTGAAGTTGGAAAAACTGTAGGCCTGGCCTTTGATGAAGTTGTCGAGGGATTGAATCGTGGGGTCGGTGTTGAGCAAGGCCAGTTGCTTCCGGGCATCAAGGTTTCCCATGTAAGCCTCGATGTTGAAAAGATGACGGTTCCAGGAGAAGTCGAACCCGTAGCCGATGGTGAACCCCGGGGTGAAGTCCTGCCCCATGGAACCGAAAGGACAGGATGCGCCCAGGGAGAAATAGGCGCAAAAACCAAAGGGCTGGGGAGTGTAGGATGGGCGGCTTGTGGCCGGGAGCAGCGACAGTTCGTGGCGCACCTGCTGCTCGAAGGCGGCAAGGTCGGTGGTGTCGCTGCCGTCCTGCGTGCGACGGCGGAAACCGGCTATTCGGGTGTTGAGTCTGTCACTGGATGCGTGGAGCATGTTGTTGAAAGACTTTGTGTTGTCGGCAGTGTTGAGGGCGCGTTGCAGGGTGCGGCGTTCCACTTCGAGCATGTCGAACACCACTTGGTGGTAGCGCAGCAGTTCCGGTGTGCGATGGTCGGAGGAGACCCATGAGGAACCGGGAATCATGCACGCAGTGGCAAGGTAGTAGTGGGACTGGATGCCGTCGATGGTGTCGTGGGCAGGAGCAAAGCCAATCTCATACTGCAGGAAAGACTGCTCAGCCCCGCCGGTGGTCAGAATGGTGAAGTCATCCCAAGTGAGGGGACCTTGGTCCCAGGTGCGGTGTGTGTCTTGAGCCGATACTGTGAAATTCAGAGCCAGTAAAGGCAGTAGTATCAGAATGTATCGTTTCATGACGTAGCTTTATTGTATTGGTGTTATCTTTTTATGAGGTGCCATACGTCACGCCAGGTGGTTTTATGCCCGTAGCGGAGGATAGCGGAACGGTATATCTTGGCGGCAGCCCAAATGCAGAGGGGGAAGGTGGCCAAGAGCAGAAGCATGGAAAGCACCACTTGCCATACGGGCACGCCGAAGGGAATGCGCAGCAGCATGGCCACAGGCGAGGTGAAGGGAATGAGCGAGAGCCAGGTGCTGATGTTTCCCGAAGGCTCGTTGATCATGGCTGGCAGGAGCAGCATGGCCAGCAACAGGGGAACGGTGAGGGGCAGGGTGAACTGCTGCGAGTCGGTGTCGTTGTCGACAAGGGAGCCTGCCGCCGCAAAGAGCGAGGCGTAGAGCAGATATCCGAACACGAAATAGAAGATAAAGAGCAGGATAATGAGGCCGTAGTTGATGTCGGTGAGGCCTTGGATAAGGTCCTGCAGACTGTTGTCGATGCCCTCGCCTGCCTCGTATTGCGCGGCTTCGTACTGGGCTGTCTGATACTGTGAGGTGGCCTCGTCGCCTTTGGTGGCTATCTCAGTGCGGTTACCGCGCTGGGAGATTTGCTCGAAGAGGTCGGCGTTGGTGAGTTGCACGCCTGTCACGGCGACGGCGGAGAGAATCACCCACAGCGCAAACTGGGTAAGGCCTACAAGACCTATTCCCACCACTTTGCCCATCATGAGCTGGAAAGGCTTCACACTGCAGACGATGACTTCCACAATGCGGCTGGTCTTCTCTTCCATGACACCGCGCATCACCTGCGAGCCGAACATGAAGACGGCTATGAAGACCAGCATGGCCAGGATGACGCCAAGGGCTATCTTGACTTGCAGGAAGCTGTCGCGGCCAGTCTCGATGTCCTGCGTGCGGAGTTTGATATGGGTAGAGGTTAGCATGGTGTAGTCGTCGGGGGTAAGACCGTGGACATCAAGCAGGATGCGGTTGCGGAGTATCTCCTGCAGCTGGCTGTTGACGTCGCTTTGCACAGTCATCGAGGGGGCGTCGGTGCGGTAGTAGAGATAGGCATCGCGCGGCAGGGTGGTTTCGCGGGCGGGGATATAGACAATGGCGTCGAGGGTATCGGTCTGCTCCAGCTGGCGGCGGGCGTAGTCGATGCTTCCCGCTTCGTGATAGGTGATATCGCGTCCTGAACGGAACTGCCCCTGGAAGAGGCCACTGTCGTCCACCACCAGCACGTTGGCGTGCTCTAAGGGGCGAGAGGCTAAGATGATGGGGATGGCATAGACCCCTGCCAGCAGGATGGGCACGACAAGGGTGAGTATCCAGAAGGAGGGCTTTTTGACGCGGGTGAGGTATTCGCGCTGTATGACGAGGAGTATCTTGTTCATTGTTTTACAGTATCAATAAATATTCGGTCGAGGCCTTTGCCGGGATTGTTGGCTTTGATGTCGGCGAGGGAGCCGCTGAGCACCACACGGGCGTGGTTGATAAGGGCGATGTCGTCGCACAGCTCTTCGGCCGAGGGCATGTTGTGGGTGGAGAAGATAATAGTGGTGCCTTCTTCTTTAAGACGGAGGATCTCACGTTTCAGCATGTCGGCATTCACTGGGTCAAAGCCGCTGAAAGGCTCGTCGAGAATAAGCAGCTGCGGGTTGTGCAGCATCGTCACGACGAATTGTACCTTTTGCTGCATGCCCTTGGAAAGTTCCTCTACCGGGCGGTTCCACCAGTCGCCTATATCCAGGCGGCTGAACCACTGGTTTAGGCGTTGCTGTGCGGTGGCTTTGTCTAGGCCTTTAAGTCGTGCCAGATAGATGGCTTGCTCGCCCACACGCATCTTCTTGTAGAGGCCGCGCTCTTCAGGCAGATAGCCTATTTGCATGACATCGTTGTCGGTCATGGTGTGGCCGTCGAAAAGGAGGGTGCCGCTGTCCGGGGCTATGATGTGGTTAATGATGCGGATGAGGGTGGTCTTGCCGGCGCCGTTGGGGCCGAGAAGGCCGAAGACTGTGCCGCGCCGCACATGGAGACTGACCCCGTCGAGGGCGCGGAACGAGCCGTAGGTCTTTGTTATGTCGTTGATTTGTAACATGCGTGTATTATGCTTCGGTGGGTTTCTTTTGTCCGAGACGGATGAGCAGTATCTCTGCCAGCAGGAAGAGCAGGGCGAGGACAATGCACCAACGCCACAGGGGGGTGCCCTGACTGCGCTGGCGGATGTATTGTGTCATGGATTTCTCGGCCTTGGGCACTATGCGGCAGTGGGTAAGCCCGGCGTCGCTGACAGCTTGTTTCAGCTCTTCGCGAGAATAGCAGGAAAGGTTTGACTCCTGCCTGCTGTAGTTGAAGGCCAGCCCCTCCACGGGGGTGGGGGTGAGGAGGTAGTTCCCCGCCTCGGCAATTTCGCCGTGGGGGATGAGGCAGTAGCGGGAGGCTATGCGGCGGATGTCGGGGATGAACTCTGTGTGCCGGGCATTGGGGTCGGCATTGATCAGCTTGCGTGGAGTGTCGTCTGCGGGTTGTGTGGCAATGGGTATGGGGTCGGTGCCGGTGAGCAGGTGGTATGGATGCGGCTGCGGAGTGCTGTAGAGCGCCATATTGTATAGCGTGGGGACAAAAAGTGCCTGGTGTATAAAGTCGGTGTGCTCAGGGCGCAGAGGGGCGGCAAAGAGATATAGCCGTCCTTCGCCCGCAGGGGTCTCGGTCAGGTAGCTGTTGCCGTCAAGCAGTCCGATTATCTGCCGTGATACGGTGCCCGAGGTACGCTGTAGTGCATAGTATCCTGTCACGGTGGGCATCTCTATCTCGTCTCCGTTGCTTTTCGCTCCGGTTCCTGTGTGCATGAAAACTCCTTGATAGAGTGGGTGGTTGGATGCCATGTCGCGGCTGCGTACCTGTCGGTCGCTCCATCGTCCAAGCTGAGGTGCCTGCAGGGCACCCAGCAGTTGGTTGTACGACGAGGCCTCCACCCCTTTGCCGGGCGTGACGAGCAGGGTGCCACCCTCTTTGACAAACTGGACGAGCGACTGTGCCAGTCCCGACGGGATGGCGTGCAACTCGTCAAGCACGATAAAACGGCTCTCGCTCAAGTGTTCATAGTCCATGCGGTTGTATGGCTCTTGCCGGTACTCCACCAGTGAATCGCCTTGGAACAGCCGTTTCAGGAAACTGTTTTCGTCTTTGCCGCTGATGACAAGCATGGGCACCTGTGGGGTGACGGGGATGGAGAAATACATCCTGTCGTCGAATGTGATAGGGTAGTCGGTGGTCTCGACATATCCCTGCATAAGGCTGTCGTCCTGTATGGAGAAGGTCATCTGTACCGTGGCAGAGCTTCTTGCGCCAATGTCCACAGAGGTTACTGCCCGCTCGCGGTTGCCGACATAGAGGCGCAGGGGCTGTTTTTCCACCGCCTTGTCACCGTCGTTGCGCACCCGTGCCTCCACCTGTACGGTGGCTCCTCGGAAGTATGACGGGCTATTGAACGAGAGGCTGTCTATGTAAATGTTGGCAACGTCAGTGCCGCCCAAAGGGATGAAAGTGGTGAGCACGGTGCTGTCGGGTGGATAACTGGCCAAATCGGCGGTGGTGCGCTGAAAGTCGCTGACAATATAAGCGTGGCGGTTGCCTGCCGTGGATGTGTGCAGGAATTCGTTCTGCCGCCGTGCTATTGACGAGAGGGGTGTGGTGACGGCTCCTGCCTCCACCTCGTTCACTGCATCGAGGAATTCCTCGTGGCTCATCCAGCGGAACTGGATGCCCGACGCGTTGTTGGTCAGAAGCTGGAACTGTGTGCCGGGGCTGTAGGCGGCGGCTATCTCGCGGGCTTTCTGACGTGCTGCCTCTATCAGGCTGCCGTCCATGCCGCCGCACTCCATGCTGTAGGAGTTGTCTATATATACGCTTACCGCCGTGCCGCCGCTTGTCATCTGAGTGTCCTTGTCGGGGATGACTGGCTGGCAGAAAGCCAGCACCAGGAAGACAATGGCCAGGATGCGTGCCGCCAGTATCAGCAGTTGCCTGAGATTCCGTTGGCGACGGTTCTCGCTCTCCAATTCCTCCAGCATCTCCACATTGCTGAAATACACTTTGCGGTAGCGGCGCAGCTGAAGCAGGTGGATGGCTATGGGAATGCCCACAGCCGCAAGGCCGATGAGAAATAGCGGATAGGTCAACATGATGTCTCTTTCTTCTTGTTGCTAAGGTATTGTTTGCATATTTCCGCAATACCGCACTCCCCGCAATGGGGTTTGCGTGCCTGGCAGACATAGCGTCCATGCAGTATCAGCCAGTGGTGCGCTATGGGTATTTTTTCCTCCGGGATGTGCTTTACCAACTCACGCTCGGTCTGCAGCGGGGTTTTGCTGTTATGGGTCAGCCCTATGCGATTGGCTACACGGAACACATGGGTGTCCACTGCCAAGGCAGGCAGGTGAAACACCACCGATGCAATGACGTTGGCTGTCTTGCGTCCAACACCGGGAAGGGACTGCAGTTCGTCAAGGTCGCCCGGCACTTCCCCGCCAAAGTCCTCCACCAGTTTCCGCGCCATTCCAGCCAGGTGTTTGCTCTTGTTGTGGGGATATGATATGGAACGGATGTATTCAAAAATCTCTTCGGGTGAGGCTTGGGCCATGGAGGCTGCGTCGGGATAGGCGGCAAAGAGTGCCGGAGTGGTCATATTCACGCGTTTGTCCGTGCACTGTGCCGACAGGATGACCGCCACCAGCAGCTGGAACGGGTCTTTGTACTCCAGCTCTGTCTGGGCTGTGGGTCTTGACTGCTCAAAATAGGCAATCATGCGCTCATATCGTTCCTTCTGGGTCATTCCGCCTATTGTTTGTTAACATTCATTCTCAACGTCACCACGATAGGGTAGTGGTCTGAAATGGCTGAGGGTATGCGTTTGTATGAAAGGGCTTCCAGATCGTGGCTGTGGAGTATGTAGTCTATGCGGAAAGCGGGGTAGGGTCCATGGTAGGTAGTGCCGAAACCGCGTCCCTGTTCCACATAGGGGTCTGACAGCAGGTCGGTGGCCTGTTGGTAGATATACGATGCCGGGGTGTCGTTGAAGTCCCCCGCGATAATCAGTGGCACAGTGCTCTCTTCCACCAGCGGTTTCAACTCCTCTTTCCACTCCCGCTCATGCTGACGTGTGGTCTCGGCAAACTTCTTCATCAGCCGGTGCGTCGTGCTGTCGGCCTTGGCGTGGGAAAGGTTCTCAAAACTCTCCAAGTCGTCCTCGTCCAGTTGGTACGAGTCCAGATGCACACAGCATACCCGTACCGTATGCCCGTTCTTCTCAATGTCGGCATAGAACTTCGACTTCCTGTCCATGTCGTAGCCCTTCAGCATCTTGCAGCGCGAAAAGAGAATAGCCTGTGAGCGGGTGTTGCTCCCGTGCACCCCATAGTGATACTGGTAGCCACGGGCTTCTATGCTGTCAACCAGCGACACATGTTTCGGACGGAAGAACTCCTGCAGGCACATCACGTCGGGTTGCTCGCGGTCCAGCAGTTCCAAGAACATCAAGGCCCCCGAGTCGGCTGTCATCAGCGTGTCGTTGTCCAGCCCTTTGAAGGAATGGGCGTTCAAGGTCAATATCTTCAACGTGTTGTCTTCCGGTTCTACATCCAAGGTACCGCCCACCTGGAAGAACAGCGGCACAAACGAGAAGCGCACGGCAATGGCCGCCACCGACACGAGAAACTCCCATCGCGACAGGAAAAGCCAGATGATGATAAACACCACGTTGGCCAGTAGAAAAATGAAATATCCGTAGCTGAGAATGGAAATAACAGCCATGCGGCTTGGCTCAACCGCCCCGGCCAGGGTGGAGAGTATCAGTGCCGCCGCCGCAATTAGGTTGATAATTAGCAGTATTATACACAGTATTTTCTTCATGACGGGCAAATACTTTAAATTGCAAAGATACGAAGAAAATTGAAAATTGCCAATTAATTCGTAAATTTGCACCATGAAACAATACGGTTTGATAGGCAAAAAACTCTCCCATTCTCAGTCGCCGCAGTGGTTTGCGGAGCGGTGGCGTCGCGAGGGTGTCACCGATGCAGTCTACAGGCTCTATGAAATGGATTCTGTCGACAATCTGCGCCGTTGGGTACACGACAACGACATTTCGGGCTTCAATGTCACCATACCCTACAAGGAGGCCGTCATGGACTGCCTCGACGACATCGATGCAGCGGCGAGAGGCATTGGCGCGGTCAACTGTGTCGTGAGGCAGGACGGCAGGCTTGTCGGTCACAATACCGATGCTCCGGCCTTTGCCGAAACCCTTGCACCCCTGTTGCAGCCCTGGCACCGCGAGGCACTTGTGCTGGGCACGGGCGGTGCCGCCAAGGCCGTGACTTATGCGCTGCGGGGCATGGGCATAGGCTGCACCATGGTTTCGCGCTGTCCGGACCTTCATTCTGGGGCAGTGTCCTATGCACAGGCCGTCGCCATGGCCTCGACACACCTGATTATCGTCAATGCCACGCCCGTGGGTATGCATCCCGATGTGGAGGGTACACCGTGGCCGGAAAGTTCCTGTATCGGTCCGCGCCACCTGTGCTATGACTTGGTCTACAACCCTTCGCCCACTCGTTTTCTTTGCTGCGCGGCAGAGCGTGGAGCCGTCGTCTGTGGTGGACTGGCCATGCTCCACAGGCAGGCCGAGCTCAGCTGGGAAATATGGCGTGCGGCAGAATGGCCCGGCATATATGACGGCTCGTCGTAGCGTCGTTGTAACGTCGTTCCTTATTCCTTTGTTATTCGTTCCCTTTTCCTTTCTGAAACGAATAATGAAGGAATAAATGTAGAAGACAAATGGGGAAAAGATGGTGCTTGGTATGGGGTGAGACCCTGCCATTAACCCCCAGTTGGTCATCTGGACGACTTCAGTAGTGATTTGGGTTAAAGAATAAGACAGGACACAATAATGAGGCAGCTGTTGCGTTATATGAAAAAAATACTGCGATGGGGAAAAAGAAATTTTTCAAGCGCACACCGGTGAAGATTGCCTTGGTGACGCTAGTCATGGTTGCCATGCTTGTAATTGGATACATTCCGATTTACATTGTGCTGAACATGTATCAGACTCTCGTAATTAAACTGCTGATTGCCTCTTCGGGTGTGTTGTGGGCTGTGTTTTCGATAATCTGGATATGGGCGGCCACGGACTATACCAAGATGTGGAAGTCATGGAGAAGTGAGGCGAAGGGGGAACGGATGCAGCTCATGAGGGAGAACTACCCGGAATATATGGAACTGCGGCGCAAGTATCCCATGTCCATTGCAAGCCATGAGCGGCACTGCATGCACCGCAAGCCCCGCATATCGTATGAACAGATGATTGAGTCGGCCTTGAAGGTGGACGAGCAGGAGTGGGCAGAGCGCGAGGAGTTCCGCCGCCAGAACCGTGAGGAACGGAAAGCCTACCGCGAACACCGGCCGCCGACACTGCGTGAAGTCGATACGATAAAGGGTGACAGACTGTGAGAAAAGGGTCGCGCCGGTGGCTTTGCTACCGGCGCGACTGTGTTATAGAGCCTATCCCCTTACTATTCTGTTAGGATGTCTTTGTTGACGTTCTTGCTGCCCACCAGGGCGTAGAAGAGAATGTAGGCCAGCATGGCCACTACGAGCCAGTAGCTGCCCATATAGCCTATGGAGCCGGCCAGTGCGTTCTGGATGAGCGGCATGACACCGCCACCCACTACCATCATCATAAAGATGCCGGAGGCTTGTTCGGTGTATTTGCCCAGGCCCTCAACGGAGAGGTTGAAGATGCCGCCCCACATGAGCGAGGTGCAGAGGCCGCAGAGCACTAAGAATAGGGCGCTGATGGGCACCTGGAACATCTTGAAGCCGTCGGCCACACTGTAGCCGGGCATAGAAATGCGGATGGATGAGGGCAGGATGATAGCCACCACCACGAGGACAATGGCTACGAGAGAGACTACAGTGAGCTGCGTGCGTGTGGATACTTTGCCGCTGATGGCGGCACTGCCGGCACGGCCTACCATCATCAACAGCCAGTAGACTGCGGCCACGGCCCCGCCTATGGCGGCGCCAGTGCCTTTGCCGTCCACATCGGTGAGGTAGAAGTTCAGTTCGGCCGGGATACCCACTTCGGTGCCTACATAAAAGAAGATGGCGATGACGCCAAGCACCAGATGGCGGAAGCTCCAGGCGCTGTATTTGTCCTTGACACCGGCCTGCGGACGCACGCGGTTGGGTTCGGGAATGGCCACGAAGCAGATGATGAGGAACGCCACGGCAAACACTCCCATGGCAATGAATAACAGGGGAGCCACGTCGCCCATGGCGGTGCGGTCGGTCACTTGTCCAATCAGTGCACCCACCAGCAGGGGGGTAAGGGTGCCGGTGAGTGAGTTAAGGGTGCCACCGGTCTGGATGAGCTGGTTGCCGCGGTTTCCGCCGCCGCCCAGCAGGTTGAGCATGGGGTTAACCACGGTGTTGAGCATGCAGACACAGAACCCACACACGAAAGCGCCCAGCAGATAGATGAGGAAGTTGAGCATCACCGGCTGTCCGCTGACGGAGAAAGTCTGCACATCGGCGCCCATAAGGCTGGAAAGGTATTGTACCACCATGCCAACGAATCCCACCGCAAGAGCTATGAGCGCAGTCTTTTTATACCCGATGCGTGACATGAGCTTGCCAGCGGGGATACCCATGATGAGGTAGGCAAGGAAGTTCATCATGTTGCCCCACATGCCGGCCCATGAGTACTGGTTTTTCCAGATATTGCCGAAAGGAGCAGCCATGTTGGTCACAAATGAAATCATGGCAAACATGAAGAACATTGTGATAATGGCCACAACTTGCGTGCCTTTTTGTTTCTTTTCCATATTGTAATGTTACAGCGGCCTGTGGCCGCAAGGGTTTAAGGGTTCAACAATCATTATCCTTTCAAGGCTTCGGAACCGCTCACAATTTCGATAATTTCATTGGTGATGGCGGCCTGGCGTGCCTTGTTGTAGCTGAGGCGCAGCTCTTTGAGCAGCTCGGTGGCGTTGTCGGTGGCTTTCTGCATGGCGTTCATGCGTGCGCCGTGTTCGGAGGCTAAAGAGTCGAGCACAACGCGGTAGAGGTGGGATCGGAGTGTGAGGGGAATCATCTCGCGCATGATTTCCTCCTTCGAGGGCTCGTAGATGTAGTCGTTGGCAGAGCGCGAGGCTTGAGCCTTTTCTTCTTTTCGGGCCTCGATGGGGAGGAACTGCTCGGTGCTGAGGATTTGCACGAGAGAGTTCTTGAACTGATTGTATATCAGTTCTACGCGATCGTACTTCTTGTCGCAGAACTGTTGCATGATGTCGTCGGCCATGTTTGCCACGGAGTCGAAAGTTGCATTGTCGAGCAGGTCGTCGCGTGTGGCCACAATGTTGTCGAACCGTTTGGCGAAGAACTCGGAGCAACGTTTGCCGATGGTAATCATGGCAAGCCGAGCGGGCTGTTCGGGAGTGGCAATGGAGTGGTAGTGGTCAATCCGTGCCTGAGCCTGCTTGATGACATTGCTGTTGAATGCACCGCACAGGCCTTTGTTGGATGTCACCACTATCAGCAGTACGTTCTCGAGCCGCCGCACCTCGTGGTAGGGGGTTTGTATGCCGTCGCCCGTGTCGATGTCGGCAGCTATCTGCCCCAGCTGGTTGGCGTAGGGCCTCATGCCCACAATGGCGTTCTGCGCCCTGCGGAACTTGGCGGCCGACACCATCTTCATGGCAGAGGTGATCTGCTGCGTGGAGCTGACGGAGGCGATACGGGTACGGACTTCTTTTAAGTTTGCCATAACAGATTATTTTGCGTATTTCCCGGCCATGTCGAGGGCGACACTCTTGAGGGTGTCGAGGTCCTCGTCGACCAGTTTGCCATTGTGGAGGTTCTCCAGGATGCCGGCATGGTTCTGGTGGAGGAAGAAGAGGAACTCGCTCTCGAAGTTGCGTACCTTATCGACGGGCACTTTCTGGAGCAGGCCTTTCGTTCCGCAGAAGATGATGGCTACCTGGTCTTCCACAGCCATGGGGCTGTACTGGGGCTGCTTGAGGATTTCCACGTTGCGGGCACCTTTGTCCAGCACTGCCTTGGTGGCGGCGTCGAGGTCGGAGCCGAACTTGGAGAAGGCCTCCAGCTCGCGGTACTGAGCCTGGTCGAGTTTCAGTGTACCGGCAATTTTCTTCATGGACTTGATCTGTGCCTTGCCGCCCACGCGGGAGACGGAGATACCCACGTTGATGGCAGGACGGATACCGGCATTGAACAGGTTGGTCTCAAGGAATATCTGGCCATCGGTGATGGAGATGACGTTGGTGGGGATGTATGCCGACACGTCGCCTGCCTGGGTCTCGATGATGGGCAGAGCCGTGAGAGAACCGCCACCCTTCACCTTGTCTTTGAGGCATGCGGGCAGGTCGTTCATCTGACGGGCAATCTCGTCGCTCTGGATGATTCGTGCAGCGCGCTCCAGCAGACGGCTGTGGAGGTAGAACACATCGCCCGGATAAGCCTCACGTCCCGGCGGGCGACGGAGCAGCAACGAAACTTCGCGGTAAGCTACAGCCTGCTTGCTCAAGTCGTCGTAGATGACCAAAGCATTGCGCCCTGTGTCACGGAAGTATTCGCCGATAGCGGCACCGGCAAAGGGAGCATAGAACTGCATGGCGGCGGGGTCGGAGGCAGTGGCGGAAACAACGATGGTGTAAGCCATGGCGCCTTTCTCCTCGAGGTTCTTCACCAGGTTGGCGACGGTAGAGCCTTTCTGACCACAAGCTACATAAATACAGTAAACGGGGTCGCCAGCATCGTAGAAGTTCTTTTGGTTGATAATGGTGTCGATAGCAATGGCAGTCTTGCCGGTCTGGCGGTCACCGATGATGAGCTCACGCTGTCCGCGTCCGATAGGAATCATGGAGTCGATGGCCTTGATGCCAGTCTGGAGGGGCTGCTCGACGGGTTGGCGGAAGATGACACCGGGGGCTTTGCGTTCGATAGGCATTTCGAATAGTTCACCTTCGATGTTGCCCTTACCATCGATGGGCTCGCCGATGGTGTTGATGACACGGCCCACCAGGCCTTCGCCCACCTTGATGGAGGCAATGCGCTTGGTGCGCTTGACGGTGTCGCCTTCGTTGATGGTACTGGCTTCGGCCAGCATCACCACGCCGACATTGTCCTCTTCGAGGTTCTGGACGATGCCCTGTTCGCCTGTGGCAAACTCGACGAGCTCGCCGGACTGGGCGTTATTGAGGCCATAGACGCGGGCGATGCCGTCACCGACGGTGAGGACGGTGCCGACCTCCTCCAGCGCAACATCGAGATTGACGTCGGCCAGCTGTTTCTTCAGAATCGCCGATACTTCGGCAGGTTTTATTTCTGACATATATGTAATGTATTAGTTTATTTCTAAAGTTTGCTCTCGTAGATGTTCTTCTCGAACTGCTGGCGCAGCTTGACTAAGTAAGTGCTGAGCCGGGCATCGTAGATGTTGTTTTCGAACTCCAAAGCGAAGCCGCCGATGATTTTTGGGTCGGTCACAGTCTGGAGCTCCACCTTCTTGTCGGTGTGTGCGGCAATGGTTTTGCTCACGAGGTCGAGAATGTCCTGGTCGACAGGCTCGGCAGTAGTGAACTTTGAAAGCACGATGCCGTGGCTCTCCCTGTAGAGATCCAGATAGGAGGCAGAGATGCCGCGCAGGTTGACCGTGCGGTGCTTGCGCACTACAAAATGGAGAAATGCCAAGGAGGTTTTGCCTACATGTTCGCCAAAAAGGGCATCGACGATGGCGGCCTTTTTGGACATCTTGATTTCAGGATTACGGAAGACGGCGTTCAGCTCGCGGTTGTCGGCGCAGACAGCGTTGACCAGCCGCATGTCGACAGCGACGGTGTCCTGCTCGTTGAGCTCCGCAGCCAGCATAAAGAGTGCCTTCGCGTAATTGATATTGATTCTATAGTCTTGCACTTTCTAAACTCTTAATTCTGAATTATTAATTTGATTTCTTAATTCTGAATTCTTAATTCAGATGCGCCTCTTCCAGCTCGCGCAGGATAATGGCGTTGGCTTTCTCTTTGTCGGAGAGCTCGGCCATCATCAGTTTCTCGGCGATGTCGATGGAAAGGGTGGCTATCTGGTTCTTTAGGTCGTGCATAGCTTTCAGTTTCTCGTAGTTGATGCTCTCGCGGGCATTTTCTACGATGCGGTCGGCTTCCTCGGTTGCCTTGGTACGTGCATCCTCGACGATTTTCTCGCTCGTCAGGCGTGCATTACGCAGCATTTCGTCGCGCTCCACCTTTGCCTGTCTCAACAACTCCTCGTTGTGAGCCACCAGCTGTGCCATTTCCTCGCGTGCCTTCTGTGCGGCGTTGAGCGAGTCGGCAATGGCCTGCTCACGCTTCTTCAGCGCCTTGAGCAGCATGGGCCAGCCCCACTTGCCAAGAATGAAAACCAGCACGCCGAAAGAGACGAGCATCCAAAAGAAAGTGCCTAAACCAGGATTGATTAACGGATTGTTCATATATAACAATTATTTGTTTCGTGTTGAATAAAGTTAGAGGGAAAGGGATGTTGGCGCCAATCGCGCCAACATCTCTTCCTGCTGCGTCGGAGGACTACTTGAGGACAACCAGCAAGCAGACAACCACTGCGAAGAAGGCAACACCTTCAACCAGAGCGGCCGCGATAATCATGGTAGAACGGATGTCGCCACCAGCCTCAGGCTGACGGGCCATGCCTTCCATGGCACCCTGACCGATTTTACCAATACCGAGACCGGCACCGATGGTTGCCAGACCAGCTCCGACGGCTGCACCGAAATAACCCCAGGCCATTTGGGCAGCAGCTTGTAATAAAATGAGTAATGACATAGTTGTGTTTTTTATGTGATTTGTTAATGTATTTATATGAATATTAATATTCTAGGTGTATCCAAAGGCACAGGTGTACCCCCTGCTTTTGAATAGGCAAAATTAATCATAATATTTCATTCACACAAGTTTTTAACACAATAAAACAGAAAAAATGTCTTAACAGTCTAATTTTCAACAGACATTTTTTCTCTGCCTACCACCTGTTCAGGCAGTGCTTTTTTTTGGGGGGGGATTACCCTATTTCAGGCAGCCGACAATGCGGTCGAGGACATCGGCGAGAGTGGCGCGCGGGCAGCCGAGGTTGATGCGGAAACAGCAGCGGTAGTTGCTGCCACCGAAGGTGGTGCCGTCGTTCAATGCCACGCGGGCGCGGTTGATTAGGCGGTCTTTGATTTCCTCGTGGGTGAGACCCATATCGCTGAAGTCGAGCCAGGCCAGATAGGAGGCCTCGGGCAGGATGGCCTTGACCTGCGGCAGGTGCTCCTGCAGATAGCCACGCAGGAAGTCCACATTGCCGCTCAGGTATTGCAGCATCTGTGTCAGCCATTCCTCGCCGTGTTTAAAGGCAGCCTCGGCTCCTACAAAGGCGAAGATGTTGCCTCCGGCCACTTCGTAGGCGTCGAGATAGCCGAAGAAACGCTTGCGCAGTGAGTCACTGCCGCAATAGCACACCGAGCTGCCCAGCCCGGCCATGTTGAAAGTCTTGCTGGGTGCCATGAAGGTGATGGAGATTTCCTTGGCCTGAGGGCTTACGGTGCTAAAGCTGACGTGACGGTGCGGAGGCAGGGTCATGTCGGCATGAATCTCGTCAGAGATGACGTTGACGTTGTTGCGGTAGCATATTTCAGCCACACGGCGCAGCACCTCCTCGCCCCAGACGGTGCCGCCGGGGTTGTGGGGGTTGCTGAGAATCATCCAGCGGCACTGGCGTGCGCGCCATTCGAGGTCTTCGAAATCGATGGCAAAGCGTCCGTCCTCGACCTTCAGGGGGCTGCATACCAGTTGGCGATGTCCGCCTTGCGGCAGATTGAGGAAAGGCGGATAGACGGGTGTTGTCACCAGGATGCCGTCGCCTGGCTGGGTCATGGCCTGGATGACAAAAGAGATGCCCGCCACAATGCCGGGTATGAAGTGGAGTTCCTCCTTGATGCATGAAACACCGTAATGTCGCTGGAACCACTGGATGACGGTCTGCCAATAGCTTTCGGGCGGGATGGCATAGCCCAGCACCTCGTGGTTGCAGCGGGTGCGCAATGCATCCATGATAAAGTCGGGAGTGCGGAAGTCCATATCGGCCACCCACATGGGGGTCAAGTCGTCGCGACCGAAAAACAACTCCAGTGCATCGTGTTTGACGCATGCGGTGTTCTTGCGCGGGATGATTTCGTCAAAGTCGTATTTTTTCAAGAGTGGGAGTGTTTTATTTTTCGGAGGATTCGGAATAATCGGAATAATCAGAATAATCAGAGTATTCTGAATAATCTGATTATTCTTTGGGGTGGCTATTTGTCTTTGACCAAGTCTATGCTATAGTGGAGCCCCACGTTTTCGCGGCGGGCGCGGGCCATCTTGATGATTAGGTAGGCACAGGCGATGAGGTTGCGCAACTCGCTCAGCTCCTCAGTGAGCACAGAACGATTGTAGAGGTCTTCGGTCTCGCGGAAAATGAGGTTGAGCCTGTCGAAAGCACGCTGCAGCCGCAGGTCGCTGCGTACAATGCCGACGTAGTTCCACATGAGTTCCTGCAGCTCGCGCTTGGTCTGGGTGATGAGCACCATCTCTTCGTTGAGCACCATGCCCTCGGCATTCCAGTCGGGGATTTGGCTATTCGGAGTGTTCTGACTGCTCTGAGATATCTGATTGATGGCACTCATTGCTGCGTTGTGGGCATAGACTACAGCTTCCAATAGGGAATTGCTGGCCAGACGGTTGCCTCCGTGCAGGCCGGTGCAGGCGCATTCGCCGGCGGCATAGAGGTGCTTGATGGATGATTCACCGTTTCGGTCCACCTTGATGCCGCCGCACTGGTAGTGCGCTGCCGGGCGGATGGGTATCATGTCCTTGGTGATATTGATGCCCAACTCCAAGCATTTGGCATAGATGGTGGGGAAACCGTTGATGAGTTCGTCCTTGCCAATGCCGCGGGCGTCGAGGTAGAGGTGGTCGACACCGGCAATCTTCATCTCATTGTCGATGGCGCGTGCCACAATGTCGCGGGGAGCCAGTGACAGGCGGGCATCGTATTTATGCATGAATTCGTGACCCTTGAAGTCCTTGAGGATGGCACCGGCGCCGCGCATGGCCTCGGTGATGAGGAATGCGGGTTTCTCGGCAGGATTGTACAACGAAGTGGGGTGGAACTGCATAAACTCCAAGTCGGCCAGCACGCCGCGTGCACGGTGCACCATGGCCACACCGTCGCCGGTGGAGACAATGGGTGTGGTGGTGGTGGTGTATACATTCCCCATGCCGCCGGTGGCCAGGAGTGTGACCTTGGCCAGATAAGTGTCAATCTCATTGGTACGGCAGTCAAGGGCATAGACACCATAGCATTCGATGCCGGGTGTGTGCTTGGTCACCCGCTGGCCCAAATGGTGCTGGGTGATGATGTCGATGGCGAACTGATGTTCCTTTAATTCAATATTAGGATGGCTGCGCACAGCCTCAAGCAGTCCCCTTTCTATCTCGGCACCGGTATTGTCCTTGTGGTGCAGGATGCGGAATTCGGAGTGGCCGCCTTCCCTGTGGAGGTCGAAACGGTCGCTACCACGGCTTTTGTCGAAGTTAACTCCGTATTGCACCAACTCGCGGATGCGGTCGGGTGCCTCGCGGATGGTCATCTCAACCACCTCGCGGTCGCATATCCCGTCGCCAGCCACAAGGGTGTCGTGGATGTGTTTGTCGAAACTGTCGCTGTCGTACATGACAGCGGCTATGCCTCCCTGGGCATAGCGTGTGGAGCCCTCGGCGGCCTCGCCTTTGCTCAGGATACATACTTTCCCGTAAGGGGCCACCTTCAAGGCAAAACTCAGACCGGCAATACCGGACCCGATAACTAAGAAATCTACTTCGTACCTCATCTCAGTACGGTTGGGGTTGGCATAAGCCTAAAAAATGCTACGGACGGAAGTGTAATACAGTCCTGCAATAATGGAGGCAATCACGCCAACGATAAATATAACGATAAGAACGATGGTGGTATAATGCCACAGTTTCTGGCTTTCGCGGAGGAAGTTGACAATTGGGTAAACCTCCTGGGTGCCTTTGATTCGCTTGGCTTCGGCAACAGCGCGGCGCATCATCATGATGGCGGGAATCATTGCTCCTGCCAAAATAATCATGCCTACACCGCCCAGTCCGACAACATTGTCTAAATAGTAAGGAGTGGCTTCGTCCATCATATTACTTACATAAAGCATCACGATGCCACCGGCAACGATAAACAGCATTCCCAAAACAGAAACAATTGAAAAAATGTTCATCCAACGGCCTACGCGGGCGACATACATCTTGCTATTCTTCAATGAAATAATCTCGTTTTCTTCCATAATTAGTGTTGTTTATTGTTCTTGCAAATATAACAAATATTTTTAAAACATGAAAAAAAAGCCACCTCTTAACCTAAATTTTAAAGACATTAATGCCTAATGGACTAAGCGGGTCGGAATGAAAGTTGCGATAGACTTTCACATATATGAAGAATATTTTGTAATTTTGCACCCGATTATGACTGGATATTTCAAGCGGGCGGCATTGTTGGCCGTCATCATTCTCGTTGTTGCCGAGTGCCACACACCGCACTCTGGCGGACGGGTGGATTTGCGTCTCCGAGCGCGTGTGGACAGCTATAACAAGCAGTCGTTTATGAACCGCTACCAGGACCCGCAAGTCTCCATACGCTATGCCTATGATGCGCTGCACCTCCTCCGCGACTCGCTCCCCGCTTATCACGACGGGATACTGCGTGCCTACAACAACCTCTCTTTCGGCTACTACATGCTGGCCGAGCACGACTCGTCCGAGGCCTATATCGACAGTGTCGCCCTGTTGGCCTCCCAACCCTCGGGACTGTCGGGCATCAAGGCCATACGCAAAAATGTCGAAGTGGAGAAGGTGATATCCCAACTGATGCAGATACGCCTGTTGCAGCGGAGCTGCCGCATTGCCGACTCCTACCAGCTGCTCTACGACATCAACCGCTCCAACGTCCTGCGGCACAACCCGGAATACTATCTCTATTCTTATGCGCAGATGGAGTACTACATCACTTCCCTCACTCTCAACTACCACTACCGCAACCGTGCTGTCGCCTCCTCGTCGGGGACGGCACTCTCCTCCGGAACCAAGAAGGCCATGGGCGATCTGCTGGACGAGGTGGAGGAGGCTCGCAGCCGCCTCAGATGCGACTATGCCGAGGAGCTGTCGCTCAACTATGCCTTGGCACACAGCTACTACCGCTTGGCTGCAGCCAACGGCAGCGATTCCCTCCTTTTGGGCAAAGCCTATGACTATCTGGCCGACAATGCCAAAATCCTTGCCATTCCCGGGCAATACAGCATCTATCATCTGGCCAATGTCTTTCAGCTGCAGGCATTCATCGTCGCCGACACCAACATCCTTCCCGACACCTACACCCGGCATCCCCATTGCCGCAACAAGGTTTTCTATCTTCATTCGCTTACCGACCGGCTGTACCCCACCGATGCGCTCTTCACGGCCCCGGAATACGGCCTCTCCATGTTCCAGGTGTCCACACACCTGTTTTTCCAGACCAGCGACCCCTACCAGCACCTCGGCGCCATCGTGGCCGCAGCGGAATACTGTCTGCACATCGACGAATACCAGCAGGCATACGACTACTACACCATGGCGCTGGATGACACCTCCTGGCACGACGGCATGGCGCCGAAGTTCGAGTCAATGCTCTACGACGGACTGATACGCATGGGGTACTCTGACAACCCCGAGGAAAACTCGCACTGGTATGCCCGCGAAATGGAGCTACTCAAGCTTATCGGTCAAAACGAAAGTGCCGACCTGATGCTTCAGGATCTCCTCTTCAAATCCGAGACCCGAAACCATTACTACATCCTCACCATTGTCATCAGCTCCGTCTTTCTTGTTCTGCTGGCAGTCTTGGTGGTGCTGCTGCGCCATCGGTCCATCGTGCTGCGCAACGAGAAGCAAGCCCTCCAGGATGCCAAGCGGAAAGACATTGAGCGCATCGCCAATGTGGAGACGTGCCTTTCCGTCATGCGCCACGACATCAACCCGTTCCTGTCCTACCTCACCAACAAGTCGCTCAGCCCCGAAATGCGGCAGGAAATCCTCGACCAGCTACTGCGTACATTCTCAAACATCAAAAACTGGACAAACCTCTCCATCCCCAGTGGACTGCAATTCCAGCCCACGGTTTTTCCCCTCGGAGAGGTGTTTGAGAGCGTGGCCGCCTCGTGCGTGAGACTTGAACACGATGTAGACCTCGTTTTCAACCCCACCGCGCTCAGCCTCTACGGCGACCGTCAGCTCGTCGAAATCATGCTGCGCAACCTCGTCAACAACGCACTGCAGCACACCCACAAAGGCAAGGTGGCCGTCAGCGCCGGAGTCTATGCTGGCGACAGCCGGTTTGTGGACATCGAAGTTGCCGACACCGGAACGGGAATGGATGAGGAAACGCTCGACAACCTCTTCCGTGCCGACAAGGAGGTGCGCACCGCCAAAGACCCCTCTGCACCACATGGCACCGGCTTTGGCCTCATCCTGTGCAAATACATTATTAAGCGACACGACGACAACACCCTGCGAGGATGCCGCATCTGGGCCGAAAGCCAACCCGGCCAGGGCAGCACCTTCCACTGTCTCCTCGCCGCCCCCAATGATAACCGTCAACCCCAACAAGCCCGTTAATACAAAACAGTATGGAACCACTTAAAATCATAATCGTCGACGACGAACCCATCATCCGAAAAGCCCTCAAGACCGAACTCAACAGCCAGCCTTCCACCATTGCCTGCGGCATGAACGACGACGGAGAGGTCGAATACCGCAGTGTCACCGTGCTCGACACCTTCGCCAATGGGGCGCAGCTTATGGCCGCCCTTGACAGCCCCGTGCCCCACGACATGCCCGACTACCTGCTGCTCGATATGGAGTTTCAGGGCGAACCCACAGGCGGCATTTTCATTGCCGACCGGGTGCACCGGAAATACCCGCAGATAAAGATTGCCATCCTCTCGGGTCGCTTCGACAACCCCCTCCCTGACGAGGGCAACCGCCACGAGCGCATGCTCGAAATAGCCCGTGTGGTCTTCGAGTCGCTCCAGCACGGTGCCTGCGCTTTCGTCAGCAAAAACGCCGCCGGAGGCTTCTCCGTCGAAAACGTGCTGCGTGCTATCGAGTGCCTCGAGCGCGGCGAGAAATACTACTTCAACTACCCCGTCATGCTCACCCTTAAAGAGGCCGCTGAGCTCTACGTCACCCATGCCTCGCACATGCGCAGCGACATCGCCCTCAGCGACACCGAGCGCCGGCTTCTCCTGCTCGAGGCGGCCGGGTGTACCGCCTCGGAGATAGCCGCCACGCTGCACGAGACCGACAAGAACATACAGGAGCGCCAGAAGGAGCTTTCGCGCAAGCTCGACATCGTCAACAAATCGGGCGCCCGCATCGCCAAAGCACTGCAGTATGGACTTATTGACGCAAAAGAAATCCAGTTCCTGAAACGTTGACGAAACGATGCCGAAAAACCTAAAACCTCGCCGGGAAACAGTCGGTTTGCAAAGGTTGAAATGAAATATGCCGAATAATTAACCTGCACACAATCAGCTTGTCGCGCATCAGTTTCAAAAAATATTTTGCCAATTGCAAAAATCTTCGTACTTTTGCATCCGCTTTCAGAAAGAAAAATGGTCGTTTGGCCGAGGGGTTAGGCACAGGTCTGCAAAACCTGCTACTCCGGTTCAAATCCGGAAGCGACCTCCAAAACAAGAGACTCCACAAAGGGGTCTCTTTTCTTTTTCCCAGCCCGGCACCTCTGCTGTCCCGATCATTCTCCCCACCATTCCTTTCGATTAGTTCAAATCGGCCGTCTGACCGACTTTTATAATGTAGAATTTGACAGTTTTTCCCGCTTCTTATCCACCACTGTGCGGCAAGAGAAGCACCAACCGTTCTTCGCTCGTTCTTCGGTCGTTCTTCGGTTGTTCTTCGCTTTTAAAGCGAAGAACAACCGAAGAACAAGCGAGGAACAATCGTCTAACAATCGTAGTATCAATGGTTATTCTTACTGGCAAAAAAATACCAGATTACAAAAGCCGGCCTAACAACCGATTGGTTTTACCTTCCAAAAAAGGTGATACAGAGGAGTAAAATAATTGGAGATGAGAATGTACCGACGAAACAACATCCGTCGCAAAACGGTTTTCAGTCGTCGCAAAGGCAAACCCTAATCGCGTTTACGGAGCGACTTGGGAAGAATCAAGCCGATAATCCTGTTGACTTCGGGCGAGATGTCCATCCGGCTGACAACAACCACGGCTGCAACGGCAAAGAACGCTGTGCGCACCAGCGCCTGCAGCAGTACGATGCCCAGGCCAGTGCCCATTCTGTCGAAAAGGGGCGACACAAGCCACTGCCACAGTATATTGGCTGCAAAAAGGGCAAGCGTGAACAACACCACCCACAGTTGTTTCCGGCTGAACAGCGAAACGCCCATCCGCCTCCACAGCAGCGTGAGCAGCGGGGTGAAATACACCACATAGGCTGCCAGCGTAGCGCACGCCGACCCTGTTACGCCCCACAGGGGTATGAGCCATAGGTTGAGCAGGATGGCAGTGACCGTCAACAACGAGATGAACAGGAGCGAAAAGGCAAAAAACTTGGAGAAATTAAGGATATTCGTAGAGATGCTGAGCGTGGAGTTGAGGATGTTGGCAATGCCCAGAAACAGCACCACGCCCATGCCCGACACATAGTCTTGCCCGTTGGGGATGACCGAAAAGAGCGGCGTGAGGTTTATCCATATGAAGAACAGCAGCATGCAGGCCACCAGCAGCTGGTGCAGCGACACCTGTCTGCCCAGGCGGTTCACCTCCTCCATGTTGCCGGCCGCTACGGCCTGGGAGATGATGGGGCTGGAAATGGCCCCCAGCGAGCGGTAAGGAATCTCCACCACGTTGGCTATGTAGCAGGCAATGGTGTAGATGCCCGCGGCGGCAAGGCTCTCTTTGGCAATGAATATCGAGTTGAACAGTTTGATGTTTCCGGCCAGCACTGTGGCGGTCATGAAGAATGTATATACCCCAATCTCGCGCAGAAAGGGGCGGCTCACGAAATGCCAGTCGGGGCGGAAAGAGATGCGCTTCAGCGACAGCAGATAGAAGAAGTTGATGGCCGTTGCCACCACCCAGCTGGAGCAAAAGAGTATCACAAAGAGGTCGAGCGAAATGACACCGTAGCCATACAGCAGGTATGCCGTCAGGTTCAGCAGGCGTATCACCACCTCCCTCACGAACTTGGGCAGCGCAATGTGCAGCAGCACGCTGGCGTTGGTCTCGAACACAGTCATGTACAGCACAAAGAACGTGAGCGGCAGCAGCAGATAGACATAGTTAACCAGCAGGGGAGCGTCTTCGGCATAGTAGGCCACGATGTTGTCTTTGAATACAAAGAAAAGCACGGCAAGGATAACGAAACCAATGAAAGGCAGGATGAGAGTCCATCCGAAAAAGCCGTGGTCGCGCAGCTCGGGCTTGTCGGGCGTGCAGAAATGCGGATAGAAGCGCAGGATGGAGGCATTCGTGCCCAGCTGTGCCAGCCCGGCAAAGAGCATGGCGGCATCCACCATCACCCGCGTGAGGCCGATTTCCTCCTGCGTGAGCAGGTCTGTCACCACAAAAAACGTGGTGAAAGCCCCTATAAGGACACCCAGATAATTCGCCAAAGCGCCTTTAATGCTCTGTTTTGCAATAATACCCATGCCTGACTTCAATATCGTTTAGCAATGCAAAAGTACACAAAAAAAAGGATATTTCGACCACAGGTGGTGATAATTCAAAAAAAGTTCGTATCTTTGCCATTCGATTTACTGGAGTGAAAGGCCTGGTCTTTTGCTCTTAGTGTGCTTACACTTAAATAGATAACAATAAATTAATATAATACATAACAATGAAAGTTTACCAGACAACCGACATCCGCAACATCGCCCTCGTGGGCGGCGCCAAATCCGGCAAGACCTCTATGGCTGAAGCCATGGCATTCTGCGGCGGCCTTATCAACCGTCGTGGCTCCGTGGACAGCAAGAACACCATCAGCGACTATCGCGACATCGAGCACGACCGCGGCTACTCCGTGGAGAACACCCTCATGTACACCGAATTTGGTGGCAAGAAGGTGAACATTATCGATGTTCCCGGTTTCGCCGACTATCAAGGTGAGCTCGACAGCGCCCTCAACGTGGTCGAGGCTGCCGTCGTGGTCGTCAACGCCCAGAGCGGCGTCGAGGTGGGCACCGAGATTGCCAACCGCTACAGCAACAAACTGGGCACCCCCATGATTTTCGTGGTCAACCATCTGGACGCTGAGAAGGCCAACTTCGACGAGAGCGTCAATCAGCTCAAAGACTTCTTCGGTGGCAAGTGCACCGTGCTGCAGTTCCCCACCAACGCCGGTCTTGGATTTAACCAGGTGGTCGATATTGTGGCCAACAAGATGTACACCTTCACCGATGGCAAATACACCGAGGCCGACATCCCCGCCGAATATGCCGACAAGGCCGAGGAGATGCGCATGGCTCTCGTTGAAGAGGCTGCCGCCGCTGACGACGAACTGATGGAAAAATACTTCGAGAACGGCGACCTCACCCCCGAGGAACTCACCAAAGCCCTCAAACTCGCTATCGACAAGCGCGACCTCTTCCCCATCCTCTGCACCAGCGCCAAGGAGAACTTCGGCGTCAACCGTCTGCTTGAGTTCATCTGCCAGAACGTCCCCGCTCCCTGCGAGGTGGCCGAGGCCAAGAAGACCAAAGGCGGCAAGGAACTGAAGTGCAACTCCGCCAACCCCACTGTGGCTTTCGCCTTCAAGAGCGCCAAGGACAAGAACCTCGGTGAAATCACCTACCTCCGTCTCTACGACGGCGAGCTGGCCGAGGCTCAGGATGTAATCAACGCCTGCAACCAGAGCAAGGAGCGCGTCAGCCAGGTGCTCGTCTGCAGCGGCAGCAACCGTCAGCGTGTCGAGAAGGCCTGCGCCGGCGACATCGTCTGCACCATCAAGCTGAAAGACGTCAAGATTAACCACACCCTCACCACCCCGAAGAACACCGACGACGTTGTCACCGAGATAGAGTTCCCCACTCCCATCTACCAGGTTGCCGTGAAGGCTGCCAACAGCAACGACGACGAGAAGGTCGGCGCCGCACTGAAAGACCTTGCCACCTACGACCGCAGCCTCTCGCTCGAGAACAGCCGCGAGCTGCGTCAGGTCATCCTCGGATGCCAGGGCGAGCTGCACCTCAACACCATCAAGTGGTATTTTGAGAACCAGTACAAGCTGGGCGTCAACTTCACCGCTCCCAACATCCCCTACCGCGAGACTATCACCAAGAGCGCCGAGGCCATGTACCGCCACAAGAAACAGTCCGGTGGTTCCGGTCAGTTCGGTGAGGTGCACATGCTCATCGAGCCTTACTACGACGGCATGCCCAACCAGACCAAGTACCCCATCCGCGACACCCAGGAGTATCCTCTGGAGTGGGGTGGCAAGCTGGTCTTCAACAACTGCATTGTCGGCGGCAGCATCGACGCCCGTTTCATGCCCGCCATCCTCAAGGGTATCATGGAGAAGATGGAGCAGGGTCCTCTGACCGGTTCCTACGCCCGTGACATCGTCGTCAACATCTTCGACGGTAAAATGCACCCCGTTGACTCCAACGAAACCGCCTTCAAGATTGCCGGCCGTACCGCCTTCCGCGAGGCCTTCAAGCAGGCTGCCCCGAAGATCAAGGAGCCTATCTACGACATCGCTGTCACCGTTCCCACCGAGGCACAGGGTGGTGTGATGACCGACCTGCAGGGCCGCCGTGCCATCGTCATGGGCATGGATGCCGAGGGCAAGTACACCACATTGAAGGCCAAAGCCCCGTTGGCCGAGATGAACCGCTACTGCACCGCCCTGAGCTCGCTCACCAGCGGCCGCGGTACCTTCACCATGACCTTCAGCAGCTACGAGCTCGTCCCCGCCGACGTTCAGCAGGCACTCCTCAAAGCCTACGAGGAAGCTGCTGCCGAGGAAGAGTAAGCGTCAGCTTATACTTAATACGAAAGAGGATGTCCTATACCGGGCATCCTCTTTTTCTTTTGCAGATAAAAACCCTAATGACCGATTTGTGTTAAAAAAGAGTTTTGGAGGTTTTGCTGGGTTGCCGTTTTTGTTTTTTTTCGTATCTTTGCATCGTAAACATGAATTTTTTTTTTGTCGGATGTCACTTTTAGGCAATAAAATGGCTCTAATCCCAATGAACAAACCCAATGCACGGGCTGACGTAAAGAATGTGCGAACAACACCACGACATAGAAGCTGAACGCAACGAAAGGTATCTGTCGCTGCTGCGGACATTCCGCCGGCATATTGAACACTACTGCATTGTGCACAGCAATTGCCGTGAGGATGCGGAGGACATGATGCAGGAGGTGTTTATTGCCGTGTGGGAGAATATCGACGCGCTGCGCAGCGACAGCACACCCCAGCAGGTGAACCGGTGGATGCAGAAGGTGATGCGCACGGTGTTTGTCCGCCAGGTACGCCGCCCGCGCATCAAGGCAGAGGCACAGCTCGGCGAAGCCGCCAATGTGGCCGACACCGTCGACAGTGACCGCGAGCTGATAGAGGAGCTGGTGTCGCACCTGCCGCCCGACGACCGGCAGATACTGCAGGAACGTTTTTACGGCTATTCCAACGCGGAGATAGCCGTGCGTATGGGGATGAAAGAAAACACGCTGAACAAACGCATGAGCCGCATTGTAACAAAGTTGAAAGAAATATACAAAGAGATATATGAAAACAAACAATATTGACGAGTCCGACATAGAACTGCTGCTGCAGCGACACACTCGGCGCTGCGTGGAGCAGCAGGTGGTGGAGGAGGGCGACGCCCTTTACAGCACCTACCTGCGCCGTGCCAACCGTCGCCACTACGCTGTCACAGCATGCGCCGCCCTGCTGATGGCCGTGTCGCTCTGGGGTGTCACCCCCAAGGTGTCGGCCCAGGCCACCAGCCGTGCCACGCTTGCAGAGCGCAGCGAGGCCATCGCCACGTCGGACATAATAATTCGCAACCTATGAAACGCCGCTGGACCATAACGCTGATTGTCATCCTCGCCGTCGCGGCGGCAGTACCGGCCTGCAAGTACTGGCCGCGCACGACCGACGACAGCGAGTGCAGCGCCTACTACCGCAGCTGGCAGCACCGCGACGGTGTCCAGGCCACCTATATCAAGGGCAAGAGCCTGAACGACACCCTGCGCGTTGATCTCACCCTGCTGCAGGCCACCGATTCCGAGGGCTGGGCGCTGCTGTGCCGTGAGTTTGACATAGCTGAAGCCGACACCGAGACCAAAGCCCTGCTGCAGGAGGGCAACCCCGACATCGTGCTCAGCATCCTTTCGCCCACCCCTGTCGATTTTGCCGACACCGTGCATGTGGCTGCAGCCTCGCGCGCGCTGCAATGCGTCAGCATCTTCCACACCACCACCATGGAACAGTTTAACCTCATTGTCGAAAATCATATTGACCAACTGCTACAATAACAGCCCATGAAAAGACTTTTTGTAACCGTTCTTGCCATTGTTCTTTGCAGCCTCTGCATGCAGAGCTGCATCATGATGTCCGACATGGCAACCGAAATGTACTGGAACCTTGACGACCCCGCACCCGTCAACCCCGACGAGGCGTTGGATACCCTCTGCATCATCAAATACACCTATGGCGACAAAATCAACCAGACCGTCATCCACAACCAGTCGGACCTCGACATCCTGCTCTACAGAGTCCTTTCCGATGCCAAGAAAAAGACCTGTACCCTCATTCGGAGCGGCAACACAGAAGGCATGGCGTTTAGCCAGGCATTCAATGAACACAATGAACAGATGGAGACCAAGTTCTCCTCCGCCGACATCAACAAAGTGAAAGAATGGGCCAAGAAGATGCTGCTGAAGGGCTACCAGGTCGAAGTAGTCTATGACAAGCGCAACAAGCTCTACGTATGCACTGCCCGTATTCCCAAGAAAAAATAAATCAAAACATACATTAACATGAAAAAACACCTATTCATTCTTCTGGCGGCCATGCTTGCAGGCGGTGCCGCCTCGGCACAAGTCATCTACCATTACCAGCCAGCCACCGCACCCTGGACGGGCGACAACCTTTTCAGCCTTCATGTCGGCTCCTTCTACCAGCCGAGCAAGCTGGCGCCCGATGCCACCGACATCCGTGAGAGGCTGCCCCTTTCGTTTTCATTCCGCTACGACGGCGAGATGGCCATGGGTACGAAGTGGGTCACTGGATTCCAGGCAGAACTGAACTATGCCATCACCGGACTCGTTTATAACCTCGACGGCGATCAGCAGCCTTCGCAAGCAAACGACCCCAACAGGGGGAAATGGCTGCGCTTTGAGACGAAAGAATGGACACTTGCAGTAGAGGAACGTTTCATGGTGGGATACTACCTGACGGAAAACCTGAGCCTCTACATCGCACCCGGCCTCTACGAGAGTTTCCTCACCTCACGCAACTCCACCCTTACCCGCACCGACAAGGTGACAGGCACCGTGACTCGCGAGGAGTCCCCCATGAGAAAACCCACCTTCGGGATGCATGCCGGATTCAGCGGCACAGTAGGAGCATACTATTACTTTACCGACAACTTCTTCGCCACAGCCACGGCCAAGGTACATATCCCCATCCGCTTTTTTGACGAGGACAAAAACCTCACCTCAAACTACGGACTCATGATAGGCGTTGGATACAAATTCATACGTTAACCCTCACACTCCTCAATCCTTTATGTTTATGAAAAAGAATCTCCTGTCGCTGCTTGCCGCCCTGCTGCTTGCCACGGGGTTGCAGGCACAGACCATCACATTTGACCAGTTGCCTGTAGGCAAAGGCATTGTCAAGAACAGCATTCCCCATTTTATCGGGTGCGACGGCGAGAGCGTTGTGCTTATACAGCGCAGCGGCCGCCTCAAGAACCGTTTGGAGCTGGTGAAATATACTCTCGGGCTCAAAGAGCAGTGCCGTGCCGGCTTGGACGGCGGCGAAGACTACCGCTGCTATGGCGGCTTCATCAACGACGGGCATATAGACCTGCTCTACTCCACTTTTATCGGAGAGGGCATGCGCGTGTATCGCGACCGTCGCAGTCTTGCCACCCTTGCTCCCGAAGGCGAGCCCCTGATGTTGGCCGACTACAGCGGCGAGAAGGGCGACCGTTTCTACTTCGGCAATGCCGTGTCGCCCAACGGGAAACTGTTGGCGGGTGTTTTTGTGGCCGACCGCACGGCGCAGGGCACGGAGGTGAAGGTGTGTTTGTATAACCACCAGCTGGAGGCCTACTGGACACAGAACTGCTCCCGCTCCAATTTCGACAATATTTATGCCACTGACGAAGGCGATGTCATCCTTTATTCATTCGGCGCTAATGGCGAATGCCGCTTCACCATCCTCGACGGCGAGGATATTCGCAACGTCGAGTTCAAACTGCCCGAAGGCGACATGGTTCTGCAACGTGAACTGCTGCGCTACGGCAATGGCAACATACTGCTTGCCACAGCCGTCCGCCACGAGAGCCACACGCTCATGCCCGTCGGTGCCAATATTGATGGCATCGACATCTATTGCTACAACATAGCCGGCAAAAAGCTCACTGTGCAGCACCATCCTTTCACCATGCAGGAGGTAAACCGGCTCTGCAACGACAAAGAAGACCGCGACCAGCGCCACCTGTGGGTGCAGTTCGGGCATATATGCCAGCGCATAGCCGACAGCGACGGGGCATACCTGATGGTTGACCAGTCTTGGACAACAACTCTGAACGGGGTGCCTACCGGAGAGCAACGCATGGGGATGATGGTCATGCGCGTTGACCCCAACGGCAAGATACTGTGGACCACCGCGAAACGAACCACCACCAACACCAGTTGGAACGACCGCGACTATCTCGACTACAAATGGCTGCCCACCCCTACGGGTGTCATGCTGGCCTGGACCGACCACATTGCCAATATCTCCTTTCCGCCTTCGAAACAGGTGAAACTCTTCTCCCCGTTTAAAAGTAAAGCCACACTGAATGTGTGGACACTCACGCACGACGGCAAAGAAGACTTGAGTTTCATAGAACTCTCGCGCCAGACCTTGGCCGGGCCGGCACACAGCCTCGACACTCCGGGTGAGTATATCGTTTTGCTCACCTCGGGCAACCGGCAGCAATTAACTAAAGTGAAAATTGAAAAGTGAAAGTTGAGTTATTGCTTGAATGCTTGAGTGTGTAAATGCTTGAGTGCTGACGCGGTCAAATCACTCAAACAATCACTCAAACAATCAAGCAATCACTCAAGCAATCAAGCATTCAAACAATCAAGCATTCATACCGGCTCTATGAAGAAAACTCTATTGCTCCTTGCTGCTGTGGCAGCCGTCCAACTGGTCTGTGCCCAGACTCTGCGCAGCCGTGGCCCTGTGCCCGCCGACCTCAAGATGAGCGTGCAGCAACTATACGACACCGACGTACAGCGTGCCGAACAATACGCCGGCAGGCGCGTGCGCGACCGGCAGCAGCTGCTCGAGGCCTCCTATCGCATCAACAAGATGCTGGCTGGCGGCCATATTGTCTATGGCGACTCCATCAGCCTCCTTGCCGCTCGCATTGCCGACACACTCCTCAAGGACTACCCCCAACTGCGTTCCGAACTACGTTTCTACACCGTCACCAGCCCCGTTGTCAATGCTTTCACCACCCCCCAGGGCATGATATTCATCAATGCGGGACTTGTGGCACAGCTGGAGAACGAGGCGCAACTGGCTTTTATCATCGCCCATGAAATCATACACTACTACCGCGCCCACGGCATGGAGACCCTTGTGGGGGACAAGAAGAAGAAAGCCGACAAGAAGAAAAAAGGGGACAAAGACCCGGACCTTGACGACGAGGCAGAGCAGGCAGGCGACTTTATGCGCCTCCATGCCCGCAGCCGGGAGATGGAGAACGAGGCCGACTCGCTCGGCATTGCCCTATTTTACCTCGGCAGCCCTTACTGGAAAGAGGTAACCGAAAGCGTTTTCGACATACTGCAGTACAGCGAACTGCCTTTCGACGACATACCCTTTGACACCACCCATTTCAACACCCCATACTATAAGCTTACCGGCTGCTGGCTCGACACCGTGGCCGACATCACCGCCCGCGACAACTACGACGATAGGCAAAGTACCCACCCCAACATTCTCTCTCGCCGCCACCGCACTGCACAGGCTTTGGCGGGTCACTCCGGCGGAGAGAAATACCTGATGTCATCCCCCGATGAATTCAACCGTCTGCGCCATGCCGCACGCATGGAATGCATACGCCAGGACCTCTTGCACGGCCACTTCGCCCGAGCCTGCTACAACAGCTGGCTTCTCCTCCGCCTTGCCCCTGATGACCCCATACTCAACCGCTACCATGCCCATGCGCTCTATTGCACCGCCGTGGCAAAATGCAACGACCGCGAGGATATCCTTGCCGACGACTACCACAAGATCGAAGGCGAGAGCCAGCAGGTGAGCTATGCCCTCCATACTATGTCTGCAGAACAGGCCACCCTGGCCGCCCTGCACTGCGCATGGCAAGCACACCTCCGCTTTCCTTCCGATGGGCATTATACAGCCATGTCGCACCACCTCATGGAGCTGCTCCGCACCACGCTTAATAAATCCACTCCTGACTTTCTTTCCACCCCGACTGTTGCCGACGACAGCGCTGCCACCACCGACACTGCCGCCTACAAGAACCTTACCAAATATGAGCGCATCAAACAGAAACGGCAAAGCCAGACCCGCCGCAATCCCACCGCCTATGCCCTCACCGACCTCCTTATGGCCGACACCGCCCTTGCCACCCACCTGCGCCGCCACCTCGATGGTACCGCCACCCCCGCACCGGCCAAGTTCGACACATCCTCTCAGGCCATGCTCCTCTTCAACCCCAACTACTGGGTGGTCGATAAACACGACAACCTCATTACTTCCAAAAGCAACACACGGGAGGACGACATTGCCAAGCGCATCGTCCAGACGGTGCACCACCTTGGCGGCAACACCGTCGATTTCTCCGACCAGGGCATGCACACCATGGTCTCCGACACCCAATACAACGACTTCCTCACCGTGTGTGAATGGATGAACGAGTTCTGGCTTACCAAAGGGCGTTTCAGCCTTTGCCGCATCACCCAGCCGGTCATGGATAGCCTCCTCGACCGCTATGGTGCACGAACGCTCACCATGACTGCTGTCCTCAACAACGAAGGACAGCGAGGCGCTATCTCGCCCTTCTATGCCTTGCTTGTCCCCTTTGCACCTCTTGTCTTGTCGTCCTCCCTCACCGGGTTGGAGCACACCACCATGGTGTCACTTGTAGCTGATGCTCGCGAAGGACGCATGCTCACCCGTCAAGCCTATTCCTACAACGTGGCCGATCACCCTTCACTTGTTGATGCCATGCTCTATGACACCTACCGCCGTGCTCTCAAGCCCTCCAAGCGCGAACCTGTGGGTTTCATGGGCCACCGTTTTGCCTTTGCCGCTGGAGCCAACCTAAGCCTCAGCGGCTACCAGCCCTTAAAACTCAACCACATCTTCGCCGTCACACCCTGGGCATCTGCCGAGTTTGCCCTGTCGCGCAGCCTGTCGCTTGCCTTCTCGGCCCGATACCACAAGTCTTACACCGACGTTACACAAACTTACCATGTGTCCCGCTATTCAGAGTATGGATATTACACGGGGTTTGACTCCATCGCTGTCAGCTCGCGCAACTTGTTCACTCTCGGTCTCGAACTGCGGCACTACAAAAACAGCGACTTTGCCCCGTTGGGCTATTATTTTGACTACGGTGTCCACATGACACGATTCTCCCTGCCCGACGGCAAACACATGAACAACACTTACGGCATCCACCTCGGCATTGGACGCAACTACATATTCTACAAACACCTGCTACTTAACTACCAGATAGATTATGGCTTTACATACGGCTTGCTCAAAGTAGTGGGCTTTGAAAGCGATGTACGCCCTTACTTCCACTATGCCGACGCCATTCTGTCCAATATCCTCACCATCAAAGTAGGCATCGGCCTTGTACCCTAAACACAAATATTAAGGGTTATAGGGTTTTAAGGTTTTAGGGGAGAAGGGTTTGACGAATTGAAAATTGAAAATTGAAAATTGAAAGTCGCTGCCGCTCCCGGATAATTCCCAACTCTCAACTTTCAAACAATCAAGCAATCAAACAATCAAGCAATCTTTTAACCCTTAAACCCTAAAACCCTCAACATCTCAAATAAAACTTGACATGAAAAGAATCATTGCCCTGCTGCCCCTTGTGGCTCTGCTGTCGTGTGCCTATGCACAGTATATTGTGTATTTGCCAGGCGCAGGAGAACGCCAGTTCGGAGTCAGTCTCAGTCCTTCCTATAGTCCACAATATTTCGGTGTGTCGGCGTCAGCTGCCGGCCCTGACGGAATGAGTCACGACCTTGATGTGACCGGAACCCTTACTAACAACTATGGTTTCAACGCCGGTCTCTTTTATGGTTATGAAACCCGTCACAACCGCACCATAGAGTTTGGCAACTATTTATCGGTCTTTTATGGCATCAATCCGTTCAGCGGCACGGTAAACATTGCCCGCGACGGGAAGACAGAGACCCATACGTTGCAGTACAACGCCCAGCGCATTCTGCTCCAGGCAAACCCTTTCCTCAGCTACATGATTTCCGACCAATTCTCGGTCAGCGCAGGACTCGGCATCACTATGTCGCCGCAGATAAGGAGCAAGGTGAATGTGGATGGCATTGTAACGGAAAGCCATACGGACAGCGAAGGGGACATTGAAATGCTTTTACTGGGATTGTTCAACTTCCACTTCGATGTCAATGCGGGAGTGAAATACTGGTTCAATGAAGAGTGGTTTTGCGGGCTAAGGCTGCAGTACTGCTTCTACTCGTTCAGCATACTGTCCCTTCTCGGCAGGTACAGCGATATTGACCTGAGCGAGTATCCCAGCGGTATTGTAGATCTTGACCTTGACAGAGGCACAGCCTTTGCCAGCTATATCCTTCCCAAAAGCACCGCCCAGGCCGTGGTGTCGGTGGGGTATGTGTGGTGAGGGGTTCAGCCGACGCTTTCTTTCAGCTTCTCGGCGTTCTCAGCTAACTGGAGGGCGTCGATAAGGTCTTCGATGTCACCGTCCATGAAGGCGGGAAGGTTGTACATGGTGTAACCGATGCGGTGGTCGGTGACACGGCTCTGGGGGTAGTTATAAGTGCGCACTTTCTCACTGCGGTCGCCGGTGGCCACCATGGTCTTGCGCTTGGTGGACATCTCTTCCATGTATTTGTTGTATTCGCGCTCGTAGAGTCGTGTGCGCAGGAGCGAAAGGGCTTTCTCCATGTTCTTTATCTGCGACTTCTGGTCCTGCATGGATACCACAATGCCTGTAGGGATGTGGGTGAGGCGCACAGCAGAGTAGGTGGTGTTGACGCACTGCCCTCCGGGACCCGAGGCGCAGAAGGTCTCTTTCTTGACATCGGCCATGTTCAGTTCCACATCGAACTCTTCAGCCTCGGGCAGCACAACAACACCGGCTGCGGAAGTGTGGACGCGGCCTTGTGTCTCGGTGGCGGGGACGCGCTGCACACGGTGCACGCCGCTCTCGTATTTGAGCATGCCATAGACTTTCTCGCCCGTGACGTTGAAGGTGATGTCTTTGTATCCGCCTGCGGTGCCCTCGTTGAAATCTACGACTTCCACTTTCCAGTGCTTCTTTTCACAGTAGCGGGTGTACATGCGGAAAAGGTCGCCGGCAAAGATGCAGGCCTCGTCGCCGCCCGTGCCGCCGCGTATCTCGACCACTGCGTTCTTGCTGTCGGTGGGGTCGGCGGGAATGAGCATGATGCGGATTTCTTCCTCCATCTTGTCACGTTTCTCGGTGCTTTCAGCGAGTTCCTGCTTGGCCATCTCGCGCAGCTCTTCGTCTTTCTCCGTACTGAGCAGTTCCTTGCACTCTGCAATATTGTCAAGCAATGCCTTGTAGTCGTGGTAAGCTTTCACCACCGGCTGCAGGTCTTTGTAGTCTTTGCTCAGTTTTACGTAACGCTTCATGTCCGCAGTTATCTGCGGGTCGTTCATTTGTTGTTCTATCTCCTGATACCGTGAGTAAATGGCTTCGAGTTTGTCTAACATATCTTGTATTATTGCTTGATTGCTTGATTGTTTGATTGCTTGAGTTATTGCTTGACGAAGTGAAAAGTGAAAAGATATCTGGATGCGGCAGCCAACTTTCAATTTTCAATTTTCAATTTTTCAGACGCTGTTGGCGTAGATTTGTAGCAGCGTGGTGCGGTAGTTGTCGCAATCGGGGTACTGGGCGCAGGCGTCGTCGATGTAGCGTTGGAAGTCGGCAGTGGCTTTGCTGTCGGGCAGCGGTCTGCCATCGAGCATGGCTTTGGCGATGCGGTTGTTGTCGAATGTGGTGCGTCCTTGGGCGATGCTGCGGTCGATGAGAGCAGCCACTTGGTGAAAGTCGCCGTCGGTGGTGGCCAGTTCGTCGAGTGTTAGAGGAGGGCACACGGACAGGTGTACACGGCCTTTGAAGTCCATGATGCCGTTGACGATGCTTTGTGTGTCCTCACCGGGGGCTTTGACGTAGGGTCCTTGTCGGCGGAGGCACACCTCGCGGGCTTTCTGCCGTCCGCAGGGCTCCCATTCGTAGCTGACGCAAAGGGGTACAATATGCATGGCGTGGAGGGCTCCAACTGGGTCGGAAGGATTGCCTGTGGCAGCTATCATTTTCAGCAGTGCGGGGTCGGTACGGTCTATGCCGTCTTTGGTGCGTCCATTGCGCTGGGCTATCCAGGCACTCTCGCGGCGTTCGGTGACCAAATGGCGCAGATAGGCCGACATTTCGATGAGGCTTTGGTAATATTCCATGCGGTTGCCGCCACGGTCGATGCCGAACATTTTATTGACCCGAGCCATCTGAGCCATGAGGGGCATTTCAAAGAGGTTGGTGCCCACCACCACGTGGGTGGTGTCCCGGCCGAGGGAGATAAGCAGGTATTGCAGCAGCATGGTGTCCAGCACGATGTCGCGGTGGTTGGAGATAAAGAGTCTGGGGCTTCCGTCCAGGTGTTCGGCACCCGACCAGGTGAATTGGCTCATGGTGTGTTCCACCACGTAGCGACAGCCGCGGTACATGGCATCGGCCTGAAAATCGCGCACGTCGCGATAGGCCGCAAAACGACGCCGCAGGTCGTCTTGCGACAACTCGGGAAAGAGCGATTGGGCAATCCGATGCTCTGCCAAAGCAGCCATCACTTGCCTAAACTCTTCTCCTTGATAGGGATAGTATTTTTCAAACCGATTCATTGAATTTGCAAAGTTACGATTTTTTTTTGAATAAATATTATTTGAACTATTGCTTGAATGCTTGATTGTGTCAATGCTTGAGTGCTGGCGCAGTCAGAATTACTCAAACAATCAAGCAATCAGACAATCAAGCAATCATTTAAAGTGTGAATGTGTTAGTCCTTGGCGCGGTCAAATGACTCACGAATTAACGAATTAACACATTAACGCAATATTTCAATTTTCACTTTTCAATTTTAAAACGTATCTTTGCATTATGGAAAAGCATGCTGCATTTATATTTATTCTGCTGGTAACTTGTTCTTTGCAAACAATCGCACAGCCTTTGGCCACCACTGTGGTAGGGGAGCTGGACTCAGGACTGGGCAACACGTCGGCCCTTTTCTACTGGGAAAACCGCCTGTGGACCAGCAACGACCACGGCAACCTGACCCTGCACTGCCTCGACACACTGACGGCCGCGACATTGCAGCAAGTAGGCTGCGACACTTCGTTCAACGACATGGAAGAAGTGGCACAGGATTCGGTCTATTTCTATTTCGGCGATTTCGGCAACAACCACGAGCGGCTGCGCAATGACCTGCGCATCCTGCGCATGCGCAAAAGCGACTTGACGCGCGGGCTTTGCCGTTTCGACACCATTGCCTTCACCTACAGCGGCTACGACCCCGCCGGCGCAGGAGCCCGCAGGCTGCCCACAACCGACTACGACTGCGAGGCAATGGTGGCCGTAGGCGACAGCCTGTTTCTTTTCACCAAGCAATGGTCTTCACGGCACACCACCTGCTTCGCCCTGCCCAAGGAGCCCGGCACATACACGGCGCTGCCTCGCTTTACACTCGACGTGGATGGGCTGGTGACAGGGGCCTGCCACACGGCTCGCATCACCCCCGAGGGAACGAGACAGGTGCTGGCCTTGTGCGGCTACAGCCTCCTGCTGCAACCATTTGTGTTTGTGATGTATGACTTCGACGGAACCGCCTTCGACCAAGGGCATCACGACCGACTGGCGTTGGACAGACCCATAGGCACACAAACAGAGGCCATCGTCAGTGCCGACGGTTTGCACTACTGGCTTACCAACGAGGCCTTTTCGCGTTTCGGCATCAGTCAGCCCGCGCAGCTGCTGAGTATCGACCTTTCCACGCTTTTGGGCGATTATCTCCGCCCCGACAGCTCACACGCTGCCGTGCCGTCCCTGACAGGAGAGATGGAGGAAGAACCGGCAGTCTATCCCAATCCCACCGACGGGACACTGACCATTGACCTTCCCGACGCAGAGAAGCTGGAAGTGCTGGACAGTACGGGACGTCTGCTGCTGCACAGCGATGCAAGCCACACACTCGACCTCAGAGATTTGGAATCCGGCACCTATCTGCTTCGCATCACCACGCGCCAAGGGAATGTGGTAAGCCACAAAGTAGTCAAACAATAGTCTGCCACAGCTCCCAGCTGAGTTCTGCCTGACGGTGCAGCATGGCTGTGCCGTTGATTGTCGCGGCTCCTTGTAAACCCAGCTTACGTTGACCCAAAACAAAAGCCGAGACACATTGTGTGTCCCGGCTTTGTGGGTATCGGTATGAAACCGAAAGGGATGAGCGTGGGTTATTCGCCTTTCTCTTCTTTCTCGATTTCTTCCTTGAGGCTTGCTAACACGCTGAGGTCGCCAAGGGTGGTCTTTTCGAGAGCCTCGTTGATCTTCTTGACGGTCTTCTTGGTGGCGCGCTCTTTCTTGGCTTCTTCGTTCTCGCTCTTCACGCGCTCGCCTTCGATGTTGTCCTGATGGATGCGGCTGTGGGAGACGATGATCTTCTTGTTCTCTTTGGAGAACTCGATGACTTTGAAGTCGAGGGTTTCACCCTGGCGGGCTTTGGACTTGTCTTCCTTGTCGAGATGACGCATGGGAGCGAAGCCTTCAACGCCGTAGGGCAGAGAAACGGTGGCACCCTTGTCATTGAGGTTGGTGATGGTGCCCTGATGGATGCTGCCAACGGTGAAGAGCGACTCGTAGACATCCCACGGGTTCTCCTCGAGCTGTTTGTGGCCGAGGCTGAGACGACGGTTCTCGGCATCGACTTCGAGGACTACCACCTCGATGCTGTCACCAATCTTGGTGAACTCGGCGGGGTGTTTGATTTTCTTGCTCCAGCTCAGGTCGCTGATGTGGATGAGGCCATCGACGCCCTCTTCAAGCTCGACAAAGATGCCGAAGTTGGTGAAGTTGCGGACGGTGGCGGTGTGCTTGCTGCCCACGGGGTATTTCTCGTTGATGGTGAGCCAGGGGTCGGGCATGAGCTGCTTGAGGCCGAGGCTCATCTTGCGCTGCTCGCGGTCGAGAGTGAGGATGACGGCTTCGACTTCCTGTCCAACTTTGAGGAAGTCCTGAGCGCTGCGGAGGTGCTGGCTCCAGCTCATCTCGCTGACGTGGATGAGGCCTTCGACACCGGGCACCACTTCGACGAATGCACCGTAGTCGGCAATGACCACCACTTTGCCATGGATATGGTCGCCCTGTTTGAGGTTGGGGTCGAGAGCATCCCAGGGGTGAGGAGTGAGCTGTTTGAGACCGAGGGCAATGCGGTGCTTGGCCTCGTCGAAGTCGAGGATGACGACGTTGATTTTCTGGTCGAGCTCGACAATGTCTTTAGGATCGGAAACACGGCCCCAGCTGAGGTCGGTGATGTGGATGAGACCGTCTACGCCGCCCAGGTCGATGAACACGCCATAGGGGGTGATGTTCTTGACGGTTCCTTCGAGAACCTGACCTTTTTCGAGGTGGCTGATAATCTCGGCTTTCTGGGCTTCGATTTCGTCCTCGATGAGGGCTTTGTGAGAAACAACGACGTTCTTGTATTCGTGGTTGATCTTGACAACTTTGAATTCCATGGTCTTGTCGACGAAGACATCGTAGTCGCGGATGGGCTTGACATCGATTTGCGAACCGGGGAGGAAGGCCTCGATGTTGTCGAATACGGTGACGATAAGACCGCCTTTGGTGCGGCTCTTGACGTAGCCGGTGATGATTTCCTGGCTTTCGTAGGCCTGGTTGACGCGCTCCCAGCTCTTGAGGATGCGTGCTTTTTTGTGGGAGAGGAGAAGCTGACCGTTGGAGTCTTCCTGGCTTTCGACATATACTTCAATCTTGTCGCCCACTTTGAAATCGGGGTTGTAGCGCAGTTCGGAGGCGGGGATGACACCGTCGCTCTTGAATCCGATGTTGACTACGGCCTCGCGGTCGCTGATGCTGACGATGGTGCCTTCGATGACTTCCTGTTCAGTGAAAGATTTGAAGGTCTGCTCATACTTGTCGGTCATCTCTTTGACCTGTTCGCTGTTGACTTCTTCTTTTTTATCGATAGCAGCCCAGTCAAAATCTGCTAACGGTTGCACATTTTTGTAATCCATGTGTGAGATTGTGTTGTTTGTGGCCCCCTGCCAGACCGGGTTAAACTTATATAACACGCTGGGCAATACCTTCTTGGCAGGCATCGGGCTACCCATACGCGAATTGCAAAGATACAACTTTTATTTGAATTAAGAATTAATAATAATGAAAAAGGCCAAAAAGAACATTTTTGGTGCAGGAAGATGTTAGAGGAATGACTGCATGTCAACAAGGCGGTGGTAGAGGCCCTGGCGGGCGATGAGCTGGTCGTGGGTTCCGCTCTCTACTATGACGCCTTTGTCCATGACAATGATATGGTCGGCGTGGCGTATGGTGGAGAGTCGGTGGGCGATGACAATGCATGTGCGGCCTTGCATGAGGCGGTTGAGGGCCTGCTGCACAGCGCGCTCGCTTTCGGTGTCGAGGGCTGAGGTGGCTTCGTCGAGGATGAGGATGGGCGGGTCTTTGAGCACGGCGCGTGCAATGCTGAGGCGTTGGCGCTGGCCTCCGCTGAGGGTGATGCCGCTGTCGCCGATGTTGGTGTCGTAGCCTTGCGGCAATTGTGATATGAATTCATCGGCATGGGCAATCATGGCGGCCTGATGCACCTGCTCCGGACTGTGGCCGGTGCGGCCGAAGGCTATGTTGTTGGCGACGGTGTCGTTGAAGAGGATGCAGTCCTGCGACACGAGGCCAATCTGTGCCCGGAGGCTGTTGATGTTCAGGTCGCGGACAGGGATTCCGTCAATAAGTATGTCGCCTTGTGTGCTGTCGTAGAAACGGGGGAGGAGGTCGACGAGTGTGGTCTTGCCGGCTCCGGAAGGACCTACTATGGCAATGGTCTGCCCGCAAGGGATGGTGAGGTTGATGTTGCGGAGCACATAGACGGGGTCGGTGTCGGGTCCGGTGCGGTAGGCGAAGGATACATCGCGGTATTCTATAGTGGACGTAAATCCGTTGAGAACAACAGGATGGTCTTTCTCAATAATGGTTTCGTCAGCATCCATGATTTCAAAGATGCGGACAGCGGCAGCATTGGCTTTCTGCAGGTTGTTGTATACGCGCACAATGGACTGGACGGGCGGCACAAGGCGGGCAAAGAGGATGACGAAGAGGACGAAGACAGAGGAGAGGAGTTCGCCCTGAAGCACGGCGAGGCCGCCGAGGATGAGGATGAAGGCAAGCCCTATGGTGAGGAGCACTTCGGAGAGGGGGCTGCTGAGCTCGCGGCGTGTGGCAACGTGTATCATGCGGCGGGCGTAGGATTGGTTGGCGTTGTCGAAACGGTCGGTGCTGAGCTGTTCCTGTGCGAAGGATTTGATGGTGCGGATGCCGGAGAGCGACTCTTCGAGGATTGCGAAGAGGTGTCCGAGACCCGACTGCCCTTTGGCGGCACTGCGGCGCAGGCTGCTGCCGATAACGCTGATGAGCCATACGGCCACAGGCATGATAATCAAGAAATACAGGAAAAGGCGCGGACTGATGAATATGAGTACGGCGGCGAATACGATGATGTTGACGGGGTCTTTGCCGAGGGAGATGATGGATGTGAGTACACCCCATTCAATGTCGGAGAGGTCGTTGGACATGCGGCTGATGATGTCGCCCCGGCGGCGGGAGTTGAAGTAGGAGACAGGGAGTATGGTGACTTTGTGGTAAATGTCGTCGCGCAGGCGCATGACGATGCCGTTGCGCATGGGGCTGATGACGAATTGCGCGGCATAGCGGCACAGGTTGGAGAAAAACGAGAAGGCAAGATAGACAAAAGCAAAGCCGAGGAGGCATGTCCACTGGCCGTGGCGAGCCTTGAGAAGGGCGAGGGAGTGAGTCATGAAGAGCGACAGGTATTCCTGGCTAAGAGAGAAAGGCGGCAACTCGACGGGTTGGGGAGAGCCGAAAACAAGTTCGATGAAGGGAACAATGGTGACGAAGGTGAAAAGGTTGAAGATGACAGCCAGCATATTGAAGAGCAGATTGGCTGCTATGTTCCAGGGATAGAACTTTGTGTAGCGGAAGACTCTCCAGATATCGTGCATGGCGTTGCTTGTTTTCGGATTACAGACGTGGCAGGGTGACGGTGAGGGGCGCTTGGCGCAGGCGGGTGTCGGAGAGGGTGACGCTACGGTGGCCGGGAGCAGTGACGGTGACGCTGTTGGGGCGCTGCTGTGAGATGAGAATGGCAAAAGCCCCGGAGGAGTCGGCGGTATAGACCATTGAGGTGTGAGAGCCGTGCGTGACGGTGACTGTGGCCTGGAGGGGTGCGCCGTCAGGGGCGGAGACCTGCCCGCGGATGAGCGTCATGGCTTCGGGACGTGCGGCAGGGTAGAGGTCGAAGGTGAGTACATCAGTGCCCCCGATGCGGTCGGCAGAGTCGGTGCGGCCGGCATAGTAGGCACGGGTGCCGTCGGCAAATACGCCGAAAGTGATGTCGTCCTCCTCGGTGTTGAAGGGGAGGCCGAGATTGGTGGGCCGGGAGAGGGTGTCCCGGTCGAGGTCTATGTAGTAAATGTCGTATCCGCCGAAGCCCTGCCAGCTGTCGGAGGCGAAGTAGAGGGTATGGCCGTCGGCATGGATGAAGGGGCATTTCTCATTGCCGGGGGTGTTGACGCTGGAACCGAGGTTGACAGGGCGGCTCCAGGTGCCGTCGGCTTTGCGGCGGCAGCGCCAGATGTCTGTGCCGCCGAGGCCGCCCTTGCGGTTGGAGGCAAAGTAGAGGGTGTTGCCGTCGGGGGTGACAGAGGGCTGCGAGTCCCAGCAGTCGGCTGCGTTGACACTGTCGCCGAGGTTGGACACGGGGCTCCAGCGGGTTCCGTCGAAGCGTGAAAGGTATATGTCGCTGTTGTTATAGCCCCTGAAACGGCGTATGACGGAGTAGAAAAGTTCCCGGTTGTCGGCGGTGATGGAAACACTGCCTTCAGGGTCTCCCTGGTTGAAGGGGGCCGGGAGTATGCGGGCATTGGCAAAGAGACCGTCGCGACGGGCTGCGGAGAAGAGTTTGAGCTGCTTGGGCTGCAACTCGTTGCTGTGGATGGCAACGGGTGACGGCATGGAGGTGTAGCGCAGGAAGAAGCATTGCGAACCGTCGTGAGTGAAGAAGGGCAGGAGCTCGTCCTCGGGCGAAGAGACACCGGCGACCACGTGGGGGTTGTAGGGCGCGATATGGCGGTAGGCCTCGGCAAGGAACTGGGACCAATAGAGGTAGTTGGAGGCTTCCATGTAGAGGGCGTCGCTTTCGGGGGTGCCGTGGCTGTTGGCCAGGGTGAAATACTGGTTGAATTGGTCCACGGCTTGGTCGAACTGGTTGTCGGTGTAGTGTATGATGCCCATGTAGTAGTGTGCGACGGCATCGGGATAGTCGGGTGCAAGCTGGATGACCCGCGTGAAGTTGCGCCGGATGCCGGTGGCGTTGAAGTCGCGCTTGACAGCGTTAAGGCCGAGATAGAAGTATATGTCGGGGTTGTTGGGGTAGAGTTTGGAGAGTTGAAGCAGCTGGTCGTTTGATTTGCGATAGTGCTTTTTGTTGTATTCCTGTATGGCACGCTCCATACGCCCCCGGTCGGCGGCGGCCATGGGGTAGGCGTGGCCGCTTTGGGCGGCGACACCGCAGAGAACGTGGCAAAAGAGCAGGAACAGGAGGATTCGGCGCATGGGGATTCGGCGGTGTGCGTGTTACAATTTGTCGGGGTCGATGTAGAAGTTGGCCTCAGAACCGTTGCAGGGCGTGGTGCATTGTATGGCACAATCGTCGCACAGCGGCGACAGCTCGCCGTGAAGGCGTTTCTTCACCATGTCGCCCACGGTGTCACGGAGGCTGTCGATGGCAATGCCGCGTATCACCTCGTCGCAGAAGGCATAGCTGAGCATGGTCATGGCAGTGCGCTCGGTGATGCCGCGTGAGCGGAGATAGAAAAGCGCCTGCTTGTCGAGCTGGCCGACGGTGCTGCCGTGGGAGCACTTGACATCGTCGTTGTAGATTTCGAGGAAAGGACGGGTGTCGACATGGGCCTTGTCGGTGAGGAGGATGTTGCGGTTGGTCATGTAGGCTTCGGTTTTGACGGCACCGTCCTGCACAAGCACGTGGCCGTTGAAGCGTGCGCGTGCCGTGTCGTCGACAATGCCTTTGTAAAGCTCGTGGCTGATGCAGTGGGGGCAGGCGTGTTCGACGAATATGTAGTTGTCGCACTCCTGTTCGCGGTCTACAAGGTATAGTCCGTTGGCTTCGAGCTGGCAGCCTTCGCCTTTCATGCGGACGGTGATGTTGTTGCGCACATGCCCGCCGTTGAGTGTGACGGTGCAGAGGTTCAGTCTGGCACCCGCCTCCATGATGATGTCGAGGTTTGTAATCTCCTTGCTGTTCATGTACTGGAGCCGGTACAGCTCCATTTCGGCACCCTCTTTTATGACGAGTTGCAGGTTGTCGTGGTCGGGCTGTAGGTCGTAGCCGTGTTTGGGGTCAAGGCGGAAAAGATTCCAATAGGCCTTGTCGTGCAGGACGAGTTTGTAAGGCTCTTTGCCCGGGTTGACTACCATTGTATGTGGCGGGGCTGTGCACTTCAGGTCGTCGCCCCATATGTCGGGTAGTTGGTCTTTTCTTATCATGGCAGCGCTACTCCTTTCCTTCAAGTTCTTCGCGAATCCATTCGTAGCCCTTTTCCTCCAGCTCGAGGGCCAGCTCCTTGGGGCCGGTCTTTACAATGCGGCCTTCGTAGAGCACATGGACATAGTCGGGCACGATGTAGTCGAGCAGGCGCTGGTAGTGGGTGATGACAACGGTGGCGTTGTCGGCGCTGCGGAGCTTGTTGACGCCCGAGGCCACAATGCGGAGGGCATCAATGTCGAGGCCAGAGTCGGTCTCGTCGAGGATGGCAAGGGTGGGCTCGAGCATGGCCATCTGGAAGATTTCGTTCTTCTTCTTCTCGCCGCCGCTGAACCCTTCGTTGACGGAACGGTTGGCCAGGTTGGTGGTCATCTCCACGATTTTCTTCTTCTCCTCCATGAGTTTGAGGAACTGGGAGCCGTTGAGAGGGTCAAGGCCGCGATATTTGCGCTGCTCGTTGACGGCGGTGCGCATGAAGTTGGTGATGCTGACACCGGGTATTTCGACGGGATACTGGAATCCGAGGAAGATGCCTTCGCAGGCACGCACGTCCACGGGCATGTCAAGGATGTTCTTGCCTTTGTAGATGACCTCCCCTTCGGTGACGGTGTACTTGCTGTTGCCGGCAATGACCCCGGCGAGGGTGCTTTTGCCGTTGCCGTTGGGTCCCATGATGGAGTGCACTTCGCCGCGGTTAATTTCGAGGTTCACGCCCTTCAATATTTCTTTATCGCCGATGGAAGCGTGCAAATTGCGGATGGATAATAAAGCCATAAATATTTATAAATATCTTATTAGTTGATTGTTGTGCAATAAGTGGTTTGTTCTACCACTCTACAAAGATACACTTTTTTTCAATAATGCAGAACCCTGGCTTTTTTTATTCAACGCGACAGGGCTGCGGGATGCTCTCCCGAACCGACGATACAAAAGCGCCGCGGTAACGATGCAAGTCATCCCTTGTTTCCGTACAATACAGCTGGCGAAAGTTGCACAAAGCAACGTCGAGACCGAATGGGAGCAGCGCTGTTTTCGGTGAGACTGAATGGGGGCGACTTTTTTTCGGTGAGACATTTGCCGCTTCGCGCGGAAGTTACGTTTTATTCTGTGAGGGATTACGCCAACTTTCGCCAACTTACTCCACCGTTCCGAAAGTGTCGCATATTTGTACTCAACGTTCTTCTGTTCGCCTTCCGGGTTCGACGTTGCGTCGTTCTTTATCATATCGTTTTTCGATATGTTTCCCTCATTTTTCCCTTTGTGAAAGGGAAAACGATGGGAAAACGATCGAATAACGATCGAATAAATGACGACCCTTCATTGTCTCTTCATCGGGCCGGGATACGCTCTCGCTACACGCAGGGTGCCGCCATCGGCCGGATGACGGTGGGGAATTGAGCGGTAACCCGTGCTGTATCAAATCGATAAGCCTAATATGTCAAATTAGGCTTATTATTTCAAATAATTGTTGTATCTTTGCATTGGCAAGCTATCCACCATATCGTCGTATAACAATCACTGTATCATGAATCCAACCATTGTCACACTTACCACGGACTGGGGCTACAACGACTATTACATCGGTCGGGTGAAGGGGAAGTTGTATTCGTACATCCCCGGTGTGCAGGTGGTGGATATCACCCACGGCATCCCTCCCTACCAGCTTGTGCGTGCCACCTATGTGGTGAAATATGGCTGCCTTGGCTTCCCTCCGGGCACCATCCATATTATCGATGTGTGCTCGTCGCAGACCCCGGAAAATCCGTTTGTTGTTGTGGAGCACAATGAGCAGTACTACATCTGCACCGACAACGGTTTGCCCACGGCTGTTTTCGGGTCGGAGAACATCAAGGCGGTGGTTATCGATAAGGTTTATCAGGAGACCAATTCCTACACTTTTGCCGCCTGCGACCTTTTCTGCGAGGTGGCTTCACGGTTGGCGCAGGGAGCCGCTTTGTCGGACATCGGTTTCGCCACGGACAGCCTGGTGAAGAAAACGTTCTTGAAACCCAACTTAGTGAAAGACGTGTTGGAGGTGCATGTGATATATGTCGACGGCTACGGCAACTGCAACCTGGATATTACATACGATGAATTTGAGAAGTTGTGCAACAAGCGTGACTTCGAGGTGCAGGTGCGTGAAGTGACGGTGAAGAAGCTGTATCGCAGCTATGTCGACGGCGAGAGGCAGGCACGTCCCCGCTCGTCGCTGATTCTCACAGTGTCGTCGTTGGGCAACCTTCAGCTGGCCATCAACAACGGCAATGCCGCGCAGTATTTCAACTTGGAGTACATGTCGTCGGTTCAGATAAAATTTCTGTAGTAGTCTCCGGCAAGGGGATGGGTGAAAAAGAAAGGATACCATTGTGATGTGATGGTATCCATGGAAAGGGATTATCATATTATACCCCGGGAGGGGGTGATAATGTCGCGTGGGAATGGCGGCCGGGGCGTTGTTATTCGTCGGTATAGTGCTCGGCAATCATGGCCTGAATCTCCGGCGACTCGTAGCCGCGCGAGGCCAGGAAAGTGGCGAGTTTTGAGCGGCGTTTGGCAGTGGCTTCGGAAGCAGAATAGGAAGCCCACTTGGTGTTGGCCACGTCGAGCAGTATGTTCCGGTATTCCTCGTCAGTGATTTCGGCAAGGGCTTCGGTGATGAACTTCGGCGGCACCTGTTTTGAACGCAGTTGGTAGATGACTTTCAGCCTTCCCCATTTCTGGTGGCGCAGCTTGGAGGACACATAGGCACGGGCGTAGCGGCGCTCGTCGATGAAACCCTGGTCTATGAGCCGGTTGACAATTTTGTTGGACGAATCGGGTGTTGCCCCCCAGTCACATAGTTTCTTCCGCACGGAAGTGCGGCATTGCTCCTCATTAGCGCAATAGCGTTCTGCTTTGGCTAACAGCGACATTTCTTCTTCTGACAAATTCTGTACCATGATGCAAAAGTACAAAAAATATGAATGCGCGAATTTATTTAACATGATTTTTTATCAACAATGTGTTAATACCAAGATGTTTCTCTGCCTTGAAACATAATGGATGAGAGGGTGGAAGGGGTGTCCGGGCAAATCTTTTTTCTTTATTATCAAAAAAAAATTCGTATCTTTGCATATTGTTTATTATGCATTGTCGAATATGGCAAAAGGAAGAATACTATTTATAAATCAGGGTGTTGTGCCATTCTCGGAAGAATCCGATGCCACGGTAATGGGGCGTTATCTGCCGCAGTTTACCCAGGAACTGGGTCGTGAAATCAGAGTGTTCATGCCGCGTTTTACCGACATCAACGAGCGCAAGCACCAGCTTCATGAGGTCATCCGCCTTTCGGGGATGAATCTGATTATTAACAATTGCGACCATCAGTTGATTATCAAGGTCGGCTCCATACCCACAGCCCGTTTGCAGGTGTATTTCATCGACAATGAGGAGTATTTCACCCGGTTTGGCAGCACGTTTGACGAGAAGGGGAACCTTCTTCCTTCCAACGACGAGCGCATCCTGTTTTTTGGACGCGGGGTGCTTGAGGCGGTGCGCAAGCTTGCCTGGCAGCCACACCTGATTCATTTCTCGGGCTGGTTCAGCGGTATGGTCCCGTTCTATCTGCGCCGTATCAACAAGGAGAATGCATTCTTCACCGGGACACGTACGGTGCTGTCGCTTCAGGACGATGGCTTCAACGGCAAGTTTGCCGAGGAGCTGGAGAAGAAGATGCGCACCGACGGAGCCACGGCAAAGGACTTGCGCCTGTATCAGAATCTGGATTACCTCACCTTGATGAAGGCGGCCATCACTTATGCCAACGGCATTGTCATCTCCTCGCCGAATGTCAACCCCGAACTGGTCCAGTTTGCCAAGGAGAACAAGCGCCATGTAATTGACTACATGCCCGACCGCACGGAGTTCTACACTAAAATCAACAAGTTGTACGACACGCTCTGTGGCAGTGCCATCAATAATTAGAGACCGGTATTGGGATAAGTAGATACGTAGAAATCTTGACAACACACAATTTACACACAATAAGCATGTCTTTTAGAAAACTTTTCTTCCCTTTGGGAGTTCTCTTGTTCCTGCTTCCTGCCGCTTGCACGGAGAAGGAGTCGGACTTGGGTCTGGATTTGCAGGACCCCTTTTCACTATATGACGGCATCCGCGACACGGCCTACATGACGGGCTGCACGATATTCGACGACTCGCTGTGGACGGCGGGCTACCAGTATGGCATCTTTGGCGATTATGAAGACGATGTGTTCGGCTCGGTGACATCAGTCATCTATTCCCAAATCACCATCTCTTCGACCACCGGTATCAATCTCACCGACGATGTGATTATAGACTCGGTGGTGATGACGCTGGTTATTGACTCGCTGTATCCTGTGGTGCCCGACTCGACCCCTGTGCCGCTGCATATTATCATCAATCAGCTGGATGAACCGTTGAGAGACAGCATCTACCATGCCTCTTATTCGTCACAGAGCCTGTCCGACAACGGTGTGTGTTTCTTTGACGGAACAGTGACCTACATTGCCGACAGCATCAGGCTGCGCATGAACGAGGATATATACCCCGTGTTGAGGCAGAACTGCACCACTGATGAGTTCGCCGAGAGGGTGAAGGGCTTCAGCCTTAAGCTGGCCGAGAATTCCAACAGGATGGTGACGGTGGACTTCACCGCTACAAACACCCGGCTGACCCTGTATTACCATACTGCCAATGTGGAGTCTTTGAGGTATATCTTTGTAATCAACGCCGATGCGGGGCATAGCATGTATTTCAACCATGACTATACCGGAAAGGCCATTGCCCCTATTGCCAACCATACGGTTGACTCGATAGCGGGTGACCAGCTGCTGTATCTCGAGCCGCTGGGCGGCACCCGTGTGCGTCTCAACTTGCAGCCGTTCCTCAACACCTTCAGGAAAAAGCATCCCTGGGCGGTGATTCACTATGCTGAATTGATACTGCCAGTTAATGAAATAGCCGACACCCAGCCCCCAGTGCGTATTCTGGCAAACAAGAATCTGAACGACGGGACTTCTGTCCTTATTTCCGATGCCAACTTTGTGAGTAATCCAAACTTCTATTCGGGCTTCGATGGATACTATGACAAGAAAAAGAATCAATACCGTCTGCGTGTCACCCGCCATATGCAGGAATTGCTGCGCAGCGGCAAGGACTACGGCACGGAGCTCTATATCGATGCCCGCAGGTCGTCGGCTCTCCGCACGGTGATTAACGGTACCGATGCAGCCAAGCCTGTCCTCATAGACTTTGTATATTCGGAAAGAAACGTCGGTGACTCGGATAAAGGTCGTTAACGGCCTGATGCAGGAAGAGCGAAATCATCAATCCCATGAAACTGTTCAATAAGAAAACAAATATCACCAATATGAAGAAAAGAGTCATTTTCCCCATTCTCTGCTTAAGTGCCATGGTGGCCACTGCGCAGATTCACTATGAAGAGGCCTACGCCACGCATCCCGACCAGCTGTATGTTTCGGGCACATTGAATGACGACAGTGTCCATATCGGTAATTGGACGTGGTGGCATCCCAACGGGCAGGTGTTCCGTCAGGGTAAATATGACAATCAGGGCCACAAGACCGGAGTGTGGCGTACATTCTATAATGACGGCACGAAGCACGAGGAGATGGTGATGAGCGGCAGCGGCACTTCGCGCACATGGTATGCCAACGGCAAACGCCAGAGTGAAGTCCCTGTTGTGAACGGGAAGAAAGAGGGCATGTTTGTCTCGTGGTATGAGAATGGCCAGCAGAAGGATGAGGTCCCCTATGTCGATGGGGTGCGTGAGGGCAAGACCCGCGAGTGGCATGAAAACGGCCAGCTGAAGTTCGAGGGTGTCTATGTGGACGACGAACTGGAAGGCCAGGCCACCTGGTGGACCCCTACGGGCAAGAAGGACCAGGAAGGCAGACTTGTGCAAGGCGAGCAGGAAGGCGAATGGGTCTTCTATTGGCGCACTAACGGCAACGTGGGCATTCGCGGACATTATACCAACGGCAACGAGACCGGCACCTGGACATATTACTATGAGACCGGCGAGAAATGGCGTGAGGGCCAGTACAACAACGGCTACAAGCAAGGCCTGTGGACTACATGGTACGAGAGTGGCCAGAAACTGCACGAGGGCGAGTATGTCAACGACAAGGAAGAGGGTGTATGGACAGCCTGGTACGAGAATGGTAAAATAGACTATACCGGCAGCTTCCATAACGGCAGGAAAGAAGGCCTGTGGCGTGGTGTGTACGACGACGGCAGTATCAGGTACGAGATGAACTACCACGACGACCTGCAGCACGGGAAAACGGTGCGTTTCCACCCCAATGGCAAGGTTGAAATATCGGAGAATTATATCAACGGTGAACGCCATGGCAAGTATGAGCGGTTCAACACCGCCGGCACACCGGAAGAGACCGGCACCTTTGTCCACGGCAAGAAGGATGGCAAATGGGTCTGGTACGACAAATATGGCAGGGAAGGTGTAGTGGCTGAGTTCAAGGACGGGCAGATGACCTCCATGACCGACAACACTGCCAAACAGCAGAAGGATAGGAATAGTGGCAGATAGCGGAAGTGCTTTGCTGAATTGCACACTCTTGTTAGGCTCCAAGTCGCCACGGCGGCGTGAGCTCCTTGAGCGGCTGGGAATACCTTGCCGGATGGTGGATATTGACGTGGATGAGACTTTGTCCGAGGCCGTGGCTCCTGCCCGTGTGGCGGAGACTCTGGCACGCAGGAAATCGTTGGCCTATACGACAGCAATTGCAGACAATGAGGTGCTGGTAACAGCCGACACTGTTGTTGTGTACGAGGACACTGTTTTGGGCAAACCCCGCAGCAGTGAGGAGGCCGTTGCCATGCTGCAAATGCTTTCGGATTGCACACATCAGGTATACACGGGTGTCTGTCTTCGCGGCTCGGAGTCGATGGTCTCTTTTACAGAGTGCACCGATGTGTCATTCCATCACCTTACCCTTCAGGAGATAACCTATTACGTCAATACATACCGTCCCTTCGACAAGGCGGGCAGCTATGGCATTCAGGAATGGATAGGCATGGTGGGCATAGACCGCATAGAGGGTTGTTTCTATAATGTCATGGGGTTGCCCGTGGCACGGTTATACAAGGAATTGAAGAGACTGGTTAATCGAGACCTTCCTCTCGTCAACGAGCAGGCGTAGCATGTCCTGCACGGTGGCTTCGTCTATGCCGGGTAGTTTTCCCATCAGTTCATCGGCTCTCATTGGCTGTTCTTTCAGCATTGCGAGTATCTGTTGGCGCAAGGAGGCGGCAGGGCGGTGCTCCAGAATGCAGTGGTCGCACATGCTGCATTTGCGTGCATCCTGTTCCCCGAAATAGTCAAGCAATATTTGACTGCGGCATTCTGTGGTATTGTTCACATAGCCAATCATGGCCTCCATACGGTGCAAGGCGTGTTCTTTTAATTCCTTGTAGTTGCTCTCGCTCAGGTAGAGGCTGTTGGTGTCGATGCGCGGGGAATTGAAAATAATCTGTGGCTTTGTACTTTTCGCTTTGTATACGATAGCCTTGAGGGCATCCATGTGGTGGAGCATATTGACTACCTGTTTCTCGTCCAGCATAAGTCGTCGTGCCAGGGTGCGCTCGGATATTGGGATGAAGTCGTTGAAAAGCCCTCCATACATGCGCAACAGCAGGGTGAGCAGGTCGCTGTAGCGTGGCTGTGACACCTGAAAACGGTAGATCTCTTCTTTTGAAAGGGGGATATGGACTTTCGATTCGGCTTCTTCGCGGTCGGGAAGAGATATCAGCCCTTCGCGTTCGAGAAAACGGGCGGCATTGAACATCTCCACCAAATTGAAGTTGTAAGCACTGCACAGAGACTCTATGTCGAAGTCGAACTGGCAGTCGGTTCCCGAGCCGATAGGCAGCTGGTAGTAGTTGCAGATGGCTTTGTAGACATTGGCAATCTGCCGCTGCGTGGGATAGCTGATCTCAAAACCTTTGTGCAGGTTGTCAATGTCGTTGTCGTCGTATAGCATCACGGCATATGACTTCTTGCCGTCTCGTCCGGCGCGTCCTGCCTCCTGGAAATAGGCTTCGATAGAGGACGGGATGTCCAAATGGATGACAAAGCGTACATCGGGCTTGTCTATGCCCATGCCGAAGGCGTTGGTGGCCACAATGACGGGTGTTTCCCCTTTCATCCACCGCATCTGGGCTATGTCGCGTTCTTTGGGCTCCATGCCGGCATGGTAATAGGTGGCGGGGATGCCGTTTCGTGCAAAGGTGTCCGCCACCTGGCGTGTGCGACGCCGGTTGCGCACATAGACTATCCCGCTGCCGCCGGCGTGGCGGGCAATACGCAGCATGCGCCCCTCCTTGTCTTGCTCGCGAAACACCATGTAGGCAAGATTGGGACGGTAGAAACTGGTCTTGTACACATGCTCTTTTCCCCGGAACAGTAGTTTGTCCTGTATGTCTGTCATCACCTCTGGTGTGGCAGTGGCGGTAAGTGCCAGAACCGGGACGTTTTCGTGATAAGGTCTTATCCTGGCTATCTCAAGGTATGGCGGGCGGAAATCGTAGCCCCATTGCGAGATGCAATGGGCTTCGTCCACGGCTATCAAGGATACCTTCATTTGCCGGAAGTGCTCAATGAATACCTGCTGTTTCAGTCTTTCGGGCGACACATAGAGCAGCTTGGTCTTCCCGTGGATACAGTTGTTGTAGATGATTTCCTGCTCTATGCCGTTGAGTCCTGAGACGAGGCAGGCTGCCTTGATATGGCGTTCCCGCAGGTTCTGCACCTGGTCTTTCATCAGCGAGATGAGCGGTGATACCACAAGGCACAGCCCTTCGCTCATCAATGCAGGAATCTGGTAGCATATTGATTTGCCGCCTCCGGTAGGCAGCAGGGCTAAAGTATCGTTCCCCTGCAGGACTGAGTTGATAATCTCTTCCTGCAGGGGACGAAAGGAGTCAAAGCCCCAGTACTTCTTAAGTGTTTCCTTGGGTGTTATGACGTTCTGGGTTTATCGTATCAGGGTGATGGTGCCCTTCTGGGTGACGATGTCTTCGGTGCCGGGACGGCGGTAGTAGATGATGTAGGCGTAGGAGCCCTGGGGGCACTTGGCGCCGTCCATGGTGGTGCCGTTCCATTTGAAGTGGAGGTCGTTGGAGGTATAAACCTGTCTGCCCATGCGGTCGTAGATG